>NZ_JBDQQS010000002.1:0-487174 GCF_039888615.1 Hoeflea sp. CAU 1731 | reverse complement strand
CGGGACCAAATGGTCGACCAGACGCTATCTGGACACGACACTATTGGAAAAACAAAGATTGACCGCTTGAGAGGTTCAGATCACCAGCCAAATCCAAAAGTGCGAAAGATATTTGACACTACCCCATTTCGGCGTACATCTTTTTCAGGCGCCGGTTCTCTTCGGCCAAGGCTTTCATCTCGCCCATCAGCGAGGCATCCATGCCGCCATATTTGGATCGCCAATTGTAGAACGTCGCGTTGCTGATCCCGTGCTCCCGGCAAAGCTCAGCAACCGGAACGCCATTCTCGCCCTGCTTCAGGATCGCCAGTATCTGGGCTTCCGTAAATCTCGATTTCTTCATGTCCTTCTCCGTGTTCATCAAACGATGGAGAAGTCCAATTTTCAACCCGATGGTTTTTAGGGATGATTACCGCTGCACCGGACGCTGCTCGACGAGCACTTCAGGATCGAGGGACGCAAGACCTTCTATGAGTCCGTCGCGCAGATGCAGAAGGACCTCGACGCCTTCCTCGTCACCTACAATACCAGGCGCCCGCACCAGGGCCGAGGCATGAAAGGCAGGATACCAGAAAAGGTCTTCAAGGCTGGGCTGAAACCAGGATTGCAACGGGACAAAAGGGAGGAGAAAATGAACTCTGAAAAGGCAGCCTGATCAAGCCGCCCTCAGGCAGCGACTGTCAGGCGAATACCGTGTTTGTACACCCTGCTCTCCGGCGAAATAGTTCAGAAATTATCAAATTCAAATTGTTTCGTCTAATATCCCATCGATAACGGGCTATCGATTAACGGTAATTTGCTTAAACCACCAAAAGTCTGCACTTCTCGTAAGGCATTCATTGGGAGATTAGACGTGACCGACAGATATAGAGAAACGTCGTTCTCGATTTCGACTAGCCAACCGGCATCTCGCGCAATGCAAAATAGTGGAATTCCATGCTCGTATAGCACCCTCGCAAATCTAATATCTACAAAGCCGCTCGACCCCTTCATCACCTCAATTTGGGGAAGGTGCTTTCCCTTTAGATGAACTGTGCCGGTCCCCAACTGGTTCATAAACTGTCCTTCTGACAAGGATTTGTTAAATTCATATACCAGCCGTCCGCTACGCTTTCGTCCATCGTAATAATCAGAATATGTCACGCCGTGGACCCCGAGAACGATGTCGTCAGATCCCAATTCAACTCGTTTGCGAGTCAACCAAGAGACGTAGTCGTCAGGGTAAATAATGTCGTCGTCACACAAAAAAACATCGTCCTCGGGGCCTACGTTGAAACTGAATTTTCCGACATCCTTAAGGTTCTCTTCAGGAAAATAAAAATTTGCATTTTCGATTCTTCGAAGATCGCGCGGTACTTTTGAATACTCGTTAAGCGTAACATTCAGGACGTCCACCTGTTTCGCGATGGATAGAAATGCCTCGCGCCGGTTCCTTTCGCGAGCGGGATATGTAGCAATATTCGCGACAAGCATTATAAAGCCTAATCTCTAATCTCAATGGTAATTTGTGGTTGCCGGTAAATGCCTGCATCTTGCAGGCATCTTGTTATTCTGCTGTCGGAGACGATTTCGTTGCCTAACATGCGTTGTCGCGACGCAATGGATGAATATGATCGTCTGGCTGCCGATCGGTACCCGAGTTCGTCTGCTTCTATCCCTTCGGTTTGAGTCAGAGACTGAGCACTCCATAGCCCGATCACCAGTGGCTCTGAAGCGTAAGAGATTTCTCCTGGATCGAGAAGGCCGCGGATCAATTCGTAAAATTCTGAATCTGCGGCGCAACGTGCCTGGCGATAAGGTCCATGGTCTTCGAAAACCGTTTTCAAAAACATAATGCTATTCAGGCATTGATGGAGAAAAAATCCATCTTTGAAGGCTACAATATGACCATTCTCCCGAATGCGAAGCCACATACCAAGAGAAACCTTCGACCTTTCATTCATCATCAACCGCAGTTGTATCGCAATACGATGAGGTAACGCTATGTCATCGGCATCGTGGAACGTTATAACTTCCCCCTTTGCCTCGGAGATCATCTGATTCCGGATATTGTAGGGACCTTGGTTCGAGTTGCTTTTGAAAACGCGCACACGCGGGTCGGCAACATACTGACGCAGAATGTCAAGCGTATCGTCGCAACTGTCGTCATCACAAACGAGAATTTCGATGTGTCGATATGTCTGATTAAGAATGGAACCCAGAGCATAATTTATAGTCTCTGCAGAATTAAAGGCGGCAATGATAACCGACACTAGCGGTCCATCCGAGAGTAGGGACAGATTTTTGCGCGGTTTAAAACTGGTACGAAGGAGGATATTATCACGAGCATCTCCGAGTTCGATTTCGTATGGAGACCCAACCGCTTCTAGATAAACATTGAGTTGACGAAGATATTCGACTTCACTTTTTTGTAAATAGTAGTTGGCCCAAAGCAAAGCTCTCTCCGGTGTTTCAGGAGTGTGCATCAATACAGTTTCAAATGGAACATCGCTCGAATTCTGGATGTCGTATGACAAATTGAACACATCGCTTTTGCCGGATGGCAGGCTGTAATCGGCAAGCGGCTTCGCATCTTTTCGCAATCGTCTTGCTATTAAAATTGAACCATCATTTTTACTCGCATGACTAAACCGGGTAAGAAGATCAAAAACTTGATCTATCTCTCCGGTAGCAATCTTTGATTTCAACAATGAGCCAATAGCTTCTGATTGGAACGTGCCGTCCTTTTTGTATAGGTGCTCAAGATATTCTGCCAGACCTGTTGCTGTCTCGTAATCTTCTAGCGTAAGCGCCACTTTCAGAATCTCTTCTGCCCATTGGCTCGGAGATTTCCGCATCAACGAATCCATTTGATCATTGAGACGGCACAGTTGTTCCGATACTTGATATTGAAAGGCTCGATAGGGCGGAAAATAGAATGGAGTTGTCCTGGATTTGCTAGCAACTTCTTTTGACGGTGATACTTGAACGAGTTCGACTTCACCAAACCAGAAATCTATAGGTTGCTTGAACTCGAAGCAGAGCCTGTAACTTGCATTTTCAGTCCCCGACCCAAAGAACTCGAGCTGTCGACTTATTGATCTGGGTTCTATTGATTGTGACAGGTCTCGAAAGATATTCGCGTAGGTTTGTCCTTTTCCATCTATGTACTCAATAATTTTGATGCTAGTTGTGCTATCATTGACTTCAGACAGTTTTCGGTACGAAAAGCAGAAGACGAATTTACCTTCCTGTATATATTTTCTTGGCAGCTCATACTCTATGCGAAACCATCTGAATTCTTCATTCATGGAAAATTTCGCTGTCGGGAGAGCCGATGAAATATCAAATTCGAGAATGAACGCGTCTTTGGCGCTTGGCGTCGATTGCTCTTTCTTGGCATGTGAAATCAACCAACCACCACCTAAATCTCCCTCACTCGATATAATCGACGAATGATTCAATATGGGCAGGCTTTGCTGAATTAAATTGTACACTTTTATAGCTCAATCCAAAATATTCGTTGCCTCAGCACTTTCAGCGATACAAAGATTAATTAAATCCGTTACCCTTCGAACTTACTAAACCTCTAAATATCCTGCCGTCTTCCAGTCGGTTTCAATAAAATGGCGGACATTCTAATCGTGAGCAAAATTTACAGACATCCTTGTCCAACATACTTCAGCTGATAAAATCATTGATCCAAACATGCAACGGAAGTCACAAGCCTGTTTGCAGCACCTATCGAAGAAACCACAGAGAAACCGATATCAGACAACTGAGTGATTGTAGGGGAAATGAAATTCTCTCTTAAGAGTTTAACAAAGTTTCGTGTATGTATAATTAATGAGCGCTGATCCGGCTTTCGATGGAGACCTATGACTAGCGTCATCCGCCTGTTCAATTCATGACTTTCTATAGCTAACGCAATCTCCAGTTGTCTAGGCCGTGTGGACGGATTTGATCAAGATAGATGCAGCGGCGATTGCGACGATGGATCGGAAATTTCTAGCTGTTTTCTCGCAGGGCAAGGCGACGCGTTTGAAGCGCTTGAGCTTTCCCATCATCTGTTCGATGCGTGCACGGCCCCGATAGAGCGCTTTGGCGAAGTGGGCGGGAATGTTACGCCGGTTTGATTTGTATGGGATGATCGGGACAGCCCCGGCCTTTCGCGCAACCTCGCGATTGGCATTGCTGTCATAGCCCTTGTCGGCGACGATGGCCCGGTGTTTGATCTCAGGACCAGTTTCCATGAGATCCGCAAACTGCTTGCTGTCAGAGGCTTCGCCGCCGGTCAACTCAAAGCCAAGCGGCAGGCCGAGCCGATCTGTTTTCAGATGGATTTTGGCGCCGAATCCGCCGCGCGAACGTCGGAGCGCTTGACCTTCCTGCCCCCTTTGGCGCCTGCCGCTGAAACATGGGCGCGAATGACAGTGCTGTCGAACATGGCGATGAGATGCGCGCCTTCATCAAGCCCGGCCAGAATAGAAAAATAGTCCTCAAACACACCTGACTTACCCAGACGGTCGAAGCGTTTCCAAACGCTGTTCCAGTTGCCGAACCGCTCGGGCAAAGCACGCCAGGAGATGTTGTGAAGGGTGAAATAGTGCAGCGCTTCGAGAAACAGGCGGTCATTCTTTGCCTTTGCGCCAACGCGCGGCAAACAGGCACGGAAAGCCTCCAGAGCCATCATCCAGTCTCGTTCGCTCATCTTGGTACACATTGCCGACCTCCAAATCATGTCGGCAACCATGAACGTATGGCCCGCCCCGTCTGCAAGGGGTTTTTGAAGATTGCTCTGTTCAGTCTGCATCAACGTATCCGGTCTCGGGATATCGTCCCGGCCAAGATGGGGTTTCGCGCAGCCCGGTCCTCATAATCACAACGGTCTCGTTCAACCGTTCACTGGTCCAGGTTTCCAGGCTGCCGTTCGACTGTCAGGCCATCTTCCTCACCCGCAGAATACCACGACCATCGTCACAATTCCGATGACCGTCGTGTTCCTATGCCGCTGCCATCGCAGGGTCAAAGCGGACTCCCTTCCTGAGTACCGCCCAGACGATGCGTGCCAGTTTGGCCGCCAGCGCCACAACAACAACATTCTTGTGCGCCCGCGCCAGCAGGCTCCGTATCCAGCGCCCCAGCGGCGTGTCCTGGGCCAAGATGCGAGGCAGCACCGCGCGAGCGCCATGGATCAGGTTTGCCCGAAGGTAACGGTTGCCGCGCTTGGATATGCCCAGCAATCTCGGCTTGCCACCCGTCGTCACCTGCCGAGGCGCCAGGCCCAGCCAGGCGGCCAGGTCACGGCCGCATCCGAAGTTGCGAGCATCGCCGACCGCGGCCAGCAGAGCAGTGGCGTTGATGACGCCGATCCCGGGGATCGTCGAAAGCAGACGGGCTGTTTCGTCCTCACGCGCCATGTGCGCAAATTCCATATCGAATGCGGCAATCCGCTCATCGAGGTTGCGCCACTCGGCGCGCAAGTCCTCGACCAGAAGCCGCATGCGCGGCGATAGTCGGGGATCCTCGTCATCCGCGAAGACAGAAAGTGCATCTTCAAGCCTGCGCCGTCCCTGCGCCACAACGATGCCGCGCTCCAGCAAGAGTGCGCGCAGATGGTTGATCAGCGCGGTGCGCTCCGACACCAGCCGCGAGCGTGCCCGGTGCAGAGCCTGGATGTCTGACTGCACCTGGCTCTTGACCGGCACGAAACGCATCGTCGGTCGCGTTGCCGCCTCCGCGATCGCCTCGGCATCGTGATCGTCGTTCTTGTTCGCTTTTACATAGGGTCGCACATATTCCGGCGGCATCAGCCGGATCGTGTGGCCAAAAGCCCCAAGCACCCGGCCGAGGTGATGCGCACCGCAGCAGGCTTCCATCGCGACAATGCAGTTCGGCAATCCGCCAACAAAATCTTCGACGCTGGTACGGCGAAGCCGCCGGCGCAAAACAACAGCGCCAGCCTCGTCCAGTCCAACCAGGCTGCAAACGTTCTTGCCAAGATCAATTCCAAGCACAACTATCGACATCGGTCCGTTCCTCTCTCGTTCAATGACAGAGCAATCCTATCCGATCGCTCCGGAGAGGGGCGGGCCATCCCATAATCACATCGAATTCAATTCCGGAATCCCAAATCCTTTACCTGAGTCAATTCGTCCACACGGCCTAGTAAATTTGGATCGGGTGTAGGGGACGTGGTTCCGGCGATGAGATTTACTGCCGCTTCCGTCGACCACTCACGGTAGAAATCATGCGATCTGACCTGAGACCCGTGTCTTATCCGGTTAATTTGGTCCAGACCTGCCTTGCCACCTGGCCACGGAGTGCATTTGTGACCGGTCAACCTGCACAACCACCACTACCGGTAACGTCTCCAAAAATGGAGGCAGAATGACGAAATCGGGAACCGGGATTCGGAAGCGTTCCTGCAGGGCAAAGCACGCCTGGAACACCGGTTGACGACGCAAACCAGTACCGATCTTGTTATCCTGGGATCACTCGTGCTAGAAGCAGCGCGGATATTTTTCGTCAGTTTGTTTACATTATTACCTTTGGCTAGCCTGGCCCGAATTTGGTTCTATTCATGAAAGTATTTGCTCTTCTCGGGGTGTCATACGGCGGATCAACCATTACGAACTATCTGCTGAATTCGGCAGAGGGAGTTTACGGTGGCAGCGAACTAAGCCGCTTGCGCCGGCCGAAGGCTCACTGTGCAGCATGCCGCGAATGTAGGGTATGGACCTCGGACAGGATTGCGCTCATGTCCGATATCCCTGATGCAGAGTTTTACCAAACCATCGCCGCGATAGTGGGCGCTCGTTCTGTGGTCGATGCAAGCAAGAGTCTGAATTTCTTCTCGACCAAATTCGTCACTTCCGTCAGGGACAGCGGAGTAGAGATGTCCTTCGGTCACGTTACGAAACACCCACTCCCGCACATGGCGTCATACTTGGCAAACGAGTATGCAAAGAAGAACCGGGGTATCAGCGACTACGGGGAGACGCACGCTTTGCTTGCCTCGGAATTTGAAAGCGTGAAGGTCTTTATAGACTCCACATTTAAACGACTTTCAAACTTCTATAACGCTATGACTAGGGCTGATCATTTTGGTCCAATACTGCAAGTGAAGCTGGAAAATATAATCGAGAATCCTACTCACTTCCTCTTTCGGCCCACGAGTAAATTGCTGGGGGTGGAGCCATCTGATTTTGACGTTGACTACTGGAAGACTGAAATTCACCCTATCGGTGGGAATCTGGGTCCCCTCATACAAGCGAAAGCCCTGAAGACCGGGAATATTGGGAGTCGGAGGGTAGTTGACCGGGAATCGATCTATTCCCAAAGAGCCTCGCTTCGTCAGGACGACAAATGGAAACACTTTCTTCCAGGTCGAGTAAGAGAGTATATCCAGACTCATACAACCGCCCAGCATTTGCAAAGCTTACTTGGCTATGACGAGGTTCATATCGCTGCGGTGTCGGCTATATCATGATGCCGTTATATTCTGGGGGCATATCGTCTGTCTTCGCAAGCCAAGAGGCTCAAGACGATAGATAGGCGACTGTAAAGTATCGGCAACGTGTCGATACTTTACAGTCGCCGAAATGGCAGGGGCAGAGAGGCTCGAACTCCCGACCTACGGTTTTGGAGACCGTCGCTCTACCAACTGAGCTATACCCCTACGAAGCAGATGCGGGTTTAGACGCATTTCCTGCATGGTTCAAGCGGCAAATCGCCACTGAACAGTTGACGCGCCGCGTTGCGGCGGCGCGCCTTGAATTCCAGCGAAATTACTCCGTGATGCTTGCGACGATGCCGGCGCCGCTGACAAAACGCGCTTGCGCGCATTTTGCCCATTCAAAGCGCCGTCGGCTGCGTTCGGCATCTGCCAGCATCACTCCGTGATGCTCGCTACGATGCCGGCGCCGACGGTGCGGCCGCCTTCGCGGATGGCGAAGCGCAGCTTCTCTTCCATCGCGATCGGAACGATCAGTTCAACGTCAACCGTAACGTTGTCGCCCGGCATAACCATTTCCGTGCCTTCAGGAAGCGTCACAACACCCGTCACGTCCGTCGTACGGAAGTAGAACTGCGGACGGTAGTTCGTGAAGAACGGCGTATGACGACCGCCCTCTTCCTTCGTCAGGATGTAGGCTTCTGCCTTGAACTTCGTGTGCGGCGTAACCGTGCCAGGCTTGCACAGAACCTGACCGCGCTCAACGCCTTCACGCTCGACGCCGCGAAGCAGCGCGCCGATGTTGTCGCCGGCCTGACCCTGGTCAAGAAGCTTGCGGAACATCTCCACGCCCGTGCAGGTCGTCTTCTTCGTGTCGCGGATGCCGACAATCTCGATTTCGTCGCCAACATTGATGATGCCGCGCTCCACGCGTCCCGTGACAACCGTGCCGCGGCCCGAAATCGAGAACACGTCCTCGATCGGCATCAGGAACGGCTGGTCGATCGGACGCTCGGGCGTCGGAATGTAGGCGTCGACTTCCTTCATCAGCGCGCGAACAGCGTCTTCGCCGATTTCCTTGTTGGAGTCTTCAAGAGCAGCAAGCGCCGAACCCTTGACGATCGGAACTTCGTCGCCCGGGAACTCGTAGGAGTCCAGAAGCTCGCGAACTTCCATCTCGACGAGCTCGAGGAGCTCCTCGTCGTCGACCTGGTCGACCTTGTTCAGGAACACAACGATAGCAGGAACGCCAACCTGGCGGGCAAGCAGGATGTGCTCGCGCGTCTGCGGCATCGGGCCGTCGGCGGCCGAAACAACCAGGATCGCGCCGTCCATCTGTGCCGCGCCCGTGATCATGTTCTTCACGTAGTCGGCGTGGCCAGGGCAGTCCACGTGCGCATAATGACGCGCTTCCGTTTCATACTCGACGTGCGCCGTCGAGATCGTGATGCCGCGCGCACGCTCTTCAGGAGCGCCGTCAATCTCGTCATAGGCCTTGAAATCGCCGAAGTACTTCGTGATCGCTGCCGTAAGAGACGTCTTGCCGTGGTCAACGTGACCGATCGTGCCGATGTTCACATGCGGCTTGTTGCGTTCAAACTTACCTTTCGCCATGATATTCCAGTCCTGTTGTCTTTCAGATTGCACTTGGACACTCGGAATCGGAAACTCCCGGCCCGGCAGCCCCGATGATCGAAGGCCCAATAAGGCTTTCGCGTCGCCTGTGCAAGTCCCAATCGCAAAAGCAGTCGTCTGTTGGCGCCCGTTTTCGCGAGACATTGCGGAGACATGGCGACAACAAGCCCGATCTGGAACCGGAGCCTTCGCTGGCGTAGTCCACCAGGAACCGCCTCAGCGCACCGGCGATTTCGCGAAGCCTTTTCCAAGAACCGGGCCGGTGGGCACATTGGTCGGAGATCCGCCTTCCGGCTCGAAAGTGATTTCATAGAGCTGATCGGCGGCAGGCGATGGTAGACCTTCCACTTCGAGTATCCCCGAGCGCTCGAATGGCAGCAGGCCAGGCGAAACGGGCGGCCCGTCGCTGTCCGGCTTGGTCCAGACTTGCATGACCTGATTGTCCGGAACCTGCGCAGCCTCCAGGTGGATTTGGATGCACGTTGCACAATATTTTTTGCAAGATTTATCGCAAAATAGCTGTTTACTGAGTGAAATCAGCAACCTCGCCAGAATAGCGGAAGCAAACAAATACAGTTTCGATCAGGAAAGGTCTGGAGCGGGTAGCGGGAATCGAACCCGCATATTCAGCTTGGAAGGCTGCTGCTCTACCATTGAGCTATACCCGCGCACCTGGCCCTGCATCGATGGTGGAGGGGGCTGGATTCGAACCAGCGTAGGCATAGCCAACGGATTTACAGTCCGCCCCTTTTAACCGCTCAGGCACCCCTCCATTGCTCGGCGGGGCCAAGTGTTTCGATCTCCGACATCTTTTGACCGGCTATGCGGCCGCGGAATCTGCGCGGCGTTATGACGGGCGCATCGACATCTGTCAACACGCCATTTCTCCAAATCAGCCCGCAGCGCTCCAAATTATTGCGGACGCA
The DNA here is from genome assembly GCF_039888615.1 of Hoeflea sp. CAU 1731. NCBI lineage: Bacteria > Pseudomonadati > Pseudomonadota > Alphaproteobacteria > Hyphomicrobiales > Rhizobiaceae > Hoeflea > Hoeflea sp. CAU 1731. Next base: position 477,178 of record NZ_JBDQQS010000002.1, on the reverse strand, counting down.
AACACAGGCTTGTCAAATACGCGCCGCAGGGATAACCACCGCGCATGAAGAACGATCCGAAATCGCGCGGGAGCGCCAAAGATACGCATTACGCCAAACTGCGGCGCAACCACCGCGACGCCAGGCGCGCCTTCAAGTCCGAAAAGGATAACGCCGCAGCCGATACGGTGCTGGTGTACGGCCTTCACAGCGTACGCGCGGCCATGGACAACCCGAGCCGCACAATTCATCGGATGCTGGTGACCAGGAACGCGCTCAAGCGGCTGGAAATTGCAAGCGCCGAAAGCCTTGCCTTCGATGTAACAATCGTCGAACCTTCTGCGATCGACGCTGAACTGCCGGAAGACGCGGTGCACCAGGGAGCGATGATCGAAGCAGCCCCCCTGCCCCAGCCGACGCTTTCAGATCTGAAGGACAGTCCGCTGCTACTTGTGCTCGACCAGATCACCGACCCGCACAATGTTGGGGCAATTTTACGCTCGGCCGTCGCCTTTGGAGCCGGCGCGGTGATTACAACGACGCGCAACAGCCCTGGAGAAAGCGGCGCCCTTGCCAAGGCGGCTTCCGGAGCACTCGAAATGATGCCCTATGTACAAGTGGTCAATCTTGCGGAGGCAATCACAAATCTGCAGAAGGCGGGTTTTCTCACGATCGGACTCGATTCCGAAGGGACCGCTGACCTCGCCAACAGCTTTTCAGGGAACCGAATAGCCCTTGTCCTTGGAGCAGAAGGCAAGGGATTGCGTCAGAAAAGCCGTGAAACCGTCAACGTTCTCGCCAGGCTGGATGTCCCCGGCCGCATCAAATCATTGAACGTGTCAAACGCCGCAGCGGTTTCTCTTTACGCCGCCCGCCTGCATCTGGACCGTTGATTGCTCAGCCGCTCTGAGCGTCTGACGTAAACCCGGAACTGTACCGCAGAAAACTGTCCCATGGCATGGTGGCAAGTTCGTCGCGAATCAACTTCCGGTATTCAACTTCCGGATCCGCCGCTCGACCTGATTTGTTGCGAAGCGCAGACGCCATCATGAGTTCGGCGCGTTTGCTTGCCTTGCAAGAACGTATCGCTCGACTGCAAAGCGAAGCGATCCGGTTTTTGTTGTGTGGCGCAGATGCGCGACTGCAATGCACCACGGCGTATAAGAGATCACCGTCGAACAAATCTCCTGAAACCATCGGGTTGCGTTCCAGCAGCGCAAAAGCTATCGGCAGGAGGTGTTCAAGCCCGATATCCTGACCTATGAGTATCCGCAACTCTTCGACCGAAAGCGCATCAATCGGCTTTCTCAGAAGCCATTGGCAAACTACTGAAAGGTTTACATTGTCCGACGCGAATTTGGGGACTTCATTCTCGATTTGCTGAAGTGAAAATGACATAATATTGTTCACCCGTCATAATATTGATATTTATTTCAAGCGCCTCAAAAACAACTTCATCATATTACGCCATGTTTTAGATGCAAGCCGCAATAAACGAAGCATGGCATCTCTTTCTTGTGATCAGCGCCAGCCCTGTGAAAATTGACCAATACGTCAGCTTTTCCGCCTAGCCTACGCCAAGAACAGAACTGGAACGTGACTGCAAAATTCAACACTCACGAGTATTCAATCGATAAGAAAGTCTAAAATTCCATATTTTCCTTTCTGTGCGCTTGCCCACACAATTTCCTTTCTATAGGGCCTATACATCCGGATGGCAGAACAATTCAGATGTCGTTACCGAACCAACAAAAAATAGAGCGAATATGCATCGGCGTTTTATCACGCGACCGGATCAAGATGGTCAGCGCGCTATTACGCTCCCTTGCGACGCTGGATACGGGGCCGGATTTCACCTTCAGCATCGTCCTCGTGGAAAACGGCGATGAGGGACTTCTGCGATCGGTCGCCGATGAATTCAGGCAATACGCCCCCGGCGTCGATATCGAATATCTGAAAGAGCCGGTTATCGGCGTCGCCTCGGCGCGCAACTGCGCTTTGAACTATGCGATCGACGCCGGCTTCGACAAACTGGCGTTCGTCGACGACGATGAAATCGTGCGCCCAGGCTGGATCAGCAATCTTTATCGCAGCATGAAGAGGAGAAACCTCGACCTTGTCGGCGGTCCGGTAATTCCGTTCGCCAATGATCCGCCAGACGGGATTATCGAAACCGTCATTCTTCGCAATCTGTTGGCGCGGTCTTCACGTATTCAGCGTGTTTCACGATATCTGGAGACCAGAGACCGCGATGGCTCGATCATGCTCGCTACGAACAACTGGATGACGGATCTCGACTTCTGCCGCAAAAACAATCTTCGTTTCGATATAATGTACAATCTGACTGGCGGAGAGGATTCCGGTTTCTTCTACGCCGCAAAGCGGGCCGGCGCGAAGACCGGTTGGTGCACCCAAGCTTTCGTCGACGAGGAAGTGCCGGCCGTTCGACTGACCGTCGGCTACCAGTTCCGCAGATCGCGCGATCAGTCGCTTGTTTCGTTTCGAAGGAAATACAAGAAGCGGCCCTATCTCAAATGGCTGATCATACCGATCGGCAGCCTTTACAAATTTGTTGCGGGACTGCTCCTGCTGATTTTGGCGCCCTTCACGCTGGGAAAAACCCTACTCTCATCTATCCGGGCGCTCGGACAGGCGCTGGGTCGCATATTCGGCCTGTTCGGATATCACACATTTCACTACGAGAAGACGACCGGATACTGAAAGCTGATGACCGGATCAGGTCCAGTCAACCATCCGTTTCGTGAAGCAGCCGTTGGATGATTTTTGAATTTGCAGCGGTCTCTGTTGATACGGCGTCGTCATGATGCTTGCCGAAGACGATGACGTTGCTGTTCGGCATCAGTACATTGATCGGATGCACGGGGTTTGCCAGACGCTCATTGAGAAATTCGCTGGCGATGATGTCCACGCGGTTGGGAATGGGATCATCGGAAACATAGCGATAGAAAGCGAGCATCAGTTTTGATGACGCGTCCTTCGCCTCCGGCGTGCGGCGGACTTCGAGTTCTTCCTCTGACTTGAAGGCGGGTTTCTTCGACTTGTTCTTCTTGCGATTGATGGAATCCTTGTGGCGAGCGCGGACGTCAGGATGGTCGTGGTTCGCCGGATCGCGAGGATCGAGCCATTTTCCGGAAATGCGATAGAAACGATATTTCGCCAGAACGGACTTGTAGTAGAGTTCGAGCTTGGCTGCCTGCAGCCGCGCCATTGCGATCAAACCGCTGTTGCGCCGTGCGTCCGCCAGATCGAAAGCCTTGCGCATTTCTCCCGGCAGAACGCCGGGATCGAGTATGATGACGCGACCGACCTCCTTGCCGAGCGCATTCAGCCGGCGGGCCATTTCCACTACAATCCAGCTGCCGTTGCAAAATCCGGCGATATGATACGGGCCATCTGGCCGAACCATGAGCATGCAGCGCAGATATTCGTCAGCGAGTTCCTCGACCGACGACAAGGGTTCCATCGCCCCGTCATATCCCGGAACCTGGAAGGCATAGACCGGCTGATCCGGATCAAAGCCATTCATGAACTCAATGGAAGGAAAGAGGAAACCGGCGGCGCCATGCACGAAGAACAATGGCGTGCGGTCGCCGCTCGTGCGCAGTTCCACGAGGTGTGCGGGAATGTCTGGCTTGTCGACGGTTGAAATCAGCGCGGCGATGCGGCTGATCGTCGAGTGCTCCACCAACTGACCGGATTTGAATCCCGCTCCAAATTCCGCGTTTACGGCGTCGGCGATTTCCTGGGCTTGCAGGGACGTGCCGCTCAGATCGAAAAAATCATCTTCAACGCCGAGGCCGTCTATGGAGAACACATTCTCCCAGATGGAAAGAATTTTCTCTTCCGCCTCACCGGACGGCGCCACAGGGCTATCAGGCAGCTGCATATCATCCCGTGACAAGCGCTCAGTCTGTGAATTCATGTTTAGCCAATCCATCGATTTCTTGCGGACATATCGCAAAATCCGAACCTGCAGCAAGGTCGGATTACAAAACCGGGATCATTTAGGAATATCTTCAAACAAGCGCCCTGTCGCAGCCATGGCCGGCAAGACTGTCCGGGTATCCCGGATTCTCAAGATTTTCGCCTGCCATACAGTTCCATCCGGTGATGGACGAGTTCGTATCCAAGCTCTCGCGCAATTTCTTCCTGAAGTCTTTCGATCTTGTCAGAGCGAAATTCGACGACCTTTCCCGTTTCGATGTCGATCAGGTGGTCGTGATGAGGTCTGTTCGATAATTCAAACCGGGCGCCCCCGCCCTCGAATTCATTCCTCTGGATGGCGCCGCGCCCCTCCAGCACCGACAAGGTGCGGTAGACCGTCGCCAGAGACACCGATGAATCGAAATCGCGGGACCGCTCCAGAAGCTCCTCGGCTGTCGGGTGATCTTTCGAATCTGACAGAGCCGACAGGATTGCAACGCGCTGTCGCGTAATCCTTACGCCCTCGCCGCGCAGTTCGGATTCCAGCTCTTTGACATCGTTCACAATCAATACTCCCTGCCCCTGACTAGCATGGCGTTCTCATCTGATCAAGCCAGATGAGAATGACTATCAAAAACGTTGACACTTGCAAATGCTTCGCATTATTAATATAAGAATGGAAACTCTCATGTACGGAAACCGATCAATGAATCGAATATTCAAGGTTCTCGCCTCTACAGCCCTCGCCTGCGCCGTCGTCTCATCTGCTGTCGCAGCAGACAAAATGAAAGTCGTTACAACCTTTACAGTCATTGCCGATATGGCCGCCAATGTAGCTGGTGACGCGGCTGATGTCGTGTCGATCACCAAACCGGGCGCCGAGATTCACGGCTACGAACCCACGCCGCAAGATATCGTGCGGGCCAGCGACGCAGATCTTATCCTGTGGAACGGCATGAATCTCGAACTGTGGTTCAAACAATTTCTCTCCAATCTCGGCAACGTTCCATCAGCCACCTTGACGGACGGCATCACCCCCATTTCGATCAAGTCGGGATCCTATGAAGGCAAGCCCAATCCGCACGCCTGGATGGGCTTGGACAACGCGCTGGTTTATATTGACAACATTGTGGAAGCTTTATCCGAGCAGGATCCGGAAAATGCAGCGACCTACGTAAAAAACGCCGCTGCCTACAAGGACAAGCTGCGCGCCACGATCGAGCCGCTCCGCGAACAGATTTTGCGAATTCCGGAATCCGAGCGCTGGCTGACGACTTGTGAAGGCGCCTTCAGCTATCTGGCGAAAGACTTCGGAATGAATGAACTCTATCTCTGGCCGATGAACGCCGATCAGGTCGGGACGCCCCAGCAGGTTCGCGCCGTTATTGATGGCGTCAGAGAAAACAATATCCCTGTCGTTTTCTGCGAAAGCACCGTCAATACGGCGCCGGCCGAACAGGTCGCCCGCGAGACCGGCGTGAACTACGGCGGCGTCCTGTATGTCGACTCTCTGAGTGAGGCGGATGGACCTGTTCCGACCTATCTCGATCTTTTGCGTGTAACGTCAGAAACCGTTGCGCGGGGCCTGACAGGCATGAACTAATCGAAGCTCAGGCAATAGCCATAACCTTCGCCGCCGGAATTCAGCGGCGGAGGTTCTACCCGTTAAAGGAACACGATGTTTGAGAAACGCTGACCTCCCCATGCTCGACAGATCCACCTCGATCGAAAATCGCATCAGCGCCGATGGCCCCGGCGGCGGCATTTATGCAGATGACGTCACGGTAACCTATCGCAACGGCCACACCGCGCTGTTCGATGCGAGTTTCGAAATTCCACGCGGCACCGTAACAGCCCTCGTGGGCGTGAACGGCTCAGGCAAATCCACCCTCTTCAAAGCTATTATGGGATTCCTCCCGGCAGCAAAGGGCGACATTCGGCTTCTGGGACGCAACGTCAAAGAAGCCTTGCGCGAAAACCTTGTCGCCTATGTGCCGCAGTCAGAGGAGGTCGACTGGTCATTTCCGGTGCTGGTCGAGGACGTGGTGATGATGGGACGATACGGACATATGGGGTTCTTCCGCCGCGCCTCCACCGCAGATCGCCAGGCGGTAAAGGATGCATTGACCCGCGTGAACATGCTTGATTATCGACACCGCCAAATCGGCGAGTTGTCCGGCGGTCAGCGAAAGCGGGTTTTCCTGGCGCGGGCTTTGGCCCAGGACGGTCGGGTCATCCTTCTCGACGAGCCATTCACCGGCGTCGACGTCAAGACAGAGGAGCAGATCGTGGCTCTGCTGCGCGAGCTGCGGGATGAAGGACGGGTGATGCTGGTGTCGACTCACAATCTCGGCTCGGTGCCCGAATTCTGCGACCGGACCGTGCTCGTCAAAGGCACTGTGCTCGCCTATGGCCCAACCGAAACCACGTTCACCCGGGAAAACCTCGAAAAGGCTTTTGGCGGCGTTCTGCGGCACTTCACACTGGGCGGAGAAGATCTGCATGACGACGACGACACGCGCGAGGTTACCATCCTGACCGACGACGAACGCCCGTTCGTCCAGTACGGGGAACAATCCAAAACCAGAAAGGCCCAGCAGTGACTGCGTATCTGTTTGAACCTTTCACCTATAATTACATGACCAACGCGATGTGGGTGTCTGCTCTGGTTGGCGGCGTTTGCGCTTTCCTGTCAGCCTATCTCATGCTCAAGGGCTGGTCACTCATTGGCGATGCCTTATCCCATTCCGTCGTCCCCGGCGTTGCCGGAGCTTATGTTCTCGGGCTCCCTTTTGCGCTTGGCGCTTTTATCGCCGGAGGCCTGGCGGCCGGCGCCATGCTCTTCCTGTCGGAGCGTTCGGGTCTTAAGATTGACGTGATCATCGGTCTGATTTTCACATCCTTCTTCGGTCTCGGTCTGTTCATAGTGTCGGTGAATCCGATGTCGGTTAGCATCCAGACGATCGTAATGGGCAATATCCTCGCCATAACCCCGCAAGACACGCTGCAACTGGCGCTGATCGGCTTTATTTCATTGGCCATACTGCTGGCGAAGTGGAAGGATCTGATGGTGACGTTCTTTGATGAGAGCCATGCACGATCGATCGGCCTGCGGCCGGATATCCTCAAGGCGGTCTTTTTCGTCCTGCTGTCCGCGTCGGTTGTTGCGGCGATGCAGACGGTCGGAGCCTTTCTCGTCATCGCCATGGTGGTCACGCCGGGCGCCACCGCCTATCTGCTGTGCGACCGGTTCCCCCGGCTGATCCTTACATCCGTCGCGATTGGCGCGATCACGAGCTTCGTCGGCGCCTATGCGAGCTATTTCCTTGATGGCGCGACGGGCGGCGTCATCGTCACGCTGCAGACCATTATCTTCCTTGTTGTCTTCGTGTTCGCGCCGAAGCACGGATTGCTGGCTGCGCGGCGCAAGGCTGAGGAAGCCCTCAACAGACCACCGACGGACACGATAGGATCCGCAACCGGCGGAGCGTCAGACCGATGATCGACACGCTTCTCATGCCGTTTGGCTTCGCCTTCATGCAGAAGGCCTTTTACATATCAATGATCGTCTCGATCCCGACAGCCCTGCTGTCTTGCTATCTGGTTCTCAAAGGCTGGGCGCTGATGGGCGACGCCGTCAGCCACGCCGTCCTGCCCGGCATTGTCCTTGCGTACATATTTGGCATTCCGCTGATCGTGGGCGCCTTTGCGGCCGGCATGACCTGTGCGCTTGCGACCGGCTATCTGTCCCACAATTCGCGGGTCAAACAGGACACTGTCATGGGCGTCGTCTTTTCCGGCATGTTCGGCGTCGGGATCGTGCTTTACGTGTCGATCGACACCAATATACATCTCGACCATGTTCTTTTCGGCAACATCCTAGGTGTGGAACCAAAGGATCTGTGGACGGCCGGCGTTATCTCGCTTGTCGTTTCAGGAGCCATCGCCTTGAAATGGAAGGATCTGCTGTTACACAGCTTCGATCCGGTGCAGGCAAGAACCTCCGGATTGCGGGTAAACTGGCTGCACTACGGACTGCTGGCGGCGCTCTCTCTGACGATCGTGGCGACTCTTTCAGCCGCCGGGCTGATCCTTGCTATCGGCCTGTTGATCTCCCCCGGCGCCATCGCTTTCCTGCTCGTTAGAAAGTTCAGCACAATGCTCATTGTGGCGATCACCGTGTGCATGGGCGCGATGCTTGCGGGGACTTATCTTAGCTTCTTCCTCGACAGCGCCCCCGCCCCGACGATCATTCTCATTCTGTCATCCCTGTTCGCCGCGGCTTTCATTCGGCGTCAGGTCGTGACGCGCAGGATGTCACAGAAAGCAATCAGGCAGCAGACGTAAGGCGGCAGATCGGGATGCTGCGTTAACAGCGCAGCATGACGCTTTCGACATAGTTCCCAAGCCTGTCCGTCCGACGCGAACGATAGGCCACATAGCCATCCGGCCTGAACAGGTAAAGCCCGCCGGTCGCCATGCCGTATCGTTCGGCGAGTTCGGATTCCGGGTCAAGAAGCACCGAAACGTTCTCCGGGATCACGCCCTGGCGCTGCGGAAGCACAAGATAGACATCCATCCACGAACTGTATTTGTCCGATGCTTCGGCAGCCTTAACACCAGCCACGTCAACCGGCGTCTCCTTGCCGGCAAAAACGAGCAGGCAGTGATGCGGGCCATCCAGAAAATCGAACAGATCGCAATAGGCGTCTTTATGCAGTAAACCGGAGACATTTCGGGCTTCCAGTCCGGGGCGAACTTCTTGCGGGAGATCTGGAGCATCGTCCATGCTGAGCGGACTTGCGCCGTAGTCGATATCGAGCTCTTCGAAATTGCGACGAAAAGCAACCAGTTCTTCGCCTTCCCTGTGAAAGCCTTTCAGGAATGCCTCCCGCTCTTCGTCCGTCATGGCGGGATAAGTCTCGCCCGGCTCCGTGAACGCCCGCGTGTTGTCGACCACCTGCCGCGCAACGGGACGTCTTTCTACCTCGTAACTCTGAAGAAGCGTTTCCGACGCGCGCCCACGGATCGCGAGAGTCAATTTCCAGGCCAGATTGCAGGCGTCCTGAATACCGGTGTTCATGCCGTGGCCGGCGAAAGGCGAATGTACGTGCGCGGCGTCCCCTGCAAGGAAAACACGGCGGTCGCGGTATAGCTCTGCAACCCGATAGTTGATCGTAAAATAGGTTAGCCAGCGCGGATCGCCCAGCAGATAGTTTCCTCCGGTGCGCCGATCTACCAGTTCCTGCACTTCGGCCAGATCAGGCTTTTCATCCGCGGAATGGTCGCCCGCAAGCGGACCAATTATCTGGCGCCGGCCGCCGTTGAGTATGGCGAATATGAGCGAACCCTCTCGATGCAGAAAATAAAACCAGGCGTCGGAAGGTTCATCGTTCTCGGATATGACATCGGCGAGAAAATAAGTGAATTTGCTTTGCGCGCCGGGAAACTCGATACCCAGCAGGTGGCGCGTGGAACTGTGCGCACCGTCGCATCCGACCAAATAACCAGCCTGGAAGGTTTCTTCGACCCCATCAGCGCGCTTGAGCGTCGCCTGAACGCTGTCGCCGTCCTGTTCGAGGCCAACAAGCTCGGTGCTGCGCCCCACCCTCACGCCCAGCTCACGCAGTTTCGCCTCCAGGAGCCCCTCGATCTGCGCCTGCGAGTAGGAAATTCCATAGGGGCAGCTGGATTCAACCGGCGGATCCCGTGTCTGCAGGACTTGCTTGCCGTCCATAAAAAGACGCATGCCGCGCAACGGTTGTCCATTCTCCCTGATCTCATCCGCAATTCCGAGATTGTCGAGAAGCTCGAGAGAGCGTGAATGCAAGAGCGACGCGCGCGAAAAGGCGTTGATGCCGGGCGACCCGTCTACGATGCGTACATTGACGCCCTGGCGCGCCAGCCGAACAGCGAGCATAAGGCCGGTGGTTCGACCACCCACCACCAGAACGTCGACGGCCCGTGAACCCTGCGTATTCATCGCCAGCTACAACCTCACCCGTTCGGGCGTAGGCGTGAAGCGTCAAGTCCCGACACCTTTATTTCCGCCTTGTCAGCTCGTTTAGCAACGCCATATTGGCATGCCGTGCGGCAAACCGCCACCTCAGACCATTTAAGGCAGATCAGATACTGTTCGTTGATTGCCCTCAGCAATCAGCGCTGGAAAATCTGTGGATTTCGCGGAAGTGGCTCCCCGGGCCGGATTCGAACCAGCGACCAATTGATTAACAGTCAACTGCTCTACCACTGAGCTACCGGGGAACATGGCGTCTGTGACGGTGCCGTCGCGTATAGAAAAGAATTATTGGATTGCCAAGCCTTTTTTCCAAAAAATGCCCCATGTATGCCCAATGGTTTCGACAATCGTCACAAGCGCTACGGAACCTTTTATTGAAAATGACAATGCAGAATGGAAAAGGATGAGGGAACAGGCTGGTTCCGCGCACGCGAACAAACGCTCGCGTCCGCATGTCAAGCTTGGCAACAAGAAGCTCGGACTTCCGCGCTCGCGACTGTTCCGGGTTGGCCTTGGATCTCTGCTCGTTGTTGGCGGAATTCTGGGCTTTCTGCCTATACTCGGTTTCTGGATGATTCCGCTCGGTCTGCTCGTGCTGTCTCACGATTTGCCGATGGTTCGCCGCTGGCGCCGTCGGCTGGCTGTCAGGTTCGGACGCAAGGTCAGAAACGGCGGCAATTCTGGATCGTAAGCGCTTGATGAAAGCTCATGACAACCCAAATCGACAACCGCGATAGAGCGAACAGGATTTTTAGAGGATTGACCTTGCACTGGTGCTGATTTCATTCTAAGTGCGTTCGGCCGATCGGCATACTGAGGCCTCGTGGCGGAATGGTTACGCAGAGGACTGCAAATCCTTCTATCCCGGTTCGATTCCGGGCGAGGCCTCCAGTTCCCGACAAATTTAGACAGTGAACTGCGCGTTGATCTGCAGAGCCTCAAGAAAACCTGCAGCCTCGACATGTCCGCTCTCGGGACGCTTTGCAAATTGTGATATCCGCTACAGGCGCACCAGATTACCCGTCGCCAGCACAGCGCCAATCGCTTGCCCGGAAGACGAGCCGCCTGCCGGCTCATCGCTGATCGCAAGGACGGCGTTGTCCATGCGCGCTGCCAGGCCGTCCGGAACCGAAATTTCGTAAATACGGTCTCTTGCGAGCAGGCCCAGGGAGGCGGGCGGATTCCCGTCCGAGATCAGCCAAAGTTCAAAATCGCGCCCCTGCCCGGGCCCACCTTGCGTCCGGTTGATCTTCAACACGGATCGCGCCGGATCATAGGCGACGTGAAGCTGCACGATATCCGGATTGCCGGCGACGCGACCGACGAATACAGGAGAAAATCGATCCGCCCCCCGTTGCAACGCCAAAAGGGATGCGCCAAGTAACAATACTGCTGCGAGGCACACGGCGCTTGCGGCCTGCCACACGGCGAGGCTGGACCACCAGGACGCCGGTTTTTCAGGCGCTTCATAGAGCACGTGTTCGGTGTTTTGGTTTGCGGCGCGCTGAGGTTCGTCCAACGTGATCTCACCGCTCAACGGCAGTAGTCGAGCCTCCCAGCGTCGCACAGCCATTGCAAGAGAAGGATCGATGCGCAATCGATTTGTGAATGCGGCGCGCTGGTCATGAGGCAACGTTCCCAGCACGAATTCGGCGACCTGATTGTCGTCGAATTCCTGGTATCGGTCTTCGCCACTCATCGTTCCAGGCGCTTTCACAGCTTCGCAAGGCTCCGTTCCAATCATTTGCGCATCTATTGATCCGCACATCCTGTCGATCTGCAAGCGCCCTACAGGTGAAACACTCCACTTATGCACCACGAATGGAACAGGCGCGCTTGGCTTTGAAATCTTCATGACAGCAACCTGCACAGCGGCCGTCGTACAGATTGTAAGGACAATGGCGACGAGACAGGAACCCCCGTCCGGGCAATTTCCGCGGCCAAACTATCTCACCAGACCGCTTGACCCTAGAAAAAAAGCAACTCGGCGGGAAGACAAAAGCCGCAGGATGAAGATATAAAAAGCACGCTGGTAAGAGCAGGAACAATAATAGGTCCGCCGGTCCATACAGATTATAAGCCGGCGCACATATCGGCACTAGTGCAAGCAGGGAGAAGCCTTTGTCGGAAAACGAAATTGACGGATCCGGCTCCATGTCAACAGCTGGACGATCTCAAGAACACCTTCCCCAACACAAAATACCGTTCGGCGCGCGCGCAATGTTGCGCATGCTTGCGGATCTGAAACAGGGTTCGCTATCCATCCAGTTTCCCGACGGGAACACGCATTCGATCAGCGGCTGCGAACCGGGCCCGGACGCAACGCTTATCCTGCACAACTGGAAGCTCATTCCCGCCGCGATCCGTCGCGGCACGATCGGCGTCGCGGAAACCTATATCGACGGTGATTGGGACAGCCCCGACGTGCCGACGTTTCTGGAACTGTTTGTCGTCAACGCCGACATGCGCAGCCACATGGCCGGCATCGCGCGTTTGCTTTCCGTGGTCGTCGAGAATTTGCGTCACTTCCTGCGCAGCAACACCAAGAGCCAGGCGAAGAAGAATATCGCCTCGCATTATGACCTCGGCAATTCGTTCTACGAGCAGTGGCTCGACCCCGGCATGACCTATTCGTCCGCTTTGTATCAGACCGGCGCCAACGATCTGGAAAGCGCACAAAAAGCCAAATACGCCGCCCTCGCCGACGCTATCGGCGCGAAGCGCGGGGACCATGTGCTGGAAATCGGCTGCGGATGGGGCGCATTCGCTGAATATCTGGCGAAAGACAGGGGCGTCAAAGTCACAGGCTTGACGATAAGCCAGAGCCAGCTCGACTACGCCAGAGACAGGATAGAAAAAGCCGGCTTGACCGATCTCGTGGAGTTGCGTTTCCAGGACTATCGTGAGGAAAAAGGTCAGTATGATCACATTGTCTCGGTGGAGATGTTTGAGGCTGTCGGCGAAAAATACTGGAATGTCTATTTTGAGAAGCTGAGAGAGTGCCTCAAACCCGGCGGTTCCGCCGGGGTTCAGGTGATCACCATTCACGAAAAGGAATATGCGCAGTACCGGCGAAGTCCCGATTTCATCCAGAAATACGTGTTTCCGGGCGGCATGTTGCCTACGCGGGAAATCATGGCAAATCTTGGCAAGGAAGCCGGACTGGCGCTGAGCTCGGAGCGCGCCTTTGCGCATGATTACGCGCGCACGCTCGCTGAATGGTATCAACGCTTCACCGCCGCCTGGCCGACGATAGAGCCGCTTGGTTATGACGGCCGTTTCAAAAGACTTTGGGAATTCTATCTCAACTATTGCGAGGCCGGTTTTCGCGCTGAAAACATCAATGTTCGGCAGCTTGTCTATGAAAAGGCGTGAAGGTCAGGGTATGGCGCAAATAATAATTTGAATTCCCTACGGCAGCTGAAAATCGCCTATCGCAAGGGCGCATCAGCGGCGAATGACATTCCTTGTTTACGCGCCGCCGAGAGACTATCCATTGGCCAACGACTGCTTTGTCTGCAGGCGACAAACTGTTATGAAGATCGCGCCGTGTCGCGTCAAACGGGAGGCGAAACGCCATGAATTTTGAAGAATCGGTGCTGGACGGCATAGGCGATACGCCGCTGATCAAGCTGAAGAAGGCCTCCGAGCTCACCGGCTGCACGATCCTCGGCAAAGCCGAGTTCCTGAACCCTGGACAATCTGTGAAGGACCGCGCGGCGCTCTATATCGTGCGCGACGCCGAGAAGAAAGGCTTGCTGCGCCCTGGCGGCGTCATCGTCGAAGGCACGGCCGGAAACACCGGCATTGGCCTGGCTATGGTCGCCAAGACGCTCGGATACCGCACCGTTATTGTCATCCCCGAGACACAGAGCCAGGAAAAGAAGGACGCGCTCCGCCTCCTTGGCGCTGAGCTCGTGCAAGTGCCGGCCGCGCCCTATAGAAATCCCAACAATTACGTTCGCTTGTCGAGCCGTCTGGCCGAACAGATTGCAACTGAAGAAGAAAACGGCGCTATCTGGGCAAACCAGTTCGACAACGCAATCAATCGACAGGCGCATGTCGAGACCACGGCGCCGGAAATCTGGCGGGATACGGATGGCAAGGTAGACGGCTTCATCTGCGCCGTCGGCTCGGGCGGCACTCTCGCCGGGGTCAGCCTTGGCCTCAAGGATCGCAATCCGGACGTAAAAATCGGCCTTGCCGATCCGAAAGGCGCTGCTCTCTACGAATTTTACGTCAATGGCGAGTTCAAATCCGAAGGCAATTCCATCACCGAAGGCATCGGTCAGGGACGCATCACGGCCAACCTGGAAGGCTTCACCCCGGATTTCGCCTATTCGATCCCGGATTCGGAAGCGCTGCCGATCATTTTCGATCTCATCCAGGAAGAGGGAATGTGCCTGGGCGGTTCCTCGGGCATCAACATAGCTGGCGCAATCCGCATGGCGCAGGAGATGGGTCCGGGGCACACGATCGTGACCGTGCTGTGCGATTACGGAAACCGTTACTTGTCAAAACTCTTCAATCCTGAATTCCTGAAATCAAAGGATCTGCCCTACCCTGACTGGATGGAAAGGGAATCGGCGATCGACATACCCTTCGTCGAGGTTTGACCGTGCCCGATACTGAGCCGCTTTTCATTGAAGACAGCTATCTGACGACTTCCGAAGCCACGGTCGTCGCGATAAATGATCGAGGCGGCATAGTGCTCGACCGTACATGCTTCTACGCAACCTCCGGCGGCCAGCCGGGCGACACTGGTTTTTTTGAGCTTGAAGATGGATCCCGGATCGACGTCGCCGCGACGATTACGGGCGAGAGCAAGGCCGAGATCATCCACGTGCCAGCGAATGATCAACCGGTTCCCGGCGTCGGTGAAAAACTGGTCCTCCACATCGATTGGGAACGACGCTACAAGCTGATGCGCATGCATACCGCCTGCCATCTGCTGACGGTTATTTGCCCCTTTGGCATTACCGGCGCCTCGGTTAGCGAGAACGAGAGCCGGGTCGATTTCGACATGAGCGACATCGTCGACAAGAAGACTGTTACCGAAAAGCTAATGAATCTCGTCGACGGCAACCATCCAATCTTCACGCAGTGGATCACGGAAGCCGACCTGGAGGCCAATCCCGAGCTCGTAAAATCAAAGAATGTTCGCCCTCCAAATGGCAGCGGTCGCGTGCGCCTTGTTTGTATCGGCGAAGACTCTTCGATCGACAGCCAGCCATGCGGAGGCACGCATGTTTCCGAAACGAAGGAAGTGGGCGCAATCCATATCGGAAAGATCGAGAAAAAGGGTCGAGAAAACAGGCGATTCCGGATACGGTTCGGCGCGTTACCGGAATAGGATCTTTCGTTCATGTCTGTAAAAAGCCCCTTTGTCGTGTCTGCGGACTGGCTGGAGTCGCAGCTCCCGGAGCCAGACCTGAAAATTGTAGACGCGTCCTGGTATCTGCCATTCCAAAATCGAAACCAGCGCAAGGAATATGACGACGGCCATATTCCCGGAGCCGTGTTCTTCGATCAGGACGAGATTGTGGAGCCGGGAGCCGACCTGCCCCACGCGCTTCCCTCCCCGGCGGTTTTCGCCGCTCACGCGTCAAGGCTGGGATTGTCAAACAACGATAGGATCGTCGTCTATGACGGTCCGGGTATTTTCACCGCGCCCCGCGTCTGGTGGATGCTCCGCGTCATGGGCGCCAACAAGGTGCATATTCTCGACGGCGGGTTCGACAACTGGAAAAAGGAAGGTCGTCCTGTCACGGACGCGGTGACGCGCCCTGCACCCACCGAGTTCATCGCAGATTTCGATGACAGTCGCCTCGCCCCTTTCTCGATGATTCAATCGATCGTCTCCGAAGGCGGCGCGCAGATTGCCGATGCGCGCAGTCCCGGAAGATTTTCGGGCAGCGAGCCGGAGCCGCGCGAAGGCATACGTTCGGGGCATATGCCCGGCGCCTTCAACATACCGGTGATGACCCTGTCCGATAACGGTTATCTGAAGGACCTCGAGGCGCTCAGATCCGCTTTCGACGAAGCAGGAATGGATCTGGACAAGCCTGTGGTGACGAGCTGTGGCTCCGGTGTTACGGCGGCGGCGATCATCCTCGCACTCGAATCACTCGGTCACCAGGACAACAGGCTTTATGACGGCTCCTGGTCTGAATGGGGCTCGCGCGAAGACACCCCGGTGGACACGGGAAACAGCCGATGATCCGAAAATCGCCCCGAAAAGCCGTCGTTACATATCTGGAACAAAAAGAGCGCCCCAAACTGACCGCGCCCATGCCGGTCAACCTGCACGTCGCATTGATGCGCCAGGATCGGATGCCGCTTCATTTCTATCGCTATCTACAATACCGCATAGGTCGACGCTGGCACTGGGTGGCGCGGCTTCGGCTCGATGATACGGCGCTGGCTGCGCTGGTTCATTCGCAAGAGACGACAATCGACGTGCTCTATCTGGACGGCGCGCCGACGGGGCTTTTCGAATTGCGCGCGCAGCAGGACGATTCCATCAACATCGAGTATTTCGGGATGATGGACCACGCCCATGGCATGGGGCTGGGCCGTTGGTTCCTGAAACAGGCGATCGACGCCGCATGGGAGATCAATCCAAACAAGGTTACGATCAACACCTGCACACTGGACCACCCGGCGGCCCTTCCGCTTTACCAGAAATTCGGTTTCGAACCGATCGGCCAGAGCGACACATTCATCCATCCGCTGACTGACGATGACTTGCTCAAGATCATGAAACGGGACTGATCCCGCGAACTCTCTTCACATAAAAAACCAGCCCCGTTGGTGCGGCGGGGCTGGTTTGGCAGGATCGCTTGAGGGAGAAACGTCAAGCGACCTTGAGAAAGCTTTCCGGCTCGGCAAGTTCATATCCGAGAGCGCTGGCGACAGCCTCATTCGTGATACGCCCTCTGTGGACGTTCAGGCCCGCGCGCAAGTGCCGGTTTTCTGCAATCGCCTTCAATCCCTTATCCGCAAGCTGCAATCCATATTGCAGCGTTGCGTTGTTGAGCGCATGCGCCGAGGTGACAGGGACTGCGCCCGGCATATTGGCGACGCAATAATGGACAACGCCATCGACCTCAAACGTCGGGTTGGAATGCGTCGTCGCGTGAGAAGTTTCGAAACATCCGCCCTGATCGATGGCGACATCGACAATAACCGCACCCTTCTTCATGCCCGAAAGCATCTCTCTGGTGACGAGCTTCGGGGCGGCCGCGCCAGGAATCAGAACGGCGCCGACTACGACATCGGCTGAGAAGACCTCTTCTTCGACGGCTTCAATGGTCGAATAGCGTGTGTTGATACGTCCGCTGAAAATGTCGTCCAGCTCGCGCAAGCGTCCCAGGGAACGATCGACGATGGTAACGTCCGCGCCCAGACCCACAGCCATCTTGGCTGCATTGAGCCCGACCACGCCGCCACCGATAATGGTAACCTTGCCCGGCAATACGCCCGGCACGCCTCCGAGCAGGAGACCGCGCCCGCCATTGACCTTTTCAAGCGCCGTGGCGCCCGCCTGAATCGAGAGCCTTCCGGCGACTTCGGACATCGGGGCAAGAAGCGGCAGTCCGCCATGGGCATCGGTGACGGTTTCGTAGGCGACCGCCGTACAGCCGGATTCCACCAGACCTTTCGTCTGTTCCGGATCCGGAGCCAGATGCAGGTAGGTATAGAGAAGCTGGCCTTCTCTGAGCATCGCCCATTCCGCTGGCTGAGGCTCCTTGACCTTAACGATCATGTCCGCCTGTTCGAAAACATCATTCGCCGTTTCGACGATCTTTGCTCCAGCGGCGCGATAGGCTCCGTCGTCCGCGTCGATGCCGAGACCCGCTCCGGTTTCCACGATCACCTCATGACCATGAGCAATATATTCGCGGACAGAGCCAGGCGTAAGGCCGACCCGATATTCGTTGTTCTTGATTTCCTTTGGGCAACCCACGCGCATTTGTAATGTCTCCTCATCGCAGCGGCGTCTGGTCGCCGCAGTCACAATGGCGATCATTTCAGCGCAAAACCCACGAAATGTCCTTGCAAACTGGGATTGATCGCCACGCAAGAATCGAATATTATTCTATAATATTGGCATTTTTCGAAGGATCTTCGAATGAATAAGCTTGACGCAATCGATATTGCCATTGCGCGGACATTGCAGCAGGATGGCCGCATCTCCAACGCAAACCTGGCGGACAAGGTCGGGCTTTCCCCGTCGGCGTGTTCGCGCCGCCTCGATATTCTGGAAAAATCCGGCGTCATTCGGGGCTACTATGCGCGCATTTCAAACAATGCGCTCAACCACGGCATGACCGTTATCGTGCAGATTTCGCTGTCGGGGCAATTCGGCAAGACGCTCAGCGAATTCGAGGCGGCGGTCAGGCGCTGTCCGAATGTCCTCGTTTGCTATCTCATGTCGGGCGAATACGATTACGTGTTGCGGGTTGCCGCCCGCGACCTGCCGGATTACGAAAGAATCCACAAGGAATGGCTTTCGGCATTGCCGCATGTGGTCAAGATCAACTCGTCCTTCGCGTTGCGCGAGGTGGTCGATCGACCGAACATCGACATTGATATGCACGATTCCTGAACGGGAGGACAAACCGAATGAAGAGAAAAAAGCGTTCCAGGTTACGGGTATTATTTTACTCCGCGGTCATTGTGATCGCGGCGCTGACGGTGATTTATCTCGCCGGCCCACGCATTCAGCCCGACACAGCCATACGCTTCGACCCGGCGGCGATCGGCGACGACATAGACGCCTATGTCGCTGAAAGGGAATCGCGCTTTGACGACATACGCGAAAACAACCAAAAACAGCTGGTTTGGGCTTACCCCAACTCAAGAGCCAAGACGCCGATTTCGATCGTCTACATCCATGGCTTTTCTGCTTCGCCCGCCGAAATCAGACCCGTGCCCGATCTCGTTGCAGAAAGGCTTGGCGCCAATCTCTACTATACGCGCCTGACGGGACATGGCCGAACACCCGAAGCCATGGGCGAAGCAACCTACAACAAATGGATAAACGACACCGCTGAAGCCGTAGAGATTGGCCGCAGGATCGGCGAACACGTGGTTATCATAGCCACCTCCACCGGCGGCACGCTGGCGACATGGCTGACGGCTCGGCAAAACCCGTTGCCGAATGTCGCCGGCCTGGTGATGATCTCTCCCAATTACCGAATGCAGGCAGCCGGATCGGACCTGCTGGCTGGTCCGTGGGCGCAGCAGATTCTTGATCTGACCGTTGGAGAATGGCGCAGTTTCGAGCCTGAGAACGAGGATCAGGGAGAGAACTGGACAACCCGCTATCCGTCATCCGTGCTGCTGCCGATGGCGGAGCTCGTCAGGGACACGCGCAAATCCGACATCGAGGCAATCAAGGTTCCCGCTCTTTTTCTGATCTCGGAAAATGATCAGGTAGTCAGCCCGGAAGAAACACGGAATATGGCCGGACGCTGGGGCGGCGACGCGAAAATCGTGGTAATTGAAAATGTGGAGAGCGCGTCACAGCACGTGCTGGCGGGCGACATCCTATCTCCCGGCACGACAGAGGAAACTGCGGATATCATCACCAAGTGGATAGAAGGACTTGGCCTCTAGCCCTTTGGGCGCGATCACGCTGCGTATCTACCCGGCCTTTTCGCGCGGCGGCTTGTCCTGCGAAAACAGATAGATCACAAGCGCTATGAGCATGAGGCCGGCATAGGTTGCAAACACCAGAGAAAAGGCGCGCTCCGGGGCGGCCGGATCAAAAGTGCTGTCGGCAATACGTCCGGTCAGGAACTGAATCAACCCCACGCCTCCGATCGAAAAGAAATTCAGCAGCGTGACCCCGCGCCCAACCAGATTGGGCGGGCAGAAGGCGCGACCATGCGCCATGATCAATCCATAGCTGGCGCCGAACAGGCCGATGACGATCATCAAGAGACTTGCCTGCAGCACCGGCAGGACTGGCCATACAAACAACGCCAACAGAGCCAGTGTCAGGACGACGTTTCCGAAGAACCCGACCCATTTGCGGGTATTCAACAGCGTATCCATCGGCCCATATATGAACGCGCCTATGATCATGGAAACCGCCATGAATAACGCCACATTGCCCAGGGCGTCGGGTGAAAGCCCGTAAACATCCGAAAGATAAGGCCCTATCCACAGGCCTCGTATACCGGCGGCGGGCGCATAGCTGACCGCCATAAGGGGGCCAATCAGCCACATCGCCGGCATCTTCAACAGTTGCAGATACCCGCCGAAGCTGGACCCGTCATTTTTTTGTCTCGGGGGATCCTCTACGATCAAAAAAACCGCGACTGCCACAGCAATAGATATGAACGCAAGCGTCAGCATGGTCGTTCTCCAGCCCGCCATTTCTATTGCAAGCACCAGAGGCCGGGCGCCAATGACATTGCCCGCTGTGCCAAGCGCCATAAGCCATGATGAAAGCACAGCGAAACGCGCTGCAGCGAACCGGTGGGCGAAAATGAAGAGCGACGCCATCAGAACAGGAGAACAGCCAATGCCGATCATACCCATCGCAATCGTGATGGTGGAAGGCGTATTGGCGCTGGCAAACAGCAAAGCGCCGCCTCCAGAACCGAAGGCAAAAAGAACCGCTGCGGTGCGCCTTGGCCCGAACCGGTCAAGCGACACGCCCACGATGAACTGCATGAGCGCGAATGTAAGGAACCATATGCCGGAGGCCTGGGACAAGTCCGCCTTGGTCGCGCCCAACTCCTCGGAAAGCACCGGAGTAAGCACAGCCAGAAAAGACCGGTAAAACTGCGAAAAGACATAGGCAGCCGCAAGAGCCACGATACCGGCCATGTTTAGATTCCTCCTCCCGCTCCGCCTGGCGGGCTCTAATCCCAAGCCGATTTTATCAGCGAATGCAACCCGTCAGATTATCAGGCTGGACAGGATGTCGTTCTCGGTGATGTCCTGATAACGCAGGCCCGACTCTGTGAACTTCTGCGTCAAATCGGCGAAGTTGCTCGAATGCTTTGTTTCGATGCCGATTAGCACTGACCCGAAATTGCGCGCCGACTTCTTCAGATATTCAAAGCGAGCAATATCGTCTTCCGGACCGAGCATATTGAGAAAGTCGCGCAGAGCTCCCGGTCTCTGAGCCAGCCGAATGACGAAATACTTCTTCAACCCCGAATAACGCATCGCCCTTTCCTTGACGTCGGGCAGTCGCTCGAAATCGAAATTGCCGCCCGAGACGATCACAATCACTGTTTTACCCTTCAGCACATCCGGATCGACTTTTTCGAGCGCTGCAATTGGCAGCGCGCCGGCCGGTTCCAGAACCACCCCCTCGACGTTCAGGAACTCCGTCATGGTCGCACAGATCGCGTTTTCGTCGATCGTGATCGCCTGTTCAGGGGAAAAACCCTTGAGGCGCTCGAAATTTTCAACCCCAATTTCAGCGACAGCCGCGCCATCCACGAAATTGTCCACCTGAGCAAGCCTGACGCGACCGGCCGCGGCCAACGATTCCTTGAGGCTCGGCGCGCCGGCTGGTTCGCAAAAAATGAAACTGTCCCTGGCGACGACGCCATCGAGATACCCTGTCACCCCGGACGCAAGCCCGCCGCCGCCTACCGGTACAAGTACGAGATCAATCCCCTCGCCTTCGGGCATCTGATTCGCGATTTCGACAGCTACAGTCGCCTGTCCTTCGATGATGTCGGAATGATCGAACGGCGGCACCATGACGGCGTCGTTCTGCAGTCCATAGTCAACTGCTGCGCGATAGCAGTCGTCAAATATGTCGCCGAACAGCCGGATATCGATATATTCGCCGCCGAAGGCTCTGGTCTTGTCGATCTTCTGCTGCGGCGTCGTAACGGGCATGTAGACTACGCCGTGACGCGCAAAATGGCGGCAGGCGAACGCAAAACCCTGGCTGTGATTACCGGCCGAAGCGCAGACAAAACGATTGGCGTCGGCGTCTTTTTCGATCACCTTTCGCAGAAAATTGAAGGCGCCGCGAATTTTGAAAGACCGCACCGGGGAGAGATCTTCACGTTTGAGAAAAATCCGGGCATCGTAGCGATCGCTCAGAAATTCGTTCAGTTGCAGCGGCGTTTCGGGAAATATGCTGCGCAGCGCAGTAGCGGCGTTTTCAATGGCGATTTTCATTCGGATTTTGAACCCATCATTTTGATTCGACCCGCTATAAATGATTGGTTTCGGCGCGCAAAATCCGGCATGAAAATTCCGACCGGGCGCTTGGTGCGCGCGCCATCAACCAGCGACATTCGCGAAAGCCGAAAACAGGATTTGGAAGCGTCACCTTGCCACGCCGGTCAGGCCGCGCGATCCCTTCTATCAAACTTGACGTTCAATAGGCAAAAATATTACCTGCTCGCATATGATTTGTTATACTATTACAAATCATTTCCGCTCGACAACGACGGGGAAACCGCTTTGTCCAAAATTACTGCCTGTAGAGGTAAAATCCCGGTTTTTCTTCTGACAGGGTTTCTTGGCGCGGGTAAATCCACGCTCCTGAACCATGTCCTGCAGCAGCCTGCTTTTGGCGACACCGCAGTCATTATGAACGAATTCGGCGACGTTGCACTGGATCATGACCTTGTTCGGGTCGGCGAAAGCCGGGTCACGCGCGCCACGACAGGATGTTTGTGCTGCACCTTGGGGAGCGACGTACGTACAACTCTGTACGAATTGCAGACGATGGTTGACGCCGGAGAAATCGCATTCAGTCGCGTCATCATAGAAACCACTGGACTTGCCGACCCTGCCCCGGTCGTCAACCAGTTATTGCCAGGCGGCGTCGCGGCCTTTGGCCTTGCCGATCATGTCGTGGCGCGCAACTTCGAACTCGCCGGAATTGTCACCCTTGTGGATATTCTGACAGCCGAACTTGCCATAGAGAATCAGTTTGAAGCTTCCAAGCAGATTGCGTTTGCGGATCGCCTTGTTCTCGCCAAAACCGATCTCGCCCGCGAGCCAGCGACAAAGACAGATATCGAAAGACTGCGCGCCCAACTCTCAATTATTAATCCATCTGCTCCGATCATAGATTGGCGCAAAAATGATTTCGACGCTGCGGAACTGTTCCTACCGCGTCGTTACCGGCCAACGGATCTCGGAGACGATGTGACATTATGGCTCGCCTTGGAAGGCGCGATCTCCTCTGATAACAAAGACAAGACCAAACAGGATGACGACAACGCGCGGCTCACACGCCACGGCGCACGGATCCGAACATTCGCCATCGTCCGGGATGAACCGGTTGAAGCCGCAGCATTCCACCAATTTCTCAAGCTTCTCAGCAAGTCAGCCGGCCCGAGCCTTCTCAGGGTCAAGGGAATTATCAGTGTTGAGGGAGATCCGGATAGACCACGCATCGTCCATGCCGTTCAACATGTGGTCTATCCGCACACCGTTCTCGAACGTTGGCCGGACGATGACCGTCGAACACGTCTCGTATTCATCACGGACGGTGTCGAATCCGATCCGGTGAAGAAGTTGTTCGAGGCGTCGCTTAATAGCCGGCCAACCCTGATCCAACGGGCTTTGACCGGGATCAGGAAAGACACAATAAGAGTATTTCGATTCGCAGCCATCCAGAGGGCTCGTGTCTGGAAACTATACGCGACAGACAGGCAAGGACATCATCATGGTTGATATCACCCGCCCGAGATCGACAATCAAGGCTCTCGCGAATCCCCTCGCCCCGCGACGCGGCGTTCCTGAAAAGACACGAGGGATCAAGGAATGGACAAGAGAGGTTCTCAAACTCGAACCCGACGTGGCTGTCTCCGTAACTGAACTTGCCTGCCGCGATGAGGGCTGCCCCGATATTGAGACGGTTGTCGGCGTGATGCGGCCGGGCAAGCCGATTGAAACATTGCGCATCCATTTGCCGATTTCCGATATTACCAAAGACGATTTCAACGAAATTGCTTCGGTTCACAGCGAACGTGGCGTCGCCTGAAAAAACTTGCAATCTGCTTCCGGATATTTACCAGTAGCGGCGCGTGCCCCCTTGGCGAAATTGGTATACGCAACAGACTTAAAATCTGTGGCCCTTTCGGGCGTGCCGGTTCAAGTCCGGCAGGGGGCACCAGTGACCTAAAAGCCCGATTTTCGGCTCAAAAACCCCGCCAAAACATTAAATTTCGGTAATTTGGGTGTATTTCACAGTGGAATCACAACTGGCGGCTATTAATTATGGTTAATAATAAGTATAAACACTGTTTATTAACCATAACAGGGAGCCCTATCTCCAATGAAACACGATGCAGTCACCTCAGCCTACAACGCCCCCGCCGGACTGGCCATGTTCGACGTAGCGTTCTTCGACACAGATGACAAACCGATCGGAGAATGCAAGGTCGCAGCACAGGATTATATCGACGCCTACGACATCGCGCAGCGCATAAAACCTGAAGCCGCCGATATCGTCATTTGCGACGTTTGATATACTGCGGACACCCGTTTTCATCACTCCTTCCCTGGCTGAATACACAACAGCAGGCGCGTTAAGACGCCCTGACTGAAGCAAGGAGATTGCCTGCTTTCCAAGTTCGGACTGTTATCCTGGACTATTCTGTCCTATTCTTTCGATACCAGTTTCAGCGGAGATACAGCGATGAAAACGCTTCTTCTTGCCGCCATCATAAGCATGGTTACTGCGTCTGCCTTCGCGATGAACACGTACAATACGCGCGGGATGACCTGCGCGCAGGTACAGTCGGCGCTCAAGCGTGACGGGAGCGCTCAACTGCACTATGCGTCACCTCGAAATCGGGGCATACCCCTTTATGACACGTTCGTGGCGTCAAGCAGGGATTGTCGTTCATCGAACATGTCAAAGCCCGCATTCGTGACAGCGCGCGACACCGAGAAATGTCACGTGCGCCAGTGCGTTCGTAAATCCAGACGGTAGCAGCGCGCCCATCCTCGTCGATACACCCTATTCTTCCGCGACGAACTTCAGAACGGCGTCGGACACCTGGGAAAGCAGGTCGAGTTGCCCGTCGTGATCATGCAACGCATCGCCAAACAGCAGTGAGAAAGTAACTCTGTTGGAAACATTAAGGAAACTCAGCGCGCAAATGAGCCAGTGAATGGCAAGCGGCGAACAGCCGTTTTGGAACACGCCCTGCTCAAGACCCTTGTCATAGATCGCTTCAATCTGGGAAATCGCCTCCTGGTTCAATTAACCTATCAAGTCTGAATGTTTGAGATATTTGCCGTGATGAATGTTCTCGATCATCACGATGCGGATGAAATCCGGGTTCTCGCTGTAATGATCGAAAGTGAATTCCGTCAGACGGCGCAGCGCCTCTTTCGGCGCGAGGTGATCGAGCATCAGTTCCTTCCCACCAGTGCGCACTTCGCGATAGGTCTGTTTCAGTCCCTTTCGGTACAGGCCGTCCTTGTCGTCGAAATAGTAGCGAATCATCCGCTTCGACGTCCGCGTCTTGGCGGCGGGCGCCGGACAAGCCACGGTCAGCGAATTCTTTAAGGGCGACCTCGAGAATGTTCGCCCGAACGCCCTCCGGATCCTGTTTCCAGCCCTGACGCTGAATTGTTTTCCCGGTTTCGGCTTGCCGCTGTGTTTCCATATCCCGTCTTCAATAGACTTTTGCCGCGCTTCGCCACCAGTTTGTTTTAACTACATAGTACAAAGGATTGAAAATTTTATTGAACAATACATAACTGGCCCCGTTGCGAGGATGGGAGAAATCGTGGAACGTCGAGGCGGCTACGGCGCGGCAAACGCCCAGTTCCGGATTGCCGCACAGAAGCGTCGCTCGCGACCAAAAGGCGTTCCGAAAATCTGACAGCTTCGCTGCTTCTTCCTGCATCCCGCTCGAAATGCTACTCTTGAACGAATCTGGTCATTCGGGGGAAAAGCGATGAAAAACTGGATGCTTTGGTTGATTGTCGGCTTAATTTCTATCATCGGGGGTCTTGTCGCCCTGCTTAATCCTCTCGCGGCCACTGTCGCCGCCGAAAGGCTGATCGGCTGGATTTTCATTATCGTCGGCGTCTTGCAGGTTATGTCGGCCTTTCGCGAGCAAGGTCGCGGGGCGGCGTTGTGGGCCGGACTGATCGGCGTGCTGGCGTTGCTGGCAGGGGTTTCTCTGCTCAGCAATCCGTTTTCAGGCATTATCTCCCTTACGCTGGTCCTCAGCATTCTGATCGCGGCGGCGGGCGTCTCCAAGCTGATCACCGCATACAAGATCAGGCGGGCGCGCTACTTCCCGCTGGTGCTGATTTCCGGTCTAGTTTCGATTGTGCTGGCGATTCTGATTTTCACGAATTTCCAGGAAGCGGCGACGGTTCTACTCGGCGTAATGCTGGCGATCGAACTCATTTCAAACGGCGTCAGTCTGATCGCGCTCAGCCTGTTCCGCAAACCGGCGGCCTAACCGACCGACACAGTTTCCGGAACAAAATATCCGCCTTGCCGGTTATGTCATCATGACCTCAGGGAAAACATTCCGCTTTGTGGTGACCGCCATCATTATGATGGCGTCGTCAGAGACCGCCGTGGCGCAATCGCAGAACGATTGTGTCGTCGACCCGAACAATCTCGAGGAGACAACAGGCGACAAGGACTCCCTGACAAAAACCATGGGGCGTTGCGACGGCGTTCTCAAGCCCGAATTATCCAGCGACCCGGAAATTGTAGAACCGGCGCCGGACGTGGGCGAAACGCCTGTCATTTCACCTGAAGACATTCCAACGCAGCCCGCTGAAGGGTAGTGTTCGCGACTATTCGAAACGGAACAAAACCTCAGGTCACACGTTTCGTTCAATGGACTTCGCAGACACTTCGCTTTTCACGGAAACATGGCTGCCGCTTTCGGTCATTGCCGTCAGGCTCGCGCTGGCTACCTTTTTCGGAGCCTTGGTTGGATTCGAGAGAGAGTGGCGCAACAGGCCGGCAGGGTTGAGAACCCATATTCTTGTCTGTCTGGCTGCATGCACTGTTGCTCTGCTAACAATCGAGATTACGCATCATTCCGTTTTCGATCAAAAATCTATCCGTATTGATCCGCTCAGACTGATCGAGGCGGTCACCAGTGGTGTGGCGTTCTTGGCGGCCGGCGTCATCATCTTTGCACGCGGCGAGATTCACGGACTGACAACTGGCGCAGGCTTATGGCTGGCCGGCGCCATAGGACTTGCAACGGGCTTGGGTTACGTGACAATCGCAATGATCGCCACGCTGTTTGCCCTTTTCGTTCTGGCGTTGCTGCGGATCGTCGAACATCGCATCATTCCCAATAACGGGAATAAACACTCAGATGGCGAACGAACCAATTGATAACATGAATAAGAATCACAAATCCGCCCGGTTGGGCGGATATAACATGCGATCTATGCAGCTAATTGACATTGATGAATGTCAGTCAGTCTGAGTTTGCGTATCCGGCGATGTGCGCTCGACGCTTCCGGTTGACATGTTATCGGAGCCGACGCTTTGCTCATCGGTAAGTTCTTCGAGCTGCTCAGTGTCGCCCTTCAATGCGTATCCGTAAATTTCCACGCCAACCCAAACGAGGGCGGCCGCCGCCAAACCAAATAATAGGGCCTTGGCGAGACTGGGGCTTTGGTCACCCTGTTTTACTTGGCGTCCGGTCAATTTCTCAGACATGTCATATCCTTATGTTTAAGTTCTCTGGGAAAACGCCAGGAAGGCTCTGAAGTTCCGCAAAAGAACGAATGCCAGCACCGCTTGCTCCCGCAATCAACTTCACTCGATGGCGCCGTCCCTTGTTCGCTTTCTCTCCCCGTGGTGACTTCAACGTCGTTTATGGAACCCTTCTCAAGACCACGCGTTTTCATAATGCATAACAATGATGGAGGATGTTTTGAGTGATGTAAGGAATGTCCCGGAAGCGGAAAACGACCTGAAACAAACTCAGGAAACCAGTCTTCCAAACGCGTTGCCGAACACCGCCCACAGCCCGCATCCCGGTCCCAATTACTGGAGGACGGTGGGCGTCGCAGGCGCAATCATTGTCGTCTTGCTGATACTGCTCATATACGGATTGGCGTAGGCGAGACGATCACGTCAAGTTACTGATCCCGGGAAGATACCCCAAATCCCTCTCCTACCCCAACTTCCCGGTCTTCGCCCCGTTGCATATTGCAGCGGGGCATTTTTTTTTGCGAGGCGCTTCCGAAAGTCTTTCACTCCCCAAAATGCTGAAACACGCCGTCAAAATGTGTGACTCGATCAAGCTTGCTGTGGAACGGAACACGCTGCGCACGCGTTTACAAATCGGACGCATCAGACGCCAGCGTCTTTTGTAAATGGTCTTTCAAGAAAGGAGATGAAAAATGAACTGGAACCAGATCGAAGGTAATTGGGAACAGGTCAAGGGTAAGGTCCAGAAGGAATGGGGCAAGCTCACTGACAGCGATATCGACTATATCGCAGGCAACCGTAAACAACTTCAGGGCAAACTCCAGGAGCGTTATGGCAAGTCGGTTGACGAGATCGATCGTGAGATCGAAACCTGGCTCACACGCGCCTGACCAAAACAGCGACTTCAAACAACAGCGCTGCTCCCACGAGCGGCGCTGTTTCTATTTCTGGCTACTCACCGGGAATGTAATTTCGTATTCGACTGAGCTTTCATCGGCATCGTAAGACGCCGTGCCGTTCAGGGAGGCGGGAACGATCTTCTCCAATAGCATTCGTTCGAACTCCATCAGATCCGATGGCTGCTCGCTCACCATACCGAGGTGAGGAATGCTCAGGTAATTTTCACGCCAGACGAGATGGGCCTGCGGCGCGGTCTCTGCGGTTTTGCTCGTACAACGCTCCAGCTTCACAGCGATATTCTGCGCGCCATTCGAGATGAAGCGGCGGGTGGCAGCTTGAACGATAAGTTCATGCAACGCCAATCCAAGGTAAAGAGAAGCGCTTGGCGGCAGCAATATGTTTTCGCCGGTGAACACTATAGCCTTGTCGTCATCGGGAAAGTAACTCTGCGCCTGGTTGCGAATGAGATCCTTCAGCAAGGCGCCTTTCCAGTCTGAATCCGTAATCAGATCCTGAGCACGCGCCAGTGAATACAGCCGACCGCGAAACCGGCGCAGATATGTGTCGAGCGTATCGCTGTGCCTGGCCGTTTGTGTGGCTATACTCTGAATGATCGCCAGCAAATTCTTTGACCTGTGGCTGACTTCGCGAAGCAAGGAAACCGTTATGCGTTCCGTCGACTTTTTCAGCGATATGTCGCGAATGATCGTCTGCAGATAGGTTGAACTGTCACCGGCGACAAACGGCTTGATCTCGAACTCATAGGCGAGATCTCCCTCAAGCATCATCTCCAGCTTTTTTGTTTCTCCACCTTGCAAGGCCTCGGCCTTGACCTTGGCCAACCGAGCGGCGAATTCCGCGCCGAAAATCGAGGCGTCGTCCGGTTCTCGGTCGGGAGCCGTTTTCCAGCGGCGCGGCATATTCATTATTTGAAGATATTGAAGGTCCTGATTCTGAATGGCGATGCATAGCCCCGACTCTTCCATAGCCGCGACAAGATAGCCTTGAACGGTGCTGTCTTCCTGGTTTGATTTCCGCCAGCGGGTCAAAGGCTCGTCCATCCGGGTGTTACAATATGTTCGGTCCGTCAGTACAACTGACAAGATCCATCATGATAGGGCTCTCAAGCGATACAAATCGCTGAGAAACCGTAACTACGCCCGGCAGACTGGTGAACAACTCATCGCTTTCCGACTGACGCACATCTTGCACGTTAAACCGTGGCGACAAGGAATGGTTCCAACCATTGCATCACTGTTTGATCACGCTGCGGATTCCGCTCTTTCATCGAAGAAAAGCGCCTGGCTGATAAGCGCCTTTACCATGGAAGGACTGAACGGTTTCGTTACAACGAATGCAGGTTCCGGGCGCTCGCCGGTCAAAAGGCGTTCCGGGAAAGCTGTAATGAATATAACCGGTATGCTCTCGTCCGCCAAAATTTCGTTGACTGCGTCGATACCCGAACTCCCGTCCGCAAGCTGAATATCTGCAAGCACAAGCTTCGGCTTGCTCCTGTGATAAAGGCTCATCGCCTCGTCCTTGGTCCGAGCGATTCCTGTTACGGAATGTCCGAGTTCGAGGACGATCTGTTCGATATCGACGGCAATGAGAGGTTCGTCCTCGATTATCATAACGTCGGTTGCAATCTGCCGTGAGATTTCCCCTGAAGCTTCATCGAGATACTTTTCAATTCCCGCCTCGTCCGTGTCCATGATTTCCGCGGCTTCGCTTTCGCCAAATCCTTCAACCGCCACGAGAAGAAACGCCTGCCGGGCAAGTGGCTGCACCGCTGCGAGATTGGCCGCCGCACGCCGTTCCCAACCAAATGGCGATGCTTTGGGCTCCAGTTGCACGTCGAGGGAACCAAAGGCCTGACAGAAAAGTTTATAAAGCGAAACGCGATCGCTCGAAGCGTCCGGAAAAACGGAAATGTCCGTAATGAGCGTTTCCAGCGTTGCTTCCACGTAAGCATCGCCAGACGTCTGCGAGCCGGTAAACGCCCGCGCAAAGCGGCGCAGCAACGGCAAGTGGGGAGCGATGCGGGTGGACAATGACATATTTGACTCTCCTGATGAAGGGTAATTGGTCTTTACGATGAGTATCAACGAGGAAAGCAGAAAAAAGTTCCCGGGGAAGGAACAAATTTCCGGGTACGACGTTACCTATCGATTCGAAACTGGGGTTTTTGCGGGTTACGCAGCGCAGGAGAGACGCAGATTGATGAGTAAAAACAGACCATCTGGAGATGCACGGAGTCGAGGTTCCGAAGAAATTGATCCCAACAGCGAAATTGCACGGCAATTGCGAACGATCTATCGCGAGGTCGAAACGGAAACAATTCCGGACCGTTTTCTGGATCTCCTTGAGAAACTCGACGCTGCAGAAGCATCGCAAAAAGATGGAAATCGCAAGTGAGCACAACTGAAGATCTTGACTACAGTTTCAAGAGGGAATTGTTGTCTGCTCTGCCCAGCCTTCGCGCATTCGCCATGTCTCTCATCGGAGATGCGAGCAGCGCAGACGACCTTGTACAGGACACGATCCTGAAGGCTTGGGCGAAACAGGAATCCTTCGAGCCCGGCACAAACATGAAAGCCTGGCTTTTTACAATTTTGCGTAACGCTTTTTATAGCCAGATGCGGAAAAGCGGACGCGAGGTGGAAGATCGTGACGGCATATTGACGGAACGCCTGGCTGTCCATCCGGAACAATATGGTTCTCTGGATCTGCAGGATTTCAGAAAGGCTCTAGAAAAGCTGCCCGATGACCAACGTGAAGCCATTATTCTTGTTGGCGCTTCAGGGTTTTCCTATGAAGAAGCTGCGAATATCTGCGAATGCGCCATTGGCACCATCAAAAGCCGAGTGAGCCGGGCTCGAAGCAGCCTTCTGGTCGCCCTTAGCATCGATGATGAAGGCGCTTACGGTCCGGATGCGAATTCCATGGCGACGACCAATCGCGCCTTCGCCAAGAGCTGACCGCCTGTCGGAGATACTGAGCGAGATGACAGGTAAGACCAGCGGAAAGCTCAAGACGGCCTGGACGCCATGCACTCGGTGCCCTCTGAAGAAGTTCGAGCTATTTCGAAATTTTAACGACAAGGAACTGGACTTCGTCGAGCGTTTCAAAACCGGAGAGTTGATCTCCGACAGGGGCTCGACCCTACTCGTTGAGGGGTCTCACAGCGCCCATCTCTATACCCTCCTCAGTGGTTGGGGTTTCCGCTATAAGATGCTCGACGACGGACGCCGTCAAATCTTGAACTATATCTTGCCTGGCGACATGATCGGTCTGCAGGGAACTCTCATGGGAGAGATGCAGCACTCAATCGAGGCGCTCACTCCAATGGTCATGTGTGTCTTCGAACGCGAACGCCTGTCCGAGTTGTTCCAGTCATTTCCTTCACTCAGTTACGATCTGACATGGATAGCAGCGCGCGAAGAGTCGATACTCGACGAACATCTGTTAAGCGTCGGGCAACGTAACGCGCTTGAGCGGGCCGCATATCTGCTTCTGTTTTTGCACAAACGGGCCAAGGCTGTTCAGGCGCTCGTCTCGTCGAACGCGGCCATCCCTATCACCCAGCAGCATGTCGCCGACACCCTTGGCCTGTCTGTCGTTCATACGAACAAGACGCTTCGGAAACTTGTATCGCGCGACCTCATCGAATGGACGGGTGGGCAGTGCAGGGTGCGAGACGAAAACAAACTCTCGACGATCGCCAACTGGGCGCCTTCGTCGACGACTGACAGACCATACATCTGAATACAGCTCAATCTGACAGGTGACCCATGAAATTGGCGGCTATACTCAACAGTGGAAGCGGTACGCTGAAGACACTGGAACCGGACGAATTACTCGAGGTCATCGAAACACAATTCTCTCAAGCGGGATACGGCGTCACCGGATGCGTGACGTCCGGCGAACATTTTCAAAGTAAACTTGATGAGGCAGTAAAATCCGACGCTGATGTCGTTCTGGTTGGAGGCGGCGACGGCTCCATTTCATCTGCCGCCGCTCAATGTTGGGAGAACCGCAAGACTCTGGCGGTGCTGCCGGCCGGAACAATGAATCTTTTTGCGCGGGGATTGCGCATACCACTGGACCTCAACGAAGCCATACAGGCCCTTGCCGGCGGACGCCCTATCGCTTGCGATCTGGCGACAGCCAACGGCAGACCCTTCATTCATCAATATTCAATCGGCATGCATCCGCAACTCGTCGAGGAGCGCAATCAATACAATTTTGATTCCAGGCTGACGAAAATCTTTGCGAGTTTCCGAGCCTTTACCTCTCAGGTCGCCAATCCGCCGACGGTTCGGACAATAGTCAAAACCGTAAGTGGAGAGCGTGATGAGTTGCTGAGCAACTTGTCCGTATCCAACAACCCCTACGGCGACGGACACCTGCCCTATTTCGACGACCCCAGCAGCGGCAAACTCGGCATCTATACGGCGGGCGTGCTGGACGTCGCCAGCTACCTGTCTCTCGCGGCCGATCTTGCCGCCGGCTCATGGCGATCGAATGCGGATATACAGGAGGAACTGGCAGACAAGGTCGAACTGCAGTTCCCGGAGGTAGAGGACAGCGGCGTCGCCCTCATCGACGGAGAACTTCTTGATCTGGAAAGCCGCGTGACGATTGAATCCCATCCCGGCGCTTTGACAGTTCTGGCGCCACAGGAAACCGCCGATCGCTGCGACGACGGCGGCCTGCTTGCGTCCCGATGAAGTCTTTTATCTTCAGATATCCGGTTGTCGTGCTGTTCACGATTCCAGCCATCATCGCTTTTTCAATAGGCGCACTGGCGCCAATTCTTGTTGTTATTGAGAGTCGGTTTGATCTTGGCGTGTCCGGATACTTCATTCTGAATTTCAACGATGAAAGCGCCCGAAGCGTTCTCTCGGCAATTGCCGGCGCTGCAATCACGACGCTCAGTCTGACCTATTCCCTTGTGCTCGTCGTATTTACGCTGGCCGCGGGCAATATCGGACCACGGTTGCTAAAACGCTTCAGCACCGAGACGGTGAACCAGGTAACGGCCGGCCTGTTCGGCGGGACGTTCCTCTATGCGCTTGTCGCCCTGGCCTTCGTGCATCCGAACTTCGTTCCACGCATTACAGTCGGCGGAGCCGTACTGCTTTCAATGCTATGCGTTTTCCAGCTCATCTTTTTCGTTCGTCACGTCTCGGAGAGTGTGTCGATAGACGATGAAATAGCCAAGATAACCATGCGGTTGGGTGAAGCCCTGACAAAACACATGAACAGGGTGGACGAGGCCGGAGACGCGACTGACATTCATTGCGAAGAGGGGCTTGACGCGGGTTCGGCCGGTTATATCGGCGCAATAGCTGAAGAGGATCTAGTCGCGCTTGCAAATCGGGAAGACATCGTCGTGCGCGTGGTCATGTCACCCGGCGGTTTTGTTCTCAGCGACGAAACACTTTTGGCGATTTCAAATGAGGTCGGCGATGATATCGCAGACGAAATACGAAAATTTGTTCACATCGAGCCCTCTCGCTCGCAAAGCCGCCCGATCGAATTCAATATACACCTGCTTGTCGAAATCGCGCTTCGTGCGCTCTCTCCCGGCGTCAACGACGCCTACACCGCAATCGCCGCGGTCGACAGCCTTTCCAGCGCTCTGGCTCGAATTGCCGATCGAAAAACCCGACCCCTTTTCCTCTGCGACGATAATGACAAGGTTCGCGTCGTTCTTCCGGAATTGTCATTTAGCGACTTGCTCGGTCAGGCCTTCCATCCGTTGCGGCGGGCCTCAGCGGACAATCTGCCGGTCGCCCAGGCGCTTGCGAGAGCCCTTTCTAGACTGCACGGCCTTGGAAGCGAAAAAAATAACGAAGTGCTTGCCGAACACGCGCAACTGCTGATCATGGAGCTGAAGCGATCGGGCCATTTCGACCATGATATCGACAGCGTCCGCTCCAATCTGCCCGGAAGTGTGCGCGAAATCGACTTGGATGAAGAAAAGGCGTCGAACGAGGAGAACTGATCTCCTGCGACCGACGCCAGCGCGTTGCGATCTCTGTCAAAAATGTTTCGTAACGATTTTAAAGAGTGGCTGCGCCCGTCTCGTGCGTGCTTTCGGCGTCCGGATCGATGCTCTCGATCGCCTCTTCAACGAGTTTCAGCTCCGCTCCTATATCATTGTCGTCGACCATGGGGCTCTCGGTGGCCGCCCGCATTTCGGCTCTGACCTCTTGCCGCATTTTCTCGAGAAGCTGCAGTTGTTCATCCGGCGATTTGGTGCGGTCTGTGACTATTTCCTGGATCTGAGTTTTTGTCGTGCCTTTTTTCATCTCTCTGCCTTCAGTGTAGATATATGTCCAACGACGCGTCGAAAACCCAACGCTTATGGTAAACGCACACGAAACCCACCCGTTCCATCTGACCTGCCCTGGCAGGAGCGCCGGGAACCGAATGGCTGGACGCTGGTTTTAGACTTGCGATACTACGGACAGAAAGGCGCGTTTTGGTGTACTGGCTGATCTTCATTCTGGCGGCATTGTGTCTGCTGGCCGCACTCATCCCGGTTCTTCCCGTATCTCACGGATTGGTGCGGATTTTCGACTTCCCGAGAACACAACTGCTCACGCTGACCTTGGCTGTCGCCGTCGCAATGCTGCTGTTGCTTCCGCTGAACGCCACAATCGCCCTCCCCGGCGTGATGCTGCTGTCGGCAATGGTGATACAGCTTATCCACATTGCCCGGTTTACAGCGGTCTGGCCCCGGAGCGTCAACACGTTCAGGGGCGCCCCGTCCGACGCGCAAATCTTCAAGGTGCTTGTCTCAAACGTGAAGCAAAGCAACCGCGACTATGATCGACTAGTCAGGGAAATCCGCGAACATGATCCCGATCTGGCGCTGTTCATGGAGGTGGATAATGATTGGCTTGCCGCGTTGAAGGTCGCCTTGAACCAATTTGTCGACTCTGTTGAATGTCCGCTGGACAATTCCTACGGTATGGCGCTGTTCTCAAAGCTTGAATTTCAGAAAAAGTCTGTACGCTTTCTGCTCAACGAGAGAATTCCAAGTTTCGATTGCACCGTCGCGCTGCCAGGCGGCGAAAAATGTCGCCTCATAACGGTGCATCCAGAGCCCCCCGTCCCCACCGATGCCACGATCGGACGCGACGCGGAAATTTCCCTTGTCGGCCTTGATGTGCGCGACACGGACATTCCGGTTATCGTCACGGGGGATCTAAACGATGTCGCCTGGTCGCGAACGACCAGGCGTTTTCTAAGATTGTCGGGATTGCTGGACCCGCGCGAAGGGCGCGGCCAGTTTAATTCATTCGATGCGCGGTGGTTCTTCCTGCGATGGCCGCTCGACCATATTTTCCATTCGGCGCATTTTCGAATGGTTCGAATGAAGCGGCTCGCTTTCGTGGGCTCGGACCACTTTCCAATGTTCTTCGAATTGGCCCTCCTGCGCCGAAGCGCAGATCTCGAATCCGAGAGCGAGGACGCGACCGAGGACGATATCGAGGAAGCCAAGGATCTTATTGACACCGAGAAGAAACGGGATCGCAAGCCGATCGGAGAAGATTGGGAAGGCGGTTAAGCGATCAAGCCAGTCCCAGGAAAGACAGGATCGCAATGACAACCACTACAACGCCGATGATATAGAAGATATTGTGCATGGGACACCTCTTTGTCGTTTTCACTGTTCGGAAACGTCCCGCTACAAATTTTGTTCCGGTAAAATGTCAGCTACCGAAGCGCCGCGCTCCAATATGGGCTTTGAGGCGCCCACTGCCGTAGTAGGCGCTGCGCCTGGCGATGATGAACACGTAGACACCACGTACTTTGCTTCAAAAGGCAAAGCCGAACGAGGTTGGCAAATACGTGTCCCTGCCTAGTCACCGGCTGCCGCAGCACAATCTCCAGGCGCTCCCGCAGGAACTCAAACATGGACGAGGGAACGAATAGCTGGATCGTCTTCACGCGGCCCGGCCGGGGAGCACGATTGGTGAGGATGCCGCAAGGCTACCCAAGAAACAAACAACAATCGCGAGACGTCACAACGACTAAAATGAGCGCCGCCGACGCAAAGCCAGAAAAAATAGAGCAAACGGACTTGTTAATGTGACTCCAGCCGGCCCAGATTATCTGGGCCGGCTGGACGTCCTGTAGATCGGACCTAGATCATGCCGCGAAAAGGCGGACTACGCCTGATCCGTTTTCTCAGTTCCCATGGTCTTGGTCGAAGCGGCGGATTTTGCGGTCGGCGCCTTCTTGTAGGCGGGGCCGTTTTTCAGAGGCTTGGCCGAAGTCTTGACGGAAGCCGCTTTCGGACCCTTTGCAGATTTGGTCACAGACCCCTTCCTCGGTGCGCTTTTAGTAGCGCGGGACTCGGCTGCCTTCTGGAAATTTTCGAACCGCTCGCGGCCCTTTGGTGCATCGTGACCTTCTCGCTCACGCGACGCGTAATGAAGCTTGCGACTTGCCTCGACACTTGCTGAAGGTTTTCGCGCCGTGAATATCGAGGCCGCGGCGGCTCCCACCGCCAGCGCGACGAGCCCTGCCGAAACAGGATTCTCACGCACCCAATCTGCGGCTGAATCGGCGCGATGACGGGTCGCCCTCGCCTGTTTGCTCGCAAACTGTCCTGCCGAATCAACGCCGGAGCGCACGGAGTCGGCGACGTTGTGGCCGATTTCACGAGCCTGATCCGGAGCATCTCCGAGCGCGCGCGTCGCGGAGTTGGCGTATTCGGCCACGCGATCACTGGCCTGACGAACGCGTTCGCTGGCGTTGCGCACAGATTCGCGAGCCGCATCGCTGCCCTTGCTGGCGGCCGCACTGAACTCATCTACGCTTTGGGCAACGCTGTCGCGCAGCTCGTTCAGTTCGTTGCGGATACTCTCGGCGTTCTGTGCGATGCGCTCGGCCGGATCAGTCGGCTTCGGTTGCGCAATCGACTCAGCTGCAAATTCGGCTGTCTCGTCATTGGCGCCTTTTGTGTTCTGCGACCGGGAAGCAAGATACAATCCTGCAAAGCCTGCTCCAATCAGCAGCGCGGACAAAGGATTTTCCTTCGCTTTCTTGACCATCGCATTGCCAAGATCGGCGACCTGTTCGTTACCGTCTCCAAGCGCGGCGTTCAGGAAGCTCGAAGGCGAAAATTTGTTTTCAAGATCGTTCATTTTCATATCGATACGAGCCCTTGTGTTTCTGATTTCTTCTTCAATTCGTTCAGCATCGCTGGTCATGATGATCTACCCTCCTTCATTTTCTCGGCGTTTTCACGGACTGAGCGTATTGTCCGCTTTGGCGCGAGGTTTTCCGGCTTGAGTTGATTGGCGCCGTTCATCACAAGAACAAACGCGATGAGCGCGAGCACTACGCCCACGATCAGCGCCGCGAGCGCTGGCGGCATGATGTTGCCAAGAGCAACGACCAACGCCTGAACCAGCACAAGCAACGCCGTGAGCGCAATCAGCAAACCGACAGCAACAGCTGCGACGCCCGCCTGGATCTGCCCGAGTTTCTCTGCCGCCTCGGCTTTCGCAAGATTTATCTCCTGACGCACCAGCAATGTCGCGTCTGCGATCAACTCCCGAATTGTCTGGATGATGCTATTGTTGTTGTTCATTGTATGCATTCCTTCCGTTCATCACGTTCGCAGCCAGTCAGTCTTACGATTTCCTCATCGAAGCCTTCACCACTGTAGCGAGCGTGAACCCCGCGAGCGCAAAAAGACCAACAGTCTGGAACGGGCGCTCTCTGACAAAGGTTTCGACGCGGTGCGCGACGTGGGCGGAGTCGAGACCGTCGATCTCATCGGCCGCGGTCTCCAGGCCTTTCCCTGTGGCGCGGGCGTAGCTCGCGGTAGACGCCATACCATCGCTTTCGAGACTACGGCTTCCAACCTCGAAGGCGCGACTGAGAGACAACAAAAGATCCTGGGTAAAGGACTTGCCTTTTTCGACCGTCCTTTCTGTTCCTTCTGCGACCTTCTTCAGGGCTTCATGCTGCGTTTTTTCGGCACGTTGCGCCACAGTGTCGCCGAATTCCGACGCCGCCTCTGAAATCGTATCCTTGACGTCAGAAGCCACTGCCCCCGCCCGATCGGCGGTCTGCTTTACGAAATCGGCCGCTTGAGAGCTCGCTTTCGCCGGTTTGGCGGTTGTGGCTCCCTGCCCTATCGTTTCGTTGTTATGCTGTTTTTCCATCTTTACTCTCCCGCAAAGCATCTGCTTTCAATCTCGATCAGATAACCGAACAAATCTTGATTTGTTCCCAAAATCTATGGTTGACAGGTTTCGACCCTGTACCTGCAGCAAACAGCGTACTCCGAAGCCGGATCCCTGACTAACGATTTGCCGCTTGCTTTTCGGCGGCGCCATCTTCCGTTTCATCCGGCGGCAATTGCTCTCCGGACAAAAACTCGCCGATATGACGAAGGCTTTCGATCCGTTCGCAAATTCCCTTGAAGATAATCAGCAGCGGAACCGCGACCAGCACTCCGATAGGCCCCCAGATAAAGCCGAAAAACGCAATCGAGATTAATATCCCGACGGTATTCATGGAGAAACGGCGACCAAGAACCATCGGGGTCACGAACTGCCCTTCTATCGTGGTGAAGACCAGATAGGTCAAAGCAGGCACGAGCGCGTGGGAGATCGTGTCGAAGGTCAGCAGAGATACACCGAATGCTAGCAGAACGCCCGTGAGCGCGCCGATATAGGGCAGGAAGTTCAACAGGGCGGCGAGCACTGCCCACAGGTGCGGGGTCGGAACTCCCAGAACATAGAAAGAGATTCCGACGCATATTCCAAGGCCGCCATTTATGACTGCGACAGTAAGCAGATAGTGAGAGACGTCATGCTCAATATCGGTGATCAGCGCGAAAATGCGCTTCTTGTCGCTGAGGCGCGGGAAAATGCGGATGGCTTTCTTGAGAAACATGTCCCTCGAAATCAGAAGGAAAAAGCTCAGGACAAGCGTCAGAACGACCGTCGCCGAAACGATCATGATATCGTCCGCCGCCCGGGTCATGAGCCCGGGCCCCTTGACGACGACTTCATTCGCGGTTGAGTCATCTCCCGATCCTGCAAGTTTCTCCACTTCTTCTCCGACAGAGTTGATCGATTCCACCGGCTCCCGAATGCTCTTCAATTTGTCCTTCAATTCGGCTCCGATCCTCGGAGCATCTGCCATGAAATCGGCCAACGGACCGGCCAGAGTAACAGCCCCTGCGAGAAATCCGGCCCCGCAAAGAAACAGGAGCAGCGCCGCCGTCAGGGGCGACGGAATGTGTAGCCTCCGCGCCGTATAAACCAATGGTCCCAGTGTCAGGGCGATGATGACCGCAAGCGTAATTGGCAACAGAAAATTCTTGCCAAGGTAGAGCGCAGCGCATCCAGCTATTATGGCAATTAGTCGCGTGGAGAGCCCACCGGAAGCGACCAACACCGACTTCGCGTCAGTTTCATCTTGTTTTATCGTTTTCGACACCGTCTTTTCCCGTCGCTATAGAATTACATGCCGCCAGTTTGGACCCATTCCATGGCCTGATTAACGTGGAACCGGCCCTTTGGTTGCAAACCAAACGAAAACAGGCCGCTCGAGGCGGCCTGTTCCCGATTTGAAGCTGTTCGAAGCGATTAGCTGCGATATGCAGGCTGTCCTTCGAGAGCTTCCTCGGTCGAGTCGATATAGACACGCACCGATCCATTCGGATCGTGCAGGATCTGCAATTCGTCCATGGTCACACCGACAGGGTGTTCACCGAGGCCGAGGAAACCACCAACGTCGATGACGACCGTCTGGATTTGTCCATCTTCACTGAGCACAAGGCGATCAATCTCGCCGACGTCTTCGTCGTTAAGGCCGTACACGCGAGCGCCTTCCAGCTGCTCAGCCGTCAGTTCTTCGTAACTCGCTTCGTTGAAGCCATCACGTGTCATCTCGGGACGCGTCAGCATATCGCGGTCAGCCCAAGCAGCTTCATCGTCGGAAACACTGCCCGTGGTCATTTCGTCCTTTGCGGTCATGGACGAGTCAGCCGTTTTCGAGGTCACGACACGGTCGGTATTCTCTGCTTCCGCCGTCTCTGCGCGCTGCTTTTTGGTCATCGGCTCCCCGGCGTCCGTAGTAACACCGTCGGCTTCCGGCTCAGCAACTGATTCAGCTGTCATGTCGGCGGAATTATCCATGGATTCCGTCTCGGCTGCAGCCATTTCCTTGTCTTCGGCGCGCTGGAACGGCTCGGCGTTGGTCAACGTTTCCTTGTTGGTGCTGACAACGAGGAAGTAGTCGTCGCCTTCGCTTTCATAAACGGTTTTGATCTGGTCCATTGGAACGGCGATATCCTTTTCGCCAATTCCGATGAATCCGCCGACACCAAGGATGACTGCCTTGACCTGACCGTCTTTACCGAAGATGACGTCGTCAACCTCGCCGATGTCGTCCCATTCGGCATTTGCGCCGGGCTCTACACGGGCGCCGTCATCCCAAGAATTCCACTCATTTTCAGCAGAGTAAATGCGCATGCCGATGAATTCAGAGGCGAAAACGTCGCCGGGCTGTTCAGCAGCATAAGTGTTGAGCATCGTGTTGGCGGACCTATTGGCGTCGCTCGCAAAGGCGGACGTGCCAAGCATCAAGGCAACTGCAGTTGTTGCGATAATCCGTTTCATTGTTATACTCCTTTTCGTCTGGCAGTTTTGAGAACAGCCGATCAAGCATCCGACTGCCTCGGCGTTCGTAAACAAAACGACCAAACGGCAAATGGGTTCCACTCAGATTAATCTTTCTGCGGAGCCCATTTGCATGGACCACAACTTCCTTCAAATACAACAAAACAATCGGCTTTTTGACGAGCAAAAAGCCGATTGAGCGGAATGCCAATTGATGTTTTTTCGGTCTTCCAGGGCGTCTGCGACAATTGCAACGGCCCTCCGAGATCTTCCTATTCGGACTTTACTGCGCTCAGCATCCAGATCGCTTTTTCGTGAAACTCTATGCGCCTCGTCAACATGTCGGCGGATACGACGTCGTCGGCCATTTCGGCGCGCGAAATGCACTCGCGGAATCGCCGCGCCAGGATTCCATGGTCTCTAACAAGATTATCGATCATCTCCTCTGCAGTCGGATTCTCGGTATCTTCTTCGATAGCGCTCAGAGCAATCATCTCCGTAAAGCTGGAGGGTGACGGATATCCAAGCGCCCTGATGCGCTCAGCCAATTCGTCGATTGCTTGAAAAAGATTATTGTAGTGATCTTCGGTCAGAAGATGAATGGACCGAAACAATGGACCAACGACATTCCAGTGATAACCTTGCGTCTTGACCATCAACAGATAGCTGTCTGACACACAGGACGCCATATTGGCGGCGACTTTTTTCCGGTTGTCTATTCCGGTTTCCGGGTCTTGGATGTCAGCGCGCACCTTGAGTATATGGCTTTGCATAAATAGGAGTCCTTCCGTTTCAAACTGAAGAGCAGTGTCCACACACGCACTCCCACTTATAACGTAAGAGCATGGCTTCAGTTCCATCAGCAACGATCAGGAAAAGTGTACTTTCATGAAATTGTTTTTCTTTCGCAACTGAAGCGGCGCCAGATTTTTCAGGTGCATCGACAAGAATATGCAACCATTGCGAAAAAGAAAACAAGTTGAATTAAAAAAAATGTCCGATCTGTACTCCAAATTCCATTTTTTAGTTATAAGTCTCGTAAATATAATGTATAAGCAAAACGTGTTCGTCACTGGCCTAGCCAAACGAGCTGACGCATTTCTCATAGTCGCCCTGAGAGAATGCGTTTCGGACCGGTGACTTCGCCATTAGTCACCGGTCCACGATTTTCCTTCAAAACTTCTTGCACTTCAAGTCAAACGGCAACATTGTTGCATGGTGCAAGAACGTTCAATATGGCCAACCAGATCCTTGACCGCGTATGGCTCCGAACTAGAATGCTCGACATTCGTATTTCGGTATTCATTTGATATGTGCCGCAACACTGGAAACAGTGCGAAGGCGAACATATTTAAATCCAGAACGGGTTG
This sequence comes from Hoeflea sp. CAU 1731, assembly GCF_039888615.1. NCBI lineage: Bacteria > Pseudomonadati > Pseudomonadota > Alphaproteobacteria > Hyphomicrobiales > Rhizobiaceae > Hoeflea > Hoeflea sp. CAU 1731. The sequence continues at coordinate 434,638 of NZ_JBDQQS010000002.1, read as the reverse complement.
TATTGACCTCAAAGTGAGCAGGGTTTGGGACACGAACGGATTGGAGAACGAAAAGGTAGAAATCGATGCCTGGACAAAAGATAGCAACCATATTCTTCCCGTCGAACAAGGACGGCCACCTGACCACCCGTATCAGAAATCTCGGAGAAGATTTGTGGCGGGAAATAGAAAGTCGTGGACTAGGCGACGTCGGAGGACTGAAGACCGTCGACAAAGCGATCGATACGCTTGTGGTGCGCGCGGAAAACGCCCAACTTGTCGGGCAGGTCAAGAAGCGGATCGAAAACCTTCTGAAGGCCCATCTTCTGCACAAACTCGCTGCAGTTACCTACAAATGATCCGGCCGCTGTGAGCGGTAGAAAAACGTGCTCTCGACCGCCTTTGGCAGATTGCCAAGGACAAACGGTTCAGTCCGCGCGTTGACGAACATCCAGACATTTTTCGAAAGTCCCCCGGCGCTTGCAGCCTGATGGCCCACGCGTTACGTATTCGCAATTGAAATACGAGGAGACTGCATGTCGAAAGCGATAGTTACAGCTGCAATGGTCGCAATCGGCGATGAATTGCTGTCGGGGCGCACAAAAGACAAGAATATCGGCCATCTCGCCGACATGCTGACGGCGGTAGGCATAGATCTTGAAGAAGTTCGCATCGTTGGCGACGAAGAAAGCGCGATAGTCAAGGCAGTCAACGAGCTTCGAAGCGTCCACACCTACGTTTTCACCTCCGGTGGCATAGGCCCGACCCATGACGACATTACCGCCGATGCAATTTCCGTGGCCTTCGGCGTTCCCTGCGAGCACGACGAAACGGCGCTGGAATTGATGGGGGCGGTCTATCGAAGCCGCGACATGGAATTCACCGAATCGCGCAAGCGCATGGCCCGAATGCCGAAAGGCGCCAAGCATATCGTCAATCCTGTATCCGTCGCGCCGGGTTTCACGATAGGCAATGTCCACGTGATGGCGGGCGTTCCGTCGGTCTTTCAGGCGATGTTGGACAGTCTGCTTCCGACTTTAAAAACCGGAACCAAGATCCAGTCCGTCGCTGTGCATTGCCCGTTCGGCGAGGGAACGATCGGAGATCCTCTGGCGGCCATACAGAACGAGAACCGCGAAACGGTGATTGGTTCCTATCCGCAGTTTGACGGAACGACCTTTTCCACGCAAATTGTCATTAGAGGCCGCGACGCCGCCGCTATCGAGGCGGCGGCATTGCAGGTCCGGCAAATGCTGACCCTATTGCAGTCGAAACGGGAAAAGACAGCGCGTTGACGCTGACTGGTATTGATCCCGGTCAAGGCGCAAGAGGTTACGATAATATTGAATAAACGGCGCCATTGGAAAACAGACCAATGCGCTGAACATATTAGGGAGCCGACTATGAGCTACAAGACTATCGTTGCCGTATTGCGGAGTGAGAGCGATTGCGAACCCGTTTTGAACGCCTCAATTTCTCTGTGCAGCCAGAACGGCGCCCATCTTATCGGAATTCATGCGGAGCCGACGATGCGTGTAGCTTACACTGCTCCAATGGAAATTCCCGATCCCACGATCTACCAGCTGGACGAGGAAGAAATACAGAAACGTTCCTCTCTCGTGGAAAAAAAGTTCAGGGATCGCTGCAATGCAGAGGGCGTATCCTTCGAGTGGCGTTCGGTAAGGTCCCCGACGGGTGATGGAGCGGTTTCCGCCGTATCCAGCGCGCATTGCGCGGACATCGTTGTGCTGCTGCAGCGCAACCCGGACAACACCAACGATTACGCCGATCTCGAATCGCTCGTTTTCGAGAGCGGCCGGCCCGTCCTGTTTGTTCCCTACACCGGGCATTCAGGCAAGCCAGTCAAATCTGTGCTGGTCGCGTGGAACGCAACCCGGGAATCCACCCGCGCCGTCTTCGACGCATTGCCGCTTCTCATGGCGGCGGAAAAGGTCGAGATTTTCATCGTCGATCCAAAGGACACGCTGGAACAAAGCGCCTCTATGGCAGGCGCGGAGATTGCAGCGACCCTTAGTCGGCACGGGATCAATGTCACGGTCAGTTCACAGTCCTCTGGCGGCGTGCCTGCAGCTTCGATCATCGAGAACCGCATGTCGGACACCCAGGCGGATCTGCTGGTTATGGGCGCATACAGCCATTCCAGGATCAAGGAATTCCTGTTCGGCGGCGTAACCCACACGCTTCTCGATTCGATGACGAATCTGACGCTGATGTCGCGCTGAAGGCTTCGTTCCTATAGCCATCATCCGGCGATGGGTTGCGCAAGTGTTTCCTTCGGCACTAAGACAGTCCATTCACGATTAACGCCGGCGCCGCGAACCACCGCGCCGGCCATGAGGATGGATGGACATGTCGCTGCCGGATAAATCTTTCCCCGTATCCTGGGATCAATTTCATCGCGATGCGCGGGCCCTCGCCTGGCGCATTGCAGGGCTAAATCTTGAGCTCGACGGAATCGTTTGCATCACCCGGGGCGGCCTTGTGCCGGCGGCGATCGTGGCGAGGGAACTGAACATCCGAAAAATCGAATCCGTCTGCGTGGCGTCATATCACGACTACAAGAACCAGGGCGATATGCTGGTTCTCAAACCGATCAACGACGAGATGCTGGCGACCGAAGGTGAGCGCATCTTGATCGTCGACGACTTGACAGACACCGGCAAGACGGCGCGCATTGTCCGGGAAATGTTGCCCAAGGCGCATTTCGCAACTGTGTACGCCAAGCCGACCGGTCGCCCGATGGTCGATACGTACATTACGGAAGTGAGCCAGGACACCTGGATCTATTTTCCGTGGGATATGGGCTTTACCTATCAGGAACCGATAGCAAGGGATAGCTGAGCGCTAGTGGTCTGCCTTCACCCCGGTGACGCAGATCGCGGGTGTCGGCTCCATCGGCAATTCGTGGCTGGCGACATCGTCAAAGCCGGCTTTTTCCATTGCACAACTCATGCTCCGGGCGGCTTTCAGCGCTGACTCGCGTGTCGCCCCTTGGTTGCGGGGCTGCAGGGTTGTGGCGCACACGCCGCCAGGCTTCAGTCGATTGTGTAAAAGCGCAAAGGTCTGGTCCATATCTCCCAAAAACTGGATAACGTTTATCGAGAAAATCCGGTCGTAAGCATCAGTTTCATCAGCTAGTCTCTCGAGACCACCATTCCGAAGTTCGAGGCGGCCAGACTCAATATCAGAATGAAGACGGCGCCTGGCTTGGCGGATCATCAGTTCCGAGTGATCGATACCAACAATGCGGCCTGCAGAAAGCACCGCGAGACAATTCTCAAGAGCAAGCCCCGGCCCGCAGCCGATTTCCAGAATATCCTGCCCCTCCTGCAATTTGAGCAGATCGACGGTCCAGCGGCTTCGCTCGGCGCCCGATGGCCGGTTCGCCAATATATAACCGACGATTCTACCCAGTGGCCATGGGGTCTGCCGAACTGCTTAACAATAACGCTACGCAGTGTCATCCTGCACTCCTCGTGGCGGTCAATACGTCTCAGATGTGAATTGACAACATTATTGTCAATATCTGTAGATTGACAGCACTGGCGGCAGCGGCTTGATTGGTCCCGGTCAATGGCGGGAGGATATTTTGGCTGACAATCAGGTTTTAAGAACACCCGACGATCGATTTGCGAATCTTCCGGATTACGCATTTCGCCCGAATTACCTCGACATACGCGACGAAACGCTTGGACGCATGCGGATGCATTACCTGGACGAGGGACCGTCCGATGGCCCCGTTGTCCTGCTTCTGCATGGAGAGCCGACATGGTCCTATCTCTATCGGAAAATGATCCCCGTACTCGCCGCAGATGGGTTTCGCGTTCTTGCGCCTGATTTCATCGGTTTCGGCAAGTCAGACAAACCGACGGATCGCGCGGCCTACAGCTATGGCGGGCACGTCGGTTGGATGAAACAGTGGCTTTCGGCTGTTGCGCCCGGCGCCATGACGCTTTTCGCACAGGACTGGGGCGGACTGATCGGCCTGCGCCTGGTCGCAGAAATGCCTGCCTCTTTCGACAGGGTGATGACCGGCAATACGGCGCTGCCGACCGGCGGCCATCATCCGGGGCAGGCCTTTCTCGACTGGCGGGAGTATAGTCAGTCCTCGCCAACATTCAGAATTGGCGGCGTGGTGGCGCGCGGGACCGTGAACGGTCTGAGCGACGCGGAAGTCGCGGCCTATGATGCCCCCTACCCCGACGAGAGTTACAAGGCCGGCGCGCGCGCCTTTCCTTCTCTGGTTCCAATTTCGCCGGACGATCCTGCAGCGTCAGCCCAAAAGGACGCCTGGGCCAGCCTGATGCGATTCGACAAGCCTTTTCTCACTTGCTTCTCGGACAAGGATCCCATCATGAAAGGCGGAGAGGCCGTCTTCAAGAAGCTGGTTCCGGGAGCAGCAGGACAAGATCATTTCATTACGCAGGACGCTGGCCATTTCCTGCAGGAAGACGCCGGTCCGTTCCTGGCCGAAAAGATGATTGAGTTCATCCGCTCGACTTGAGCAGCAGGCAGGTTCTGATTCGCGAAAAAGAACGCCCGAAGCACCTTGACGTCGGCCGACTCACGACGCGCGTGAAAGGTTCTCGGCGAAAACAGGAAAAATTTGACGAAGCCTATTTTCGGGGTTGACGAAGCGGCAAGTGCGGGGATTTCAAGGCCTTCCCTTTCCCCATTTTCCACAATGATGACACACAATATCTAGTGTTCATAAATCTGTCTTGAACAAGCCCTTGACGGTCCAAAACGAGTCGCGTTGTACTGTGCCAACGTTGTAGTGACAGCGCGGCCTGGGCGTTCTTCAATCAGGCCTATATCAGTTGTTTGTGCGGTGTTCTTGCAGGTTGTGGCGACTGGAATACAGTCTTTGCAACCGGGGTTTTTGCGCGCTTTTTTTCGGAAATCCGGCTAAAAAAGTGATTGGTAAAAAGAAGCTGTTAATACTATCTTTAGTGTTTGCGGCCGAGAATGACACAAGATATAGCGCTTGTGGTGAGGAAGCACTCAACACCGAAACGCTAATCGAGACACGCAGCCGTCCTTCTCGGAATGGTTGCGAATGTGGGGTGGTGCCTGTTGGCGACGGCGCGTCGGCGGGACTTTCAGAAAACGAGGGAAAGAATGCGCATCGAGCGAAAATTCACGAAAGAAGGACACTCTCCCTATGCGGAAATCGAATTCCGCAAGGCCACAAGCGAGATCAGGAATCCCGACGGCTCCATCGTGTTCCGTCTGGAAAACATCGACGTACCCGCCCAGTTCTCGCAGGTCGCGAGCGACATTCTTGCACAGAAGTATTTCCGCAAGGCCGGTGTTCCCGCGCGCCTGAAAAAGGTCGAGGAGAATTCCGTACCTTCCTGGCTTTGGCGCTCGGAGGCCGACGCGAAGGCATTGAAAGAACTGCCTGAGGATGAGCGATACGGTTCCGAAACCGATGCGCGCCAGGTTTTCTCGCGGCTGGCCGGCACCTGGACCTACTGGGGCTGGAAAGGCGGCTATTTCGACAGCGAGGAAGACGCCCGCGCCTTCCATGATGAGATTGCCTACATGCTGGCGACCCAGCGCGTCGCGCCCAACAGCCCGCAATGGTTCAACACCGGCCTGCACTGGGCCTATGGCATCGACGGCCCTGGCCAGGGCCATTTCTATGTCGACCCGTTCACCGGCAAGCTCACCCGCTCGAAATCCTCCTACGAGCATCCGCAGCCGCACGCCTGCTTCATCCAGTCGGTCGGAGATGATCTCGTCAACGAGAACGGAATCATGGATCTGTGGGTGCGCGAGGCGCGGCTCTTCAAATACGGATCGGGCACAGGCTCCAACTTCTCGTATCTGCGCGGCGAAGGTGAAAAGCTCTCCGGCGGCGGCAAGTCGTCGGGCCTCATGTCCTTCCTGAAAATCGGCGACCGCGCCGCCGGCGCCATCAAGTCGGGCGGCACGACGCGACGCGCCGCCAAGATGGTGGTCGTCGACATCGACCATCCGGATATCGAGGACTACATCAACTGGAAGGTCAAGGAGGAGCAGAAGGTGGCTGCCCTCGTCACCGGTTCGAAGACGGTTTCGCAGCACCTGAAGGCGATTCTCAAGGTCTGCGTGAACTGCGAGGGACCGGACGGAGACTGCTTTGATCCTGCCAAGAACCCGGCGCTGAAGCGCGAGATCCGCGCGGCGAAGAAGGCTTTCGTTCCCGAAAACTACGTCAAGCGCGTGATCCAGTTCGCCCGCCAGGGCTATAAGGACATCGAATTTCCGACCTATAACACGGACTGGGACTCGGAAGCCTATCTGACGGTGTCCGGCCAGAACTCGAACAACTCTGTCTCGATCCGCGACGACTTCCTGAACGCCGTCGAAACCGACGGCGACTGGGACCTGACCGGGCGCATCGACGGCAAGGTCATGAAGACGATCAAGGCGCGCAAGCTGTGGGACGACATCGGCCACGCCGCCTGGGCGTCAGCCGATCCGGGCCTGCATTTCAACACGACCATGAACGACTGGCACACCTGCCCGGCCGCCGGCCCGATCCGCGCGTCCAATCCGTGCTCGGAATACATGTTCCTGGACGACACGGCCTGCAACCTCGCCTCGCTGAACCTGCTGCAGTTCATGGAAGGCAAGGTCAACAAGTTCCGCATCGGCGAGTTCGAACACGCCGTGCGCCTGTGGACCATGGTGCTGGAAATCTCGGTGATGATGGCGCAGTTCCCGTCGAAGCAGATCGCGGAGCTGTCCTACAAGTACCGCACGCTCGGGCTCGGCTACGCCAATATCGGCGGCATGCTGATGACGTCGGGCATCCCGTACGACTCCGACGCCGGCCGCGCGATCTGCGGGGCGATCACCGCGATCATGACCGGCGTCGCCTACGCCACCTCGGCGGAGATGTCGGGCGAGCTCGGCCCCTTCCCCGGTTTCGAGCCCAACCGCGACAACATGTTGCGCGTAATGCGCAACCACCGTCAGGCCGCTTATGGCGAGACGACCGGCTATGAAGACCTGTCCACCCTGCCCGTCGCGCTCGTCCATGACGACTGCCCGGACCAGGACCTGGTCGACCACGCCAAGGCCGCCTGGGACCGGGCCGTCGAACTCGGCGAGAAGCACGGCTACCGAAACGCGCAGTCAACGGTGATCGCGCCGACCGGCACGATCGGCCTTGTGATGGACTGCGACACGACCGGCATCGAGCCGGACTTCGCGCTCGTCAAGTTCAAGAAGCTCGCCGGCGGCGGCTACTTCAAGATCATCAACCGCGCGGTGCCGGCGGCGCTTCGCACGCTCGGCTATTCGGAAAGCGCGATCGCCGAGATCGAGGCCTACGCGGTCGGCCATGGCAACATGAACCAGGCGCCGGCGATCAATCCCGGCTCGCTGAAGGCCAAGGGCTTCACCGACGAGAAGATCGAGGCGCTGAACGCGGCTCTGGCGGCGGCCTTCGACATGAAATTCGTGTTTAACCAGTGGACGCTCGGCGCCGACTTCTGCCGTGACGCGCTGGGCGTCAGCGACGAGCAGCTGAACGACCTCGAGTTCAACATGCTGGAGCATCTGGGCTTCTCGAAGAAGGAGATCGGGGCGGCCAACATCCATGTCTGCGGATCGATGACGCTGGAAGGCGCGCCGGGCCTGCGTGACGAGCACCTGCCGGTGTTCGACTGCGCCAACCCCTGCGGCAAGATCGGCAAGCGGTATCTGTCGACCGAGAGCCATATCCGGATGATGGCGGCAGCCCAACCCTTCATTTCCGGCGCGATCTCCAAGACGATCAACATGCCGAACGACGCGAGCATCGAGGACTGCAAGTCGGCCTACATGCTGTCGTGGAAGCTGGCGCTCAAGGCCAACGCCCTCTACCGCGACGGTTCCAAGCTGTCGCAGCCCCTCAACGCCTCGCTGATCGAGGACGAGGACGACGAGGACGACGTCATCGAGGAACTGATCGAGGCGCCGACGGCCGCCCGCGCGGTAACGGTGACCGAGAAGATCGTCGAGCGGGTAATCGAGAAGGTGGTCCGTGACCGCGAGAAACTGCCGAACCGCCGCAAGGGCTACACCCAGAAGGCCGTCGTTGGCGGGCACAAGGTGTACTTGAGGACCGGCGAGTTCGACGACGGACGCATCGGCGAGATCTTCATCGACATGCACAAGGAAGGCGCAGCCTTCCGCGCGATGATGAACAACTTCGCCATCGCCATCTCGCTCGGCCTGCAGTACGGCGTGCCGCTGGAGGAATATGTGGAGGCCTTCACCTTCACCAAGTTCGAGCCGGCCGGCATCGTGACGGGCAACGACGCGATCAAGAACGCGACGTCGATCCTCGACTACGTGTTCCGCGAGCTTGCGGTCTCCTATCTGGAGCGCCACGACCTGTCGCATGTCGACACGTCGGACTTCTCCAACACGGCGCTTGGCAAGGGCATCCAGGAAGGCAAGACGGCGCCGGTCTCCAAGGGCTGGACCCGCGGCCACAAGCTGGAGCTCGTCGCCCACGGCGGCCAGCCGATGGGCGCGAAGCCCAAGGGCGACGGCGGCGTCTCGCACAATGTCACGGCGATCGCCGGCGGCGCGGTCGTGGCCCGCTCGGTTTCCGCGATCGATCCGGAAGAGGCCCAGGCCTTCAAGCGCGACTACGAAGAGCGCGCTCGGGAGCTGGGCGAAGAGACGGGCGTCGAGGAAGCTGCGACCGACACGCTGTTCGACAACACCGAAGCCAAGATCGAGGCGCACGAGGAGAAGATCGAGGCGAGCCGCCGCGCCAAGGCGATCATGCAGGGCTACACGGGCGACGCCTGCTCCGAGTGCTCGAATTTCACGATGGTGCGCAATGGAACCTGCCTGAAGTGCGACACCTGCGGATCGACCAGCGGCTGCAGCTGACCGATCACACGACCGGCTGACATCAAGTCTCCGGACGCGCAAGCGCCCGGAGATTTTTTATGGGTTGATGGCGGAGATCTTCACGCCGTCCGGCCCGCCGGTGAACCAGACCTCGCCGTCGCCGATCATCGCGCCCTGGTCGCGGATGAAGAGCGAACCGTAGGTCGCCTTTTCGATCGCCGCCAGCACCGCCGGCGTGAACACCTTTGAAAAATCGGTCTGCAGGTCCGCCGCGTCGTCGTAGGTCTTTACGAGCTTTCCGGTCTCGTAGAGGCTGAACGGATAGCGGACCATGGCAACGAGCTTCGCCTTGTCGTCGGCCTTCGCCGCCTGTTTCAGATCGGCCAGGAAGGCGCGGGCTTCGGCCGGCGAGTCGACCCCGGCCATGTCCAGCCGCTCGTCGACGCCATCGCAGGGCCCGGCCGGATCGCCGCAATCAGCCCATGCCGGACCGTTGCCAAAAAACAGCGCCGCGACAACAATAAGAAATGAAACACGCATCTTGTACTTTCCTCCGTCAAACAAAGACATTGCCAATACTCCTATCATCATTTGCTCTCTTGGCGACAGCCGAGTGCAAATGTCGCAAAAGCCTGCTAGATTTCCTCAATCGAACATGGAGGAATGCGTGATGGACCAGAAAACCTCTTCAACGCTGAAGCTGGACGATCCCGGCCGCGGCCGGGTGTATGACGGCGTCCTGGAGACGATCGGCAACTCGCCGCTGGTCCGGATAAATAAGCTGACGGCGGAGGCCGGCTGCAAGGCGGACGTGCTCGCCAAGCTCGAATTCTTCAACCCGATGTCGAGCGTCAAGGACCGCATCGGCGTCGCCATGGTGGAGGCGATGGAGGCCGACGGCACGCTGAAGCCCGGCGGGACGGTGGTGGAGCCGACCTCCGGCAACACCGGCATTGCGCTGGCCTTCGTCTGCGCGGCCAAGGGGTATCGCTGTATCCTCACCATGCCCGACAGCTTTTCGATCGAACGGCGCAAGCTGATGAAATTCCTGGGCGCGGAGCTGGTGCTGACGCCGAAGGAAAAGGGCATCAAGGGCGCAATCGACAAGGCGCAGGAGATCATCGACGCGACGCCGGGCGCGGCCATGCCCTGGCAGTTCGGCAACCCGGCGAACCCGGAAATCCACCGCCGCACGACGGCCGAGGAAATCTGGCGCGACACCGACGGCAAGGTTGACGCGGTGGTGCTGGGCGTCGGCACCGGCGGCACGCTGACCGGCGTCGGCGAGGTCTTGAAGGCCCGCAAGCCGGAGGTGAAGATGATCGCCGTGGAGCCGGAAAACAGCCCCGTGCTTTCGGGCGGAACCCACTCGCCGCACATGATCCAGGGCATCGGCGCGGGCTTCGTTCCGCCGATCCTCAACACCGACCTGATCGACGAGGTGATGCTGGTGAGCAACGAGGAGGCGATGACCACCGCGCGCAAGCTGGCGGCCGAGGAAGGCATCGCCGGCGGCATCTCCTCGGGCGCGGCGCTGGCCTGCGCGATGCGGCTGGCCGCCCGCGACGACATGGCCGGCAAGACGGTGGTGACGGTCCTCGCCAGCAGTTCGGAACGCTATATCTCCACGGCTCTGTTTGATGGGTATGGGGAGGAATAGGTAATCATTACCGCTCATTAGAGCGACAACTTAAACGATTCTCGCAACATGATTCAGCTCTGCGTCGCATCTGGGTTTGTTTCGGGAATTGGCTGTTTCGCGTGTTTGGGTTCGTTTCGGGAATCCGGATTTCTGGCCTTCGCTGCTTCACCTTCCGCCACGCGGACGCGTGGCGACTGGATTCCGGCTCAAGGCCGGAATGAGGGTGGTTGGGCTTGTTTCACAATCTGGCTTTGTTTCGGGAATTCGGCTTTTCGAGGCTTTGGCTTTGTTTCGGGAATTCGCCATTTCGCGTGTTTGGGTTCGTTTCGGGAATCTGGATTATGGGCGTTCGCTGCTTCATCTTCCGCCACGCAGACGCGTGGCTGCTGGATGCCGGATCAAGTCCGGCAGGAGGGGTGGTGGAGAGGTTGTTTCACGATCTGGCTTTGTTTCGGGATTCTGGAATTTGCACCGTCTGGCTTTGTTTCGGGAATCCGCGTTTTCACATCTCGGACGCCCGGTTGCGCGGATTTCACGGCTCTTCTTATAGCACAGAATGCGCTGGAACGCAGCAGAAATGTTCGCGTTATGTTCTTGCGCCCTTACCCTCAGGAAATGATGTCACGCCATGCAGTGGCGTGGCCGTTATGGGCGGTGGTGGGGCGGGCAAGAAAAAGGCCGGCGCAGCGGGGATCGCAGACGCCGGCCTTTTCGTGTCTTCGGCTGTCGCCTAGAGGAACTTCACCTCGCCGGTGGCGATCTCGTAGACGGCGGCGACGGAGCTTATCTTTCCGGCGGCGTGCATTTCCGACAGGATCGGATCGGCTTCCGCCGCGAATTGAGCGTTGAGCTCGGCGTTGCGGGCGGTGGCGGCCTCCAGCAGGTTTTCCGGATTTTCGGCCATCACGTCGTAGACGGCGGGCCGGATGGCGTTGACCAGGCTCGGCAGATGGCCCGGCGGCAGCACCCTGTCCTTGATGGAATCGATCGTGGCGTAGACCGCGCCGCAATTTTCATGGCCGAGAACGACGATCGTCTTGACGCCAAGAACGGCGGCGCCGAATTCCAGGCTCGCAAGCCCGTTTTCACTGATGAAATTGCCGGCTACCCGCACGACAAAGAGATCGCCCGGCCCCTGATCGAATACAAGCTCGGGCACCACCCGGGAATCGGCACAGGCGACGATCGCGGCGAAGGGCGCCTGCCCTTCCGCCCGGCTCGACCGGCCGGCGGAATGATCTGCATTGCGCGGCGTGTTGGCGACATAGCGCGCGTTGCCTTCTTTCAGCCGTTGCAGCGCCTCTTCGGGCGTGGCCGGCGGCGCATCGCTGGTCTGGGCAATGGCGGGAGACGCGGAAACCGCCGCCGCCGCCGCCACGGACAGAGCGAGACCGCCGCCCAGCAGACCGCGGCGACTGATAGTTTCCTTAGGGTGATCCTGACACATATTTAACCTCTCCATTGTGCGACCGGGCAATATGCGATTTTAGTGTAGAAGACCCGGTTCACAGGCCGACTTTACGTATGCTCCAAGAGCAACGGCTTTCAAGCAGAGGCACTATAGGCTTCGCAATTCTGGCGCGCTATCGCTAATTGCTTCGACCCGCAAGATAGTTAACCAGCTATACTTCGAAAGAACCGGGATCAACTCCACCACTTTTCAGGCGTGAAGCGGCCGGCGGCCTGCTCGATAACATGGCCCGTGCGGAACAGGGTTTTCTCGTCGAAGGGCTTGCCGATGAGCTGAAGGCCGAGCGGCAGGCCCTGCCCGTCCAAGCCGGCGGGCACCGCAATGCCCGGCAGGCCGGCCATGTTGACGGTGACGGTGAAGATGTCGTTGAGATACATCCTGACCGGATCGGCGGCCATGTCCTGATCGGCGACGCCAAAGGCGGCGGAGGGCGTCGCGGGCGTGAGGATCGCGTCGACGCCATCATGAAACACGGTCTCGAAATCGCGCTTGATCAGGGTGCGCACCTTCTGGGCGCGCAGGTAATAGGCGTCGTAATAGCCGGCCGACAGCACATAGGTGCCGATCATGACGCGGCGCTTGACCTCCGGCCCGAAGCCGGCGGCGCGGGTCTTTTCGTACATCTCGATGATGTTTTTACCCTCTTCGCGCAGGCCGTAGCGCACGCCGTCGTAGCGCGCGAGGTTGGACGAGGCTTCCGCCGGCGCGACGATGTAATAGGCCGGCAGCGCATATTTCGTGTGCGGCAGGGTGATGTCGACGATCTCGGCGCCGGCGTCGCGCAGCCATTCCACGCCCTTATGCCAGAGATCCTCGATCTCCTGCGGCATGCCTTCGACGCGATATTCCTTCGGGATGCCGATCTTCATGCCCTTGATGGACTGGCCGATGCTGGCCTCGTAATCCGGCACCGGGATATCGGCCGAGGTGGTGTCCTTAGCGTCGACCGAGGCCATGGATTTCAGCATGATGGCGGCGTCGCGCACGTCGCGCGTGATCGGGCCCGCCTGGTCGAGCGAGGAGGCGAACGCCACGACGCCCCAGCGCGAGCAGCGGCCATAGGTGGGCTTGACGCCGACAGTGCCGGTGAAAGCCGCCGGCTGGCGGATGGAGCCGCCGGTGTCCGTGGCCGTGGCGCCGGCGCACAAGTGCGCGGCGACAGAAGCGGCCGAGCCGCCGGACGAGCCGCCCGGCACCAGCGCCTTGTTGTCGCCCTTGCGCCGCCAGGGGTTTGTCACCGGCCCGTAATACGACGTCTCGTTGGAAGAGCCCATGGCGAACTCGTCCATGTTGAGCTTGCCGAGCATGACGGCGCCGTCGGCGAAGAGGTTCGCCGTGACGGTCGATTCATAGCGCGGCTTGAAACCGTCGAGGATATGGCTGCAGGCCTGGGTGTGGACGCCTTCGGTGCCGAACAGATCCTTGATGCCGAGCGGGATGCCCTCCAGCGCGCCGCCCTCACCCCTGGCCAGCCGCTCGTCGGACGCGGCCGCCTGTTTGCGCGCGATCTCCGGCGTGACGGCCACATAGGCGTTGAGCTGCGAATTGGCCGCTTCAATGGCCGCGAGATAGGCGTCTGTGAGCTCTGTTGACGTGATGTCGCGGCTGCGCAGCTTTTCGCGCGCTTCGGCGATGGTGAGGCTTGTGAGTTCGGTCATTTTATTATCGTTTGTCGGTGTGAGCGGGAGCGGAACGGCGGGCTGCTATTCGACGACCTTGGGCACGAGGAAGAAATTCTCGTCGCTGAGCGGCGCGTTGGCGACGATATCGGCGGCCTTGTCGCCGTCGGTCACCACATCCTGGCGCTTTTTCATCTGCATGGGCGTGACCGAGGTCATCGGCTCGACGCCGTCGATATCGACCTCGTTGAGCTGCTCCACGAAGCCGAGAATCGCATTGAGCTCGCCTTCCATTTTCGCCGCCTCCTCATCGGTGACGGCAATGCGGGCGAGATGGGCGACACGCTTGACGGTGGCAAGATCGACGGACATCGGGATCGGCTCCGGGTGATCGGTGATTGATGCTGCTGGCTATAGCGGCCGGGATGCGCGAGGGCAAGTGTGGTGGTGGTGGGGTAGAAAAGAGCGTTTGCTTACGATCAATGTTCGTGAGGAAAGAAAATCCCATTTGTAATGGCCGGCGAAGAGTGCCCTTTCCTAATTGTTTGTCTGTTCTGTTATTATTATCCTCGATTGATTCGGCTTCGTGCCCGGAGTGAAACGAATTTGCCTGACGGTAGGATGCAGAGTCCTTGGAACCGACGTTTTCGAGCAAATTAATGAGGGACTTGGCAACGGAACCCACGCAAGCTTACCATAATCTCGGAATTGAAAGCGGCCAGGCTTTCATCGGTTTGGTGGCAGACTTCAGAGCTGCTCTATTTGCGGCTGAGGTGCCAGGTGGTCCAAGATCATTTAGAAGACACGGAGAGAACTTTGAACTTAGTTGGTTTGTCTCTACAATTTGCACATTGCAAACAGTGATAGCAGCATCCGGCGACGGCGACGACGCGTGGAAAGACGCATATAGAATCCACCTGAAGGCTATTATTCTTAACGGGGAGGTGTTGGCTTAATGTTTGAACCAAACTGGGCTTCCCCTCCAGGGGACACGATCTCTCGGCTTGCGGCAGCCGATAATGTTCCGATACACGAATTAGCTGAGCGCATGGGCTTCGAAGAAGATGTGTTTGCTGGGATAATGGAAGGGCGTGTCCAAATTAACGATGAAATCGCGGATGCACTCTCAGCGGAACTCGGTGCGTCGCGAAAGTTTTGGAGTGAACGCTACAACCAATTTCTCATGGACAAAGAAAGGGTTGATGGTGCAGCGCTCGCAAGGTTGCCTTCTAACTGGGGTAAGTTGTTCCCAGTTCGAGCGATGCGCGATCTCGGCTGGCTCCCAAAGGAATCGCGAGGCGAACAGTTGAATGAGGATATCCTGCGATTTTTTGGATGTACTAGTTTAGGCAGTTGGAATGAACGATACTCTGCAGGGATCGGCCAAGTTGCTTTTCGAACATCATTTTCGTTTGAGACCGATGAAATGGCGACTTTGGCTTGGTTGCGTGTCGGCGAGGTGCAAAGCGAGAACCTACCACTTGCGAGATTTTCTGCGCACGACTTTAATAAACACCTGCCTCAGCTGAAAAAACTTTGTGCCTATAAGCGTCCTGACACCTTCTTTCCCAAACTACAGCGAGCCTGTGCAAACTATGGCGTTGGTCTGGTGAGTTCGAAAACCCCGAAGGGTTGCCGAGCAAGCGGTGCTACTTGGACGAACAAAAAGGGCAACCCGATCATCATGCTAAGTTTTCGCCATCTTAGCGAAGACCATTTTTGGTTCACCTTTTTTCATGAAGCGGGACACATTCTTCTACACGGCACCGACCACATTTCGGTAGATGGAAGCGATCCATCACCACTGGGTGGATCAAAATACGAGGAAGAAGCTGATATTTTTGCGCAAAACACCCTTGTCCCGGCAGCTTTACGGGACGAGATGTTAAATGCCGTGCCGACACGTCTACATTCCCGCCGGATTGCGCGTAGAGCCGGCGTTACGCCAGGTATTATTGTTGGGCAGCTTCAAAAATTTGGGGTGTTGCAACCTCACCGATTCAATGACTTGAAGCGCCGCTATAAATGGAATAGCGACACCAAGTTACCTATCCTTTCTCAACCGCGAAAATAAACGTAGACATTTGGGCTTTTCTGCCAATTGCACAGGCTGTCTTCAATCACCTGCTTCCCCACATCAAGAATCTCGTCCAGAGCATCAACGCGAGGCTCCAAAGCTTTACCCGTGATGTTGTGATTCCGATCACCAAAGAACAATAGCCTTGCTCCATCGAGTGGCCCTGATGCTTTATCTAAATACACACTACCGGGTAGGATCGGTGCAATTTGAAGCTTTCCAAGCATAGTAAGAAAATCAAAACGGCCTAGGCGTCCCCCACCGAAGCGGGAAACACTTTTCATTGATTTGTAAAGCTCATCGAAAGTAGCTTGTGGCTCTTGCCCGACTTTCTTGTGCGTTGCGAGCAGCCTTTCTCGAAAGCCTCCAAACTCCATCTGCCATTCATGAAAAGTGCGAAATGTCTTTGCTATCGCTTGTGGCTTTTTACTTTCAAACTTCCGATGGTTTGAAAATCGACCGGATACATTGACCATAGCTAGATTGTTTTGGTTTTCAGCAAGCATGTTCTCGAACGTAGCTGCATTGGCGCTATATTCAGCGAAAGTCCAAGTAGGTCCTGCACCAAATGATCCATAGACGTTCTCGGCAAGCTTCCATTCGTCAACCGCATGCTTGCCGAAGTGGGTCAAGATGAACGTAAGCCAAACCGCGTCGTCCAATTGCCTATTCCGATAGAAGAAAAGAGCTCCTCTTATTGGGTCAAAAATGCCGGAGAACGGTATGCACCTGGACGGATCCACCTCTCGCCCAAGCAAGGTGTCCGTGTAGGAAATTCTGCGAAGGCTAGACACGATCTGTTGTGCCCAGCAATGTATTCTTTGATCAGCTATTATACCCGGAAGAGGCCCAAACCTTAGCTGTATCTCTCCAATTTTCTCAACAAACTCATCTACTCTATCTTTGTGTATACCTCTCATCGTTCACCCCCTCTATTGGCATACTCGAAAAGGTCTCGAACAGTAGCTTGTTTCCGTTCAAGCCTGCCTAGTATGTATATTCTGTAAACTGGAGATATTCCGCGCATCAAATGCACAACTCTCCTCAACTCCGGTATATCTTCTTTCAAAGCATTGTCGCGATTTTTCATCTCTTCAAAAATTTTATGAATCCTGAATATCTCAATGAAGTCGCACCAGTAGGGGTCCAAGTTGGTTGGTGGAGAATAATCGACATTTCCTGTACGAATTTCTTTCTCGGCGACCTTTACTTTTTCAATGCTTGACCAAGGATCGCCAGAAGGCATTTTGGGCATTGGCGAGAAATCGTGAAGCCCTTCATCAAAGTAGATTTTAGCACCAGACATAGATTTGTTCGCAGGACGATCCTGTGTTGCTTCCCAGTCATGGTACAGATGTAAGCTTGTCACAGAATGAGTATATCGGCCTAATCCAAAACCTAGTTCACGAGCGGCAATCTCTTGCAGCATTGTAAAAGTGAAGACGTCATGTGGAAGACCAAAGAACGCATCGTTTGAGCGCATATGGGTATGCATCAATAACTGCCCGTTCCTGACCGCAAATTGAATCGTACATGTGCATGGCTTATCCCCGTTTTCAGGATTTGCGTCGGAGTTGTCGTAAATCTGAATTAGAGCGTTTCTTGAACCCTCCCGCTCTCGCAAAGTATGTATCACTCTGTCCCATTCACTTTTACCCTCACTCTTTGCCTGCGCATTGATTCCAAAGATTCTCGGTCCATAGGCACCATTGGCTTTGACCTCATCTTTAATCAGCTTCGGGTAGTTCGGGATATAGTGTTTGATGAACTCAACGCGATCACTTCCGGAGAGATACCAGAACAACTCGCCAAGTGGGCTGAAGGCTTTAGACTTCGAAAAAGACCGACTAAGCCGAGCTCGAGGATTCTTCAGTTCTAGAAGAGCGCTGAAAATTTCAGTGCTTTTACCTTTGCCAGACTCAACCTGAAAATTTCCTCGCCCTGTGAGCAATTGCTTGAATACGGTCCGCAGAAGGTCATCTAAACTCTCTTCACTTGCATGGAACACTTTCATTCAACCTCTTCTTTTGGTTGAATCTCTGTACTCCAAATTATATTTTCAAGTGAAAGTTGAGGATATCTCTGCAATTCAAGTCATACGCTGCACGCTTACAATAACACCGTGTTCGGTAACGTTTTGGGAAACCCTTTGAGCGCGTTCCAGTAGCCAATCAAACCCCACCACCCTAAATCGATGACGATTGCCATTAAGTGACGCAAGAGCAATCTTATTGTCATCAGACAATGTGCTTTCCAAACCTACAACGACCAAACAATCTGGGTCAGAAAAGCCAGGAAATACAGTTTTTGCATTTCCAACGTGTTTTAACATATAGTTCCTATAATCAATAGCTTGGTGTTCAGCGTGGGTAACGGCTGCCGAAGGGTGTCCGGCTTTTGTTATCAGGCTTTTTCCTGGGCATTCGATCTCCACAATAAGATAGCTGCCGTCAGAACGTTTAACCACAAAGTCTGGTTTTTTTGAGCCGAACAGGTTTGGTTGCGGCCAGACTTCAATCGCCATCGGGTCTAAAAGTTGCGGGTTGGCTTCGAAGAAATTTTGGAATGAAGGCTCATCATCCGCATTGGCAACAATGAGCTTCTGAAAATCGTTTAGTACGGAATCTCCAATAGCCAGCCATCTACTTGATGCCGCCCGAATGAGTTCAACTGCAGCTCCATCTTTTCTGAACTGCTGTTGTTGAAGCGCGCCACCAATCAGGCCAGCAACATCATCAGTAGCCTCGATGGATAGTACTAAGTCAACCAGTGTTCTTCTCGCAGACACTTGAATCGCAGGTGGTAGCCTACCGCAATCAGTAACCTGCGCCCAGACTTCAGAGGATGCACTATTGAATTGGATAGGACTCTCTCCTGCCGCCAAAGCAGAGAGAATTTCGAATACAAGTCTCCGATTGGAAAAGTTATCATCCTCAAGGAAGACGCGCTTCATTTCAGCTATTCCAGCATCTCCCCATGCCAGAAGCGCCAAGCCTGCTGGTTGCTTGAACTCCCACTTGAACGTATGGCCGCCGTAGTTGTTAGAAAATAAGTTTCGAACATGATCTCGAGCGGTTAACCCACGGTCTTGAATGCAAACGCTCAGAAACTCGTGAAGCACACTCAAGTTCATACTCGAAGAATAGAATTTCTTGATCGCTTCTTCTAACAATCTGTTTTCTCCCTGCTCTATTGCTGAACAGAGCATTGGCAATGCTAACGTGACCAGGGCATCAGTGGAACAGCAATTTTGTGCAATACTTGCTCACTAGATTGTACTTGTTTAGATCAGCACTATAGCGCTTTCTGCAGTTCGCTTGAATGATAGTATTGCGGTTATGTCAGCGATCGCATACGCGACTGCGCTGATCATCATGGAGCGACGCGGATCTTCACGACAGTAATATCGTCTGCGCCATCACGGCGGATATCTCGGGTCCAAAGCCCGAATGGATAACCTCTAGTTTGCGCACACCGCAAAGGCGGTTGCCGTAGCGCGCCGCCGTATGGATTCCGGCTCGGAGCCGGAATGAGGGAGAGAGGGAAATGGGCGCTAGCGGATCAGGGCGTTGCAGCGGGCGGTTTGCGCAGCTTCTTCTCCTTGCGCGCCGCCGACGCGGCGCTGCTGGATTGCGGGTCGAGCCCGCAATGAGGGATTGGGGGAAAGGTTTCCGCATAGTCAACCACGTCTCATGCCGATCTGCGAACCGTTATCGAAGGGCAGTGCCGTGCGTCATTGCCCCAGAAGGAACCGGTGGTTCTGGTCGACCGCGAACCAGGCGGATGCGTCAAACGGCTTCGGGTCTTCTTTTTCCGCGATCACGAAGTGGAAGGACGGATTGTCGAGTTTCGGCAAACCGGTGAGTTCAAGAGTCATGGCATGCGCCGTGCAGGTGATAACAGGTGTGTCTTCGGTAAAACCCAGGATCGGAAATCGAAGGTCGAGGGCTTCGCCGTCTTCCGTGCCGATCATCACCAGATTTGCGCCATCCGCCCATTTCTCGGCGACGAGATGCTGTCCGGGGTTGAGATCACCTTGTAAGGGGCTTTCGAGCGTCAGGCCGAAGGACAGGCGTTCGATCTCCACGGAGCCGTCGATCACCAGCAGGATCGCCGTGCATGTGCGCACGCTCATACCGGGTGGCAGTTTCGGTTTGAACGGAACGACCTTCAGGGAAACAGCCTCCTCGGCAAGATCAGGCGATATGAGCTGCGCTGAAGCAGCGACGCGGCCCAGTTGCGTTTCGACGGTTGTCTGCATGAAGATTTCTGTCATGCGCAACTCATCTCCTTCCTTCCGGGATGTGCCGCCGTATGGATCCCGGGTCAAGCCCGGGATGCGGGAGAGAGGGGAATGGTCGCGGGCGGATCAGGGCGTAGTAGCGGGCGGTTTGCGCAGCCTCTCCTTCTTGCGCGCCGCCGAAGCGGCGCTGCTGGATTGCGGGTCGAGCCCGCAATGAGGGAGAGAGGGAATTGGGTACGCGGCGGCGGCGGCGTGCGGCGCCGTGGTGAGGATATCTTCTCCGCGCGCCCGGCTTTCATCTCCTCTTGCGAGGCGAAACGCTGTAAGGTCCGCCGCGACGCACCATCACGCCCCGAGGACACCCATGGCCGCGCCCGCAGACACAAGACGACTGGCAGCCATTCTGGCCGCGGATGTGGTGGGTTACTCCCGCATGATGCGCGATGACGAGTCCGGCACGCTGTCGGCGCTGAAGCGGCACCGGCGGGAGATCTTCGACCCGGCGGTGGAAGCGCATCGCGGCAGGATCGTGAAACTGATGGGCGACGGCGCGCTGGTGGAGTTCGCAAGCGCTGTCGACGCCGTGAACTGCGCGGTCGCCGTGCAGCGCATGACGCATGAGGCGGCCGCCGACGGCCCCGGCCTGACGCTGCGGATCGGCGTCAACATAGGCGACGTCATCATAGACGGCGACGACATCTACGGCGACGGGGTGAATATCGCCGCGCGCCTGGAAGCCGTGGCCGAGCCCGGCGGCGTGTGCGTGTCGTCGATCGTCAACGACAGCGTGGGCGCGCGGGCCGACATTGTCTTCACGGACGGCGGCGACGTGACGGTGAAGAATATCGATCAACCGATCAGGATATGGAAATGGCGCCCGGCTGACGACGCGCCGCCGCCCCGCGCGGCGCCCGACGAACAGCCGCGCCGGGCCGAGAAGGCGTCGATCGCCGTGCTCGCCTTCGACAACCTGTCCGGCGACCCCGAACAGGAGTATTTTTCCGACGGCATGACCGAGGACATCATCACCGACCTGTCGAAGATCGGCGGCCTGCTGGTGATCGCCCGCAACTCGAGTTTCGCCTACAAGGGCAAGACGCCGGACATCCGGGTGGTCGGCCGCGAGCTGGGCGTGGCGCATGTGCTGGAAGGCTCCGTCCGCCGGGCCGGCGCCCGCCTGCGCATCACCGCGCAGCTGATCGACGCCGGCGACGGCGCGCATGTGTGGGCGGAGCGCTACGACCGCGAGCTGACCGACATCTTCGCCGTTCAGGACGACGTGACGCGGCGCATCGTGGACGCGCTGAAGGTGAAGCTGACGCCGGCGGAAGACGGCCGCATCGGCCAGGCTCCGACCCGCAACATCGAGGCGCACGACCTGTTTCTGCGCGGCCGGGAAGCGCTCCTGAGCAGCGCCAACACCCGCGACATGTTCGACGTGGCGCTGCAGTCTTTCCACCGGGCGATCGAACTCGACCCGGACTACGCCGAGCCCTATGCGGGTCTCGCGCACGCCTACAACCGCGACTTCCAGAACAACTGGCTGGGGCGGGACGACAGCATGGCGCTGTCGCAACGCTATTGCGGCATGGCGCTGGAAAAGGATCCGGACCTTCCCTACGCCCATTACGTGGCCGGCCTGAACCATTTCTGGGCGGGGGACATGGCGGCGTCGGCCGCGTCGATCGAGCGGGCGCTTTCGCTCAATCCGAACTTCGCGCCGGCGATCGGCATGCGGGCGCTCGACAAGATCTACCGCGGCAGGCCGCTCGAGGGCGTGCCGGACCTGAAGCTGGCGCTGCGCCTCGAACCGATCATGGGGCACCAGTTCCGGCATTTCATCGGCACCGCCTATCTGATGGCGGGCGACTATGACAATGCGGTCGCGAGCTTCAAGGAGCGCATCACGGCCTCGCCAAACACGGATCTGAGCCGCGGATTGATGATCGCGGCGCTCGGAATGCTCGGCCGCGCGGACGAGGCGCGGCAGGTCCGCGAGGATCTGCGGAAGATCAATCCCGCCTATTCCTTCACCGCCCATATTGGACGCCTGCCGTTCGAAAATCCGGCGGACAGGGAAAGGATCAGGGAAGGATACGCCCGGGCGGGGCTTGAAGACTGAGCGGCGCCGGCTTTTTCCGACCTGACATTCCCGACGCGCGTCAGCATTTCCGTTCCCCGAATGTCAGTTGCCGCTGACAGGATCGCAGATGTCGGAGGCGTTGTCAGTATCGCCCGGCGGACGTCGCCTCAGATCAGGTCGTCGTGCGCGCCGGTGATCCAGTCGATATGGCGCCTGGCCGAGGCGCGCACCGCGGCGTCCGCGCCCTCCTCCACCGCCGTCGCGACATTGGAATAAAGCCGGTCGTAGGCGAAGCGATCGATCCGCTGCAGGATCGTCTCCACCGCCTTGACCGACAGCGGAATGCGGTTTGGAAAGCTGCGCATGAAGGAGACGGTCTTGCCGTCCGGGTTCGCCATGATGGAATCGCCCGCGAGCAGCACGCCTTTTCCGCCGGCGCCGGCCGCGACGTGGACGACCGCGCTGCCCGGGAAATGCCCGCCGACGCGCGCGAGCGTGACGCCGGGCAGCAGTTCGACGTCGTCCTCCCAGAATTCGATCACAGGATCGGGCCGCGCCAGCCATTCGCGGTCGAGGCTTGCGACCAGCACGGCCGCGTCACCCAGAGCGCGGCTCCAGGCGACCTGCGCGCCGAACATGTGCGGGTGGCTGGCGGCGATGAAGCGCACGCCGCCGAGCGCCTGGATGCGGCTCACCGCGGCCTCGTCGAGAAAGCCGATGGGCTCCCACAACAGGTTGCCTTCCGGCGTCACCGCCAGAAGCGCGCGATGGCCGATGGCGATGGACGGCGCCGTGGAGATTTCAAAGAGGTTTTCCTCGACCTCCCGGATCTGCGTGCACACGCCTTCCGCCGCCAGCTCCGCATGCGTCGCCCAGGCCTGGCCGCCGCGCGGCACATATTGCCGCTCGTCCAGGCAGATGTCACAGACGACGGCGGACAGAGGATGCTCGACGCCGCAGGCGCGGCAAATCTTGAAATCGTCAGGCATGGGAGATCTCCTGTTTGGGTGGGGCTTTTAGCAGATTCGGGTGGAGGCGCGGCGCCGCGACAGTCGCTCAGTCGAAGATGTAGCCGATGCCCCTGATGGTGCGGATATATTCCGGCTTGGCCGGGTTCTTTTCCACTTTTTTTCGAATGCGGGAAATGCGCAAGTCGATCGACCGGTCGAAAGGCTCCCATCCCTTGTCATGCGCCTGTTCCAGCAGCTGATCCCGGTTGAGGATGCGGCCGCGATTGGAGGCGAAGACCCGCAGCAGGCTGAACTCCATGGCCGTGAGCGCGATCTCGTCGCCGCCGGAACCGTAGAGCTTCGCTGCGTCGAGATCGAGGCGGCAATCGCCGAACGGCACCGTGCCGGTCATGATGTCGCGGCGTTTGGCGGCTTCCTCATTGACGACCTGGCGGCGCAGGGTGGCCTTGATGCGCGCCTCCAACTCGCGCAGATCCACGGGCTTGCCGACATAGTCGTCCGCGCCCAATTCGAGGCCGACCACGCGGTCGACGACGTCGGCAGCGGCGGTGAGCATGATGACCGGGACGGTCGATTCCCTGCGCAGCGTGCGCAGGGCCGTTAGCCCGTCCTCGCCAGGCATGTTGATGTCCAGCACGATGAGGTCCGCGGGGTCTTTCTTCATGGCCTCGTGCAGGCAGGAGGCGTCTTGCGCCTCCGTGACTCGGTAGCCGCGGTCGGACAGATATTCGCCGACCATCTCCCGCAGGTGGATTTCGTCGTCGCAGACAAGAATGTGGAACGGCGTGGAACTCATGACGAGACGTCTCTGTTGGCTTTGCAGATATCCATGATCAGGGACTGCAGATCTTCCGGAACGACCGGTTTTTCAAGGAAGGGAACATTGGCGCGGGCCAGGAAATCCGCCACGTCCGGGCTCAGCATGTCACCGGTGACGAAGGCGAGCCGGCCGGCATAGGCGGGAAACGACGTTTTCAGCCTTTCCAGAAACGCCTCGCCGCCGAGCCCGGGCATCCGGATGTCGCTGACAATGACGTCGAAGGTCTTGCGTTCGAGCAGTTGAAGGGCGGATTCGACGTCGTTTCTGGCGACGACTTCGCATCCGCGTTCCTCGAGAAGATCGACCAGCATGTCGGTGACGTTGATCTCGTCGTCCACCACCAGAACCCTGCACGCGTCGCGCGCCTTTTCGCGAATGTCGACCGACAGCGATCGATAGCCGGTCCGCTGCGCGGATTCAGGCAGCCGCACGATGAAGCGCGCGCCTTTCGAGAGAGAGGATTTCAGGGACAACCGCCCGCCATAGGTCGCGATGATGCGGTGACAGAATGCCAGACCGATCCCGGTGCCCTCGCCCGCTTCCTTGGTCGTGAAGAACGGCTCGAAGATGCGCGACTGGAGTTCTTTGGGGACACCCGGCCCGTTGTCTATGACCTCGGCCACGACCCGGTCCAGCCTGTCGTCGAAATAGGTTCTCAGCGTCAGCACGCCGTCCTTCTTCTTGCCGGCGAGCGCGTGCCCGGCGTTGGAGATGAGATTGGTGAAGACCTGGATGAGCTGGTCCTCGTCGGCGTCGACCAGCGGCAGGGTCGCGTCCAGGTCGAAGACGATGCGGGCGCCCTTGGAGCGCACGGAAATGGCGGCGCCATCGGCGGCCGCCTCGACGATGTCGTTGAGAGACAGGGGCTGCGGATTGACGGGCCTCTGCCGGGCCATCGCCAGAAACACCTTCACGATGCGGGCGCAGCGTTCGGCCGCCTGTCCGATCCGGTCGATCCGCTCCCGGTGCACGGGATTCTCAACCTTTTCCTTCAGCATGAGAGAGTAGCCGACCACCACGGACAGCGGATTGTTCAGCTCATGGGCGACGCCTGCGAGGAGTTCGCCAAGGGCTGAAAGCTTCTCGTTCTGATGGGCGATCTCCCGCTGGTGGCGAAGTTCTTCCTGCAGGTTCAGGAAATCCGTGACGTCGCGGGTCGAGGAGACGATCACGTCCTCACCCTTGTAGACCGTCATGCGCGCGGACGTCAGGCCGTCCATGACCGCGCCGTCGCCCTGGCGCAGCTTGACGGGATAGTCGTCCACCGCGCCCGTCGGCAGCAGCCTGTCGAGGTATTTCAGTCGGTCTTCCGGGTTGAGAAAGTACGAATGCGTCGAATCCACTTCTCCGAAGCGGGCCTTCATGGCTTGCGAGGAGTAGATGATTTTTCCGTCGTCCAGACGCGACACCATGAAATTGACGGGACATGTCTCCACGATCAGCCTGAGAAGCGCATCCGATTCCTGCTGTGCGTTTTCCGCCTGGCGCTGCCCGGTGATGTCCCTGAACGTGAGAAGGTAGCCGCCCTGATCGGTGCGGTGAGACGATCCGAGCAGGAGACGCCCGTTGGCCGTGGTGATTTCCGAATTCTTCGCAAGGCCGCGCACGTCCTCCTCGGCAAACCGCGCCCAGTCCTCTTTTGCAAGCATGGGAGGCATGACGAGCAATCCCGTAACGGCAAAATATTCGCACAGTTCATAGAACGTCTTGCCGAGCTCGAACCGGCCCTCACCCTGGAAGAACATCTCGTTCGCTCGTCCGTTGAAAAGTTCGAGCTTCAGATCGGAATCATAAAGCATGATCCCCTCGTCCAGCGCCTCAAGCGCATCCTGGAAACGGGCGATGTTCTGCTCCAGTCGCTCGCTTATCTCGTAAAAGGCGCCCAGGTCCGTGGAGCTCGTCACGCTGATGTTTTCATCGCCATGTTCGATCAGCCGGCCCGACAACTGAGCGGGAAACTCCGCCCCGTCAAAACCGCGCCCTCTGAACAGCATCTTGTCGACCCGGCCCGTTGTCTGCATTTCCTCGACGAATTTGCGCCGTTCGTCCTGGTCGATCCAGTGCTCGCGCGTACGATCCCTGCGGCCGAAAACAGCTTCGGTCGAGGCGGACCGGAAAATGATTTCGCCGTCGTCCAGTCTTGATATGAGGAGATTTGCGGGAAAGGACTCGACGACTTTTCTCAGCAAGGCGTCATCCAACCCGACCGCGCCGGACGGAGCATCCGCTTCGCGCGCCAGCCGGCTCCGGCCTCCCGCGATGAATGCGTCACGCCACTTCTCGAAAGCGCTTTTCGAAAGCCCGGCCTCTTTGCATAGTCGATCGGCGCTTTCGGGAGAACGCAGACCCTCAAGCACAAGTTGGGTCTTTTCGTCGGCCGAAAGGAAGTTGTCCCGATCGTGCAGCTTCGCGGACAATGGATGGCTCCCTTCATCTCCGACGTCCGCAGGCGCTACGCCGCGGCGCATTCCATAATGCATTGCAAGCATATCTGTTCGGTATCGCCAAATGTATCAATTGTATCAGGCCGGCGCATCCCCGCGCTTGCAAACGGGCTTCGCCGGCGAACCGGATGTGTTCCGGCCGCCGGCAGTATGCGCCTTGTCATTGCTTTCAGCCACGGATAATCTGTTAGCCGGTGACGTATTTGCAGGGCCGCGCGCGGGCGACGCAGATCGTCTGTCCGCCTCCAGCAGGTGTACAGTTGACCTGCTTGCCCTTGGCAATATCCCATACCGACCATGGCAGGCCGTACTCACTCTTGATTTTGCCCTGCCAGCTCTTCTTGGCAATCATCTGGGCGACAGTCACCTGGGGATGATTGCCTGCGCCGGTCTGGTAGTGGTGACTGTTCTTGCACTCATAGGCCGAAGCCGGGGCGGCGCCCAGCGCCGTTACGGCGATGGCGGCTACGGCGAATAAGCCGGCGACGCCGGCGCTGCGTGTCAAGTTACTCATTGTCAGGTTTCCTTTCCAATCAGGATTTAGCGGAGTGTCCGACCACCTCGGCCGGCTGTTTCCTATGGAGGGAAATCTGACTGGGGCATGTATGGGTATGATGTCGCCGAATGTCTCAATTGTTTCGGATCCGCCGAAGGTCGGAAACAATCGAAACACTGTCCGAGCCTGGCCCTATTACCCCAGAAACGCCTTCAGCTTCACCTCCAGCGCGGCGCGTTTGGCTTTCGGGGTTTCGCATTCCCAGACGGTGAGCACGCGCCAGCCGGCGTCGGCGAGCGCCTGCGCGTTGCGGGCGTCGCGGGCTGTGTTGCGGGCGATCTTGGCGCGCCAGTAGTCGGCGTTGGTCTTGGGCGCGCGCGCGCCGCGCGGGCAATCGTGGCCGTGCCAGAAGCAGCCATGCACGAACACCACCTTGCGGCGACCGGGGAAGACGAGATCAGGAGCGCCGGGCAGATCGCGCCTGTGGAGGCGGTAACGGTAGCCCAGCGCATGGACGAGCCGGCGCACGACCATTTCCGGCGCGGTGTCGCGGGACTTGACGGCGCGCATGACGGCGCTGCGCGCGGGATCCGTGGTCTGCGCCGTTTTCACGCGGCTTCAACGGCGCCGGGCATGCGGCGCTTGAGGATCGGCTCGAAGAGATGCTGCGCCAGATGCCGCACCACGGGGGCTGCAACGCCGTCGCCGGTGAGGTGATAGGCCGCGTTGTAGTTTTGCGGCAGCTGGTAAGTCTCGTCGAGCCCCATGAGGCGCGCGGTCTCACGCGCGGAAATCAGACGCGAGCGGATGCGATCGCCGTCGACCACCAGAATGAGCTGGCGCGACGAGCCGCCGGCCGGCGTGCGCAGGCAACCCGCCAGATCATCGAAACGCACCTCGGCGCGCTGGCGCTTTTCGCCGTTCTCGACGCGGGTGCGCCGGTAGACCGCGCCGACCATGCGCCGCCCTGCCCGCCGTGCGGCGTCCACCTTTGCGCGGTTTGACGGCGACATCTGGCCGAGGATCTTCGTCGTTTCGGACGGGTCGTGCCAGCGCACGCTTTGCGGATCGTCTTCAATGAGATCGGCAAAGACGGTGTTGCGGCGCGGAGGCGCAGGCAGGTTCCACCACAGCCAGCGTGCCCGGGCAGTCGCGCCGATACGGGCGTGCGCCGTCTGCAGGGCGCGGGTGTGGAACGGCTCCATGGGGCTTGCCGAGAGAGACGTCACCTCCAGCGGGATATCATCGCGAACGCCGACGACGAACAGACGCGGTCGGGACTGCGGCACGAAAAGCGCTGCGTCGATGATCAAAGCGCCGTAGCGATAGCCGTTGTCGGCAAAAGCCCGGCAAATGGCTTCGAAATCCGCGCCGCCATGGCTGGTAAGCGCGCCGGTGACGTTTTCGAGCGCGATAATGCGCGGCGCGCGGCCTTCCGTCGCCAGCCGTTTCACGATGTCCCAGAACGGATAGAACGCGCCAGAGCGCGCGCCGCCGAGACCGGCGCCGCCGCCGGCAAGCGACAGATCCTGGCAGGGAAAGGACGCCCAGGCGAGATCGGCGACGCCCGGCAACCGGTTCGTTTCGACGGCGCGGATGTCGATGACCTCAAGCACGGACGGCGCGACGCTTTCCCAGTTGGCGCGGTAGGCCGCCGCCTTCCTGGCGTCGAAATCATTGGCGAAGAGACACTGCCAGCCTTCGCCCAGACCCGCGCGGACCATGCCGCCGCCGGCGAAAAATTCGTAGAAGGTGGGCCTTTCGGCGTCGGTCACTCCGGTGCTCCGTGCCTTGTTGGATATGGGAAAGTGAGGATTCGCCCGAACTCTACCACTGTTGCGCCGGATTGACAGGGGCGGCCCAAACGTTGGAATTGCGCGGCGAATGCTGACAACACGCGGGGGTAACGCGCCATGGCGCTCAAACGAATAGACAATACGGGCATCGTCGTCGAAGACCTCGAAGAGTCGATCGACTTTTTCACCGAGTTGGGCCTCGAACTCGAAGGACGCGGCGTAGTCGAAGGCGAATGGGCCGGACGGGTGACCGGATTGTCCGGCCAGCGCGTGGAGATCGCCATGATGCGTGCGCCGGACGGTCAAGGCCGGCTGGAACTGTGCCGCTACATCACGCCGATCGCCGTCGATGATCATCGAAACGCTCCGGTAAACGCTCTGGGCTATCTGCGCGTAATGTTCACCGTTGACGATATCGACGCAACGCTTGAGAAACTCGAAAAACGCGGCGCTGCGCCGGTCGGCGATGTCGTTCGCTATGAAAACGCCTACCGGCTCTGCTATATACGCGGGCCAGGCGGGCTTCTGATCGGGCTTGCCGAGGAACTCGAATAAGGCGGGCAACGCGACATTGAGACATGGCGCCAGCAAGGAAACGGATATGATGCGTCTTTTTGCGCTCGCCGCAGCGCTTTTGGTTCTCGCCGCGCCGTCGCTCGCCGGCGAGGTGAAGCCGAAATTCGTGGAGAAGGCCTATGCGGTTTCGGGCGCGACCGGCATTGCGCTCTACCAGTCGATGGGCTCGAACGGACCGCTGTTGCGCGGCGGCGCGTCGAGCGCGATCGCCAAGACCGATTTCGATCTCAAGTGGGGACGCGACTATGTGCGCAACGGAAACGACTGCGTGCTTGAAGCCGCGCGCTCGTTCCTGACGATCACATACACCCTGCCGAAGCCGTCGCAGAAACTGCCGGCGGACGTGGCCGCGCGCTGGCGCGTCTTCATCGACGGCATACGCGCGCACGAGGCCGTTCACGGCCAATACGTGGCCGAGATGGCGCAGGAGATCTACGACACGACTGTCGGTTTCCGCCAGCCGAACGATCCAAACTGCAAGGCGATCCGTCAGGCGATCCAGACGCCGCTCAAAGCCGCTTTCATCCGCTACAAAACGCGAAACCGCGCCTTCGAGGAGGCTGAAATGGCCAACGGCGGCAATATCCAGCAGCTCATCCTCGCGCTCGTCAACGGGCCTTGATGAGAACGCCTACCCCGGCTTGCGGGCGTGGGTGACGAAGAAGCAGAAATTCATCAGCCAGGCCTGCCCGCTGTCGAGCAGGCGATCGACCTCGTCGCCGTCGGCTTGCGACAGATACCGTTGAAAAACTGGGATGACTGACGGTCGTTCAACAGGGTTCACATTTGCCTGTTTTTGGTTTTCAGGCCGGGTTTGGTACGAGCTTCGCAAGTTTGCGGAGATTTTGGACTGTCGCTGCCATGATGAACTCGTCTTTCGCGCCGTTTGGTCCCCTGAGACGCAGGCGGTCGAACCTGAGGATGCGTTTGAGGTGGGCAAACAGCATTTCCACCTTCTTGCGGGCATAGCTGGCTGTCACATAGGCATCGGTTTTGGTGATGTCGCGCGCCATGTTGCGCGCGCCTTCATGGATTGATCGCAGGATTTTGCGAGCCGGCTCCTTTGGGCAACAGCGCTGCCTTAACGGGCAGACTTCACAGTCTTTCTTGCTGGCGCGGAAGCGCATCAAGCCTTCCTTATCGACACCCAATCGGAGCGTCTTGTATGTGCGCCTGAACTGGACAAGCTGCTTGCCAGCGGGACAGGTATAGCTGTCGCTGTCGTTATCGTACGTGAAGTCATCACGCGAGAATGTGCCGTCGCTGCGTTGCGACTTATCGATGACCGGAATGAAGGGTTCGATGCCTTCTTCCTCGACAAGCCACCCAAGCATGGGCGCTGAGCCATAGGCCGTGTCGGCGACAAGCTTCTCGGGATACAGTCCGAACCGTTCTCTGGTTCGCGGGATCATCTCCCTGGTGATCTCGACTTCCGCTTGCCTGATCGGAGCCGTCGCATCCACATCCACAATGACGGCGTTGTCCAGATCGACCAGATAGTTGGTGGAATAGGCAAGGAAGGGCCTGTCGCCATTGGCTCCGGTATAGCGGGCTGCCGGATCAGCCGGAGAGATGGACTTGGGCTGCACCGGGGTTGCGCCACCGAAGGCCGCATCGTCCAGCGTGTCGAGATATTCCTGGGTGGCCCGAGAGACCTGATCAGGCAGGTTCCAGTCGGCCAACTCCACCTTCGTGTAGCGGCTGGCGTAGGCTTTGATGAGCGATGCATCGACGCCGAAGTCATCGCCGCCAACCAGACCCACGGCAATACAGCGCTTCAGAACCGTGTTGAACAGGTGGCGGAACAGGTCGCTCTGACGGAACCGTCCATGCCTGTTCTTGGAAAAGGTCGAATGATCGGGAACGGCATCGTTCAAATCCAGACGGCAAAACCAGCGATAGGCGAGGTTCAAGTGAACCTCATCGCACAAGCGCCGCTCAGACCGGATACCCATGCAGTAGCCGACCAGCAGCATGCGAATCATCAGTTCGGGATCAATCGACGGTCGGCCTGTTGAGCTGTAGTACGGAGCCAGCAACGAGCGAATGCCGGACAAATCCACAAACCGGTCTATCTGGCGCAGCACATGATCAGCTGGCACGTGCCGATCCAGATCGAACTCATAGAAAAGCGCTGCCTGTGCTTCCTTCTTCGGACCCATCATCGCGATCAAGCTCCCAAATCAACGGGAAAACTGAATCAGCAACCAAGCCTGCAATCAAGGCGAGTTTTTCAACGGTATCCGGACTTTGCCGCCGTTCGATTTCAAATTGCGAAGGTCGGCTTCTAGAGCTCCGCCGCGGCGGCGCCCCAGGCGGCCATCTCGTCATCCGCGATTGTCAGCGACACTCGCCATTGGCCGTCTGCCTTGCGTAGGATGTAGACGTGCTCCCAATCGGCGATAGGCGTTCCATCTGAGCTAAGCATTGAGTATGCCATGCGTGCCTGGGCAACGCCCGGGAATAATTCCACTGCGGAAAGCAGTTCACCAGTGGGTTCAGCAACACCATGGTTTCGGTAGAAGTTCAGCAGCGTCACACAGTGATTGCGAAACGCCTCGCGATCCATCGAGAAGTTCCCTGTGGGTGTGGGGAACAAGCCGACCTCGTCCCACAACTCACTTACTGCTGAAGCATCCTCTCGGCGAAAAGCGCTTAGGTAGGCAGAAAAAAACTCTGCAATCTCGCTCTCAAAGGTCGAGTTTTCGTCAGTCGCTTTATCAGTCATTCAAGCGACTTCCACGTCGGTTTCGATGGCAACGGTCTGAAGCTGCATCTTCACAATATCGGTGAATGCGAGTGTCGGATTAGCCTCGGCTAGCATACCGATTTTCATCCAGAACTCAGCCTGAGCATTGATGGATCGGCACATGACAGCGCTCGCGCGCCTAACATCTTCGTGCAGGCCGTCGTCGATTTTCACCAGTCCCATAAGCTTGCCTCGCTTGCTATATACGAAACGTATATGTTTCATATAGCGACTTGTCAATGTTGATTAGATCGTATGACTGCAAGGGTTTCAGGATGTCACCGAATGCCGACCTTCGTAGCCGGTGCAGCATCGGTGACTCTGGGCTCCTTGCTGCCATTCGCTGCGCCGTCCACAAAGGTCAACTAAGGGCCGTGAGTGACGCTTGCCCCGAAAGGCTGAAGGTTTCAAGAAACGCTCGAAGCTGCCCTTAGACGCGCCCCGACTGGCAGCCCAAAATGCACGGCGTGACTATTTGTCGACCACCTCCAGCGCCTGAAAGCCTCGATTGCGGCTGGCAATGATGGCTTCCTGTTCTGCGCGCCAGACAAAGGGCTTTGCCTCGACCTCATTGTGTTCGGCGACGAAGCGGTTGATTGCCGCCTGCAGATCGACGACCGAGTGAAAGACGCCATGCTTAGGCGTCGGCGGGTGAGCTTGGAAAAGAAACCCTCGACGGCGTTCAGCCATGAACTCGATGTCGGCGTGAAGTGGAAGGTCCAGCGTGGATGGCGCTCAAGCCATGCCCGAACCTTCGCGTACTTGTGGGGCGGCGTAGTTGTCCAAGATCACATGGATGTCCTTGCCCGCTGGCGTGTCGCGGATGATGGCATTGAGGAAGCGGAGGAATTCCTGATGCCGGTGGCGCTCCATGTCCTGTCCAATGACTTCGCCGGTCAGGAGATTCAACACCCAGAACAGCGTCGTGGTTCCATGCCGTTTGTAGTCGTGGGTCATGGTTGCGCCGCGGCCCTTCTTCATCGGCATCCCGGGCTGGGTGCGGTCCAGCGCCTGTATCTGGGAATTCTCATCGAAACTGAGCACCACGGCATGTGCGGGGGAGAAACATACAAGCCCACGATGTCACGCAACTTCACGACAAAGGAGGAGCCCTTCGACAGTTTGAAGATACGCCAGAGATGCGGCGAGAACCCATGCGCAGCCCAGATCCGCTGCACAGTGGCGACGCCGACCCCACCACCTTCGCCATCACCCGCGCTGTCCAGTGGGTGGCGTCGTGCGGCGGCGGCGCCTGGGTCAGCCGGACCACCTTGGCAGTCTTGCTGATGGAGATCCGCGCCTTGCCCGGCGGCCGGGTCTTGTCGCTCAGCAGGCCCTCGATCCCCGTACACAAGCCGCAGATTCGCACAAAAGCAATCAGACGGGAATCCCAAATCGGACTCTTCCGTTTGGGTCAATCCACTAGAGATCGAGAATGTCGCCGACCGCCGGCGTCTTGACCTTGTCCGCGTCCCCTTCCATCGCCGCGAGAAGCTTCTTTGCATTCTGGTCCAGGATCGGAAACGTGCCGTAGTGGCAGGGAATGATCGTGGAAAAGTCGAAATAGCGCCGGCAGGCGAGCGCCGCCACGGCGCCGCCCATGGTGAAGCGGTCGCCGATCGGCACAATGCCGATCTCCGGCTGGTGCATTTCATTGATGAGCGCCATGTCGGAGAAAATGTCCGTGTCGCCCATGTGATAGAGGGTGGGCGCGTCGTCCAAATGCAGCACGACGCCGTTGGGATTGCCGAGCGCATGAGAAACGCCGTCTTCGGTGATCATGGCGGACGAATGCAGCGCGTTGACATAGGTGACGCTGAATCCGTCATGGTGGACCGTTCCGCCGGTGTTGGTCGGATCGATCTTCTCAAGCCCGTGATGCTTGCCGAGCCACATGCACAGATCGTAGTTGGCGATCACGGTCGCGCCGGTTTCCCGTGCGATTGACGGCGTATCGCCGATATGGTCGCCATGGCCATGGGTCAGCACGATATGGGTAACGCCTTCGGCGGCGGCCGCCGCGCTCTGTCCCTCGAAGGATGGATTGCCGGTGAAGAACGGATCGATGAGGATCGTTGCGCCGCCGATTTCGATGCGAAACGCGGAATGTCCGAACCATTGCAGTTTCATAACTGTCGCCTCCCGAAGAGTTTTGGTCGCATTATTCTGCGAAGCAGCTTATGGATTGTCCCGCGTCCTGAAAAGGACCGTTTACAAAAGTTTTTGATCGGCGCGGACATGCCCGTTGTAGCACTGGAAGAACTGGCCGCAGGCCTTGAAAAAGGCAAGGTGCTCGCCGGTCTCGACCTGGGAACGAAGACCATCGGCGTCGCGATCAGCGATCTCGGCCTGACGCTCGCGACCCCGCGCGACGTGCTGCGGCGCAAAAAATTCACTATCGACGCCGGCGTGCTGATGGAGCGCCTGACAAGGGAAAATGTCGGCGGCTGCGTGATCGGCCTGCCTGTCAACATGGATGGATCAGAAGGGCCGCGCGCCCAGGCGACCCGCGCCTTCGTGCGCAACATGGCCGGGGTGACCGACACGCCCTTCGCCTTCTGGGACGAGCGGCTGTCGACGGTGGCCGCCGAACGTGCGCTTATCGAGATGGATGTATCGCGGCGAAAACGCAGCGAGCGGATCGATTCCGCCGCCGCAGCTTTCATCCTTCAGGGAGCGCTGGACAGGCTTTCTTCCGCTTCACGCGACTGATCGGCCCAGGCGGCGCGGCGCGCGCGAAACCAGGCGATGATTTTCTTGCGGTAACGAAACGCGACGATCGCCATGACGATCATCGAGTCGACGATCAGCGCGCGCAACAGGAGCGGCGGAATATCTGTTGGCGGAATGCCAAGAAGATCGCCATAAATCTTGAAAACGAGGTCATGCACGTCCCGCGTCAACATGAACACGCCAAAATTCAGATCGTAGTAGGATAATCCGTACCAGGCCGAAATCAGCGACACTGGCACAAACCACAATATCAGAAACCACTTCATCGCAATCGCCGGTCCGCACCCTTCCCTTGTCTCGTCATCGACAACCTCGGAATTTTCGGTGGCGAAAGCAATGTAAACCATTTGTTAAGGTTAATATCCACATGGCCGCGCCGCGGATTCAGATCTGCGAGCGCGTCCGCTTGCCGCCGGTTCACCGAGGGTCTATCACCAAAAGGTCTTCAAACTGACGTTCCGTCATGATTGCGATTTTCGAAAGCAGCCTGCCCATATTTCTGCTGATCGTCCTCGGCATCGTGCTCAAGCGCACGCCGCTGGTCGACCGCGGCGTGTGGCACGGACTGGAAGAAATCGGCTATTTCGTGCTGTTTCCGTGCCTGCTTTTTCTGACGCTCTATCGCGCCGATTTCAGCGGCATGGAACTGACCAGGGTCGCCATCGGCGCGCTGTCCTGCGTGACTGTGATGTTCGCGCTGGCCTACGCGCTGTGGCCTTTGCTGAAGGCCAGTGGAGTGTCAGCCGCGGAATATACGGCGATCTTCCAGACCGCGACACGGTGGAACAGCTTCGTGGCGCTCGCGATTTCAGGCAAGCTGTTCGGCGAGGAAGGATTGGCGGTAACGGCGCTGGTGATGGCGCTGATCATCCTGCCCATCAACTGCGTCAACGTGGCGATGCTCGTCTGGTTCAACGCGTCCAATCGCAGTTTCCTGACTTTCCTTCGCCGGCTCATGACCAATCCGCTGATTATCGCAGCCCTTGCGGGAGTGACGCTGCAATATGTAGGGCTGCGCATTTATGAGCCATTTGAAAAGTCGATGGAAATGGTCGCCTCCTCCGCGCTCGGCATAGGCCTGATCCTGGTGGGCGCGGCGCTGCGCATTCGCGACACGGTGCGGCCCCGACCGATCACGCTGATCGCGGTCGCAGCCAAGCTGCTGATTTATCCCTTGGTGATGTTCGCAACTTGCCTCGTGGCCGGATTACGCGGCAACGAACTGATAATACTGACGCTGATAGGCAGCGTGCCGACGGCGATGAACGGCTATCTTTTGGCCAAACAGATGGGCAGCGACGCCCAACTCTACGCCACCGTCGCGACGCTGCAGACAGTGGCGTCTTTTCTGACGATACCGCTTGTTCTTTATTTCACGACCTATATGGCCTCAGGATAGAGCAGCGACACGATTTGCGTGGCATCGAAACGCGAATCAAGCATGCCGTAAGTCGACCGCCAGGCGCCGGCGAGCCGGGATTCGGCGAAAGCGTCGGCGATTCGGCCGGCGCCCATGTTGTAGAGTTCGGCGGCGGCCGCCGACAGGGCCAGTTGCTCGACCAGCAAGCGCGCGGCGCCTTCGTCGCGCTGGACCAGAGCCGTCGCGGCCGTCAACACATCGACTGTGCGCTTGGAAAATGCGCCGAGATCGCCAGCGACCATGCCGACAACCGTTTCGAATTTCGACGGATCCTGACCGATGGCGCGCATCAGATCGAGCGCCATGACGTTTCCGGAGCCTTCCCAGATCGCGTTGATCGGCGCTTCGCGATAGTGGCGGGCCATGGGCCGTTCCTCCACATAGCCGCTGCCGCCGAGACACTCCATGGCCTCGTAGATCAGCGACGGCGCCAGCTTGCAGATCCAGTATTTTATGACCGGCGTCATGATACGCACGTAGGCCGCCTCTTTCGGATCGGAGTCCGCCAGATCGAAGGCGCGTGCAAGGCGGATGGCGAGCGCCGTCGCCGCCGCGACATCCAGCGCCATGTCCGCGATCACACGCGTCATCAGCGGCTGCTCAAGCAGGTGCTTGCCGAACACCTTGCGCTGCCGGCAATGGTGCACGGCCTCGGCCACGGCCGCGCGCATGATACCGGCGGAGGCCAGCGCGCAGTCAAGGCGAGTCAGGGTGACCATTTCAAGGATGGTGCGCACGCCTCTGCCCGACTCGCCGAGAAGGAACCCGTAGGAATTGACGAACTCGACTTCACTTGAGGCGTTCGACCGGTTGCCGATCTTGTCTTTCAGGCGCTGGAAGCGCAGTCCGTTGGGATTGCCGTCCTCCAGATAGCGCGGCACGAGGAAGCAGCTCAGCCCTTCCGTCGTCTGCGCGAGCATGAGGAACGCGTCGCTCATCGGCGCCGACATGAACCATTTGTGGCCCGTCAGGCGATAGACCCCCTCGCCCGCGCGCTCGGCCGAACTGGTGTTGGCGCGCACATCTGTTCCGCCCTGCTTCTCGGTCATGCCCATGCCGATTGTTGCGCTCTTCTTGCTGACAATCGGCTTGTTGGCGGCGTCATAGCTGCGCGAGAGCACCTTGGGCGACCACATCTTGTAGACGGCGGGCGTGGCGCTGATCGACGCCAGCGACGCGTTTGTCATCGTGATCGGGCAAAGATGGCCGCATTCCAGACCGGCCGTCAGGAAGAAGCGGACAGCGCGGGCGCGATGGGCGATTCCCTTTTCCTCCGGGCGGTTTTCCCAGACAGAGGAATGCAGCCCGATGGTG
Organism: Hoeflea sp. CAU 1731; assembly: GCF_039888615.1. Lineage (NCBI taxonomy): Bacteria > Pseudomonadati > Pseudomonadota > Alphaproteobacteria > Hyphomicrobiales > Rhizobiaceae > Hoeflea > Hoeflea sp. CAU 1731. The sequence goes on along the minus strand of NZ_JBDQQS010000002.1, from coordinate 397,340 downwards.
AAGGACCGGCGCATCAGCGCATGATAGGCCGGATGGAATTCCACGACATCGACCCGGTTTCCGCGCGCGTCATAGGGCTTCAGCTCAGGCGTCGACTGATTGGCGATGCGCGCCAGCTCCTGCGCCTCCGGCGTGGTTGCGAATCGTCCGATTTGCGAGAACTCGTCGCGAAACGCCTTGGGCATGTCCGCCGCGATCTCACAGAGCATCGGATCAGCCGTGTAGGCGTTGATCCCGCTATAGAGCGACGGCTGGTTCGTCACTTCATGGGTGGAGCCAAATGTCATGGATTTCGTCATATCGGGCTTATACCTGTTGTCACGGCGCACGAGCAAGCACGCGTTCGATAAATGCATGGGGATGACCGGCGCATACCGGGCGCCCGTTCTTGCCCGGCGGTTTCATCACGCCTATAGAAACGCCAATTGTCAAAATTCGCGGGTTTTGTCCATGGCTTTCTCCCATCGCCATCTACTTGGCATCAACGGGTTGACCGAGATGGACATTCAATTCCTTCTCGACCGGTCCGACGAAGCGGTTCAACTGAGCAGACAGCGGGAGAAAAAGACTTCCACGCTGCGCGGGCTGACCCAGATCAATCTCTTCTTCGAGGCCTCGACGCGAACCCAGGCTTCATTCGAACTCGCCGGCAAACGGCTGGGCGCCGATGTGATGAACATGTCGGTTGGCAATTCCTCCGTGAAGAAGGGCGAAACGCTGATCGACACCGCGATGACGCTGAACGCCATGCATCCGGACATCCTGATCGTGCGGCACGGCTCGGCTGGCGCCGCCGCCCTGCTTGCCCAGAAGGTGGGCTGTTCGGTGGTCAACGCAGGCGACGGGGCGCACGAACATCCAACCCAGGCGTTGCTGGACGCGCTCACCATCCGACGCGCCAAGGGCCGGATCGCCGGATTGACGGTTGCGATCTGCGGCGACGTGCTGCACAGCCGCGTGGCGCGCTCGAACATCATTCTTCTGAATGCGCTCGGGGCGCGGGTGCGCGCCGTTGCGCCTTCCACCCTGCTGCCGGCGGGCGCCGAACGCATGGGCGTGGAAGTGTTTCACACCATGGACGAGGGATTGAAGGACGCCGACGTGGTCATGATGCTGCGCCTGCAGCGCGAGCGGATGGCGGGGCTCTTTGTACCCTCCGTGCGGGAATATTTCCACTATTTCGGCCTCGACGCGCGCAAGCTGGCCCTTGCCCGGGACGACGCGCTCGTCATGCATCCGGGACCGATGAACCGCGGTGTGGAAATCGCCTCCGAAATCGCCGACGGCCCGCAAAGCGTCATCGACACCCAGGTTGAAATGGGTGTGGCGGTGCGCATGGCGGTGATGGAAACCCTGATGCAATTCACAGACAGGGAGGCGCATTCATGAGCCGCACCGCACTCGTCAACGGACGCATCGTCGATCCGTCACAGGGTATGGATGTGATTGGCGCCGTTCTGATCGAGAACGACCGGATTGCCGCCATCGGATCGGAGATCGCCATCCCCGAGGACGCTGAAAAGGTCGACTGCACGGGGCGCGCGATCACGCCCGGTCTGGTGGACGCCAGGGTTTTCATCGGCGAACCGGGCGCCGAACACCGCGAAACGATCGCGTCGGCAAGCGCCGCCGCCGCTGCCGGCGGCGTGACATCGCTCATCATGATGCCGGACACGAGCCCGGTGATCGACGACGTGGCGCTGGTCGAATTCGTTCTGCGCACCGCGCGAGAACAGTCGATGGTCCGCATTTATCCGTCCGCCGCGCTGACAAAGGGGCTGGACGGAAAGGAACTCACCGAATTCGGCCTCTTGAAGAAGGCCGGCGCCGTGGTGCTGACCAACGGCAGGCGCATGGTGTCGAACGCGCTCGTGATGCGCCGCGCGATGACCTACGCCAGGGATTTCGACCTCGTGGTTGCGCTGGAAACCCAGGACGAGGCACTGGCGGCCGACGGCGTGATGAACGAGGGATTGTTTGCGAGCTGGCTCGGCCTGCCCGGCATTCCTCGCGAGGCCGAGATCATCACGCTGGAACGCGATCTCAGGATCGCGGGTCTCACCGGCGCGCGCTACCACGCCGCCAAGATCTCGACGCCGGATTCCATCGAAGCGATCCGCCAGGCCAGGCGCCGAGGCGCGAAGATTACCTGCGGAATTTCGATCAACCATCTTTCGCTCAACGAAAACGACATCGGGGAATACCGCACCTTCTTCAAACTCTCGCCGCCCTTGCGCGCCGAGGACGACCGGCGCGCGATGGTGCAGGCGCTCGCCGACGGCGATATCGACATCATCGTCTCGTCGCACGATCCGCAGGACGTCGACACCAAGCGCCTGCCCTTTTCCGACGCGGCGGAAGGCGCGGCGGGACTGGAGACGCTGCTGCCGGCGGCGCTTCGGCTGCATCACAATGGCGACGTTCCTCTGACGCGGCTGATCGATGCGCTGTCGACCCGGCCGGCGCAGATCTTCGGTCTGCCGGGCGGCTCGCTGGAACCCGGCCGGAAGGCGGATATCGCGGTCATCGACCTCGACGCGCCCTGGGTGCTGGCGAAGGACGACCTGCGCTCGCGCTCGAAGAACACGCCGTTCGAGGACGCACGGTTTCTGGGCCGGGTAACGGCGACGATGGTTTCGGGGAAGTTTGTCTTCCGGGGGTGATTACCTCCCCCGCGCCGGCATGGCGCGCGTTCTGCGCCTGCGCTGACTTTTGACGGGAGACGACACAGTGCCTGACACCGCCGCTATGGAGATGACGACAGCCTGACGAAGCTGTTTCAGCAGCGCCAATGCCTGCCGACCCTGCGGAGCAGTTTGGCGGCCTTGCCGCCCATCCGGCCGGCTGATCGCAGGCTTGAACGATCTTTTCTTGCAGAAATGCGCGTAAGGCAGGAAGAGATGAAGTCGGCGAGGCGCGGAAGGCCGCGCCACACCATCACTTCAGCTTTCGATGAATTCCAGAAGGTCGGCGTTCAGCACGTCGGCGTTCACGGTGAGCATCCCGTGCGAAAAACCGGGATAGGTCTTCAGCGTTCCGTTTTGCAGCAACTTTATGGCCTTCGTGGCCGAAGCGGCGATCGGAACAATCTGATCATCCTCACCGTGCAACACCAGCGTCGGCGAAGTGATCGCCTTGAGATCCTCGGTCTGGTCGGTTTCGGAGAAGGCGGCAATCCCGTCATAGTGCGCCTTGGCGCCGCCCATCATGCCTTGCCGCCACCAGTTCTGGATCACCCCTTCATGAACCGTGGCTCCGTCACGGTTGAAGCCGTAGAACGGACCGGCCGGAACGTCGCGGAAAAACTGCGCGCGGTTGTCGGCAAGCGCCTTTCGAAAGCCGTCAAAGACCTCCAGAGGCGTGCCTTCGGGATTGTCATCCGTCTTGAGCATCAACGGGGGAACGGCGGCTACGAGAATGGCCCTGGACACGCGGCCGGCAGGTTCGCCGAACTTCGCCACATAGCGCGCCACCTCCCCGCCGCCGGTGGAGTGGCCGATATGGACCGCATTTTTCAGATCCAGCGCCTCGGCGACGGCGAAGGCGTCAGCGGCGTAGTGGTCCATGTCGTGTCCGTCGGCGACCTGATCCGAGCGTCCGTGGCCGCGGCGATCGTGCGCGACGACCCGGTAGCCCTTCGACAGGAAGAACAGCATCTGAGCGTCCCAGTCGTCGGCGCTGAGCGGCCAGCCATGATGGAAGACAATCGGTTGGGCGTCCTTCGGACCCCAGTCCTTGTAGTAGATCTGCACGCCATCTTCGGTTGTAACATAACCCATGTCGTTGTCTCCTTTCGGACTATCGCGAAAGCAATTCCCGCGGGAAGCGCTATCGTCAGTGGGAGGTGAAACCCGGGCGAAGGCCGGGTTTGAATTTAGGATATGTGGTTCCGACGCCGGATGCGCTAGTCTTCGAAATTGCTATTCACTGTCGCGCAATCAGGAACGCCAAATGGACATCGAAGAACTGGAAACATTCGTGACGGTCGCCGACACGGGCGGCGTGACGGCAGCCGCGCGCCGGCTCGGCGTCTCGAAGTCGATCGTCAGCCGGCGGCTCTTCCGGCTTGAAGCGGAGCTTGGCGTCCAGCTAATTGCGCGCACGACCCGCGGCGCGGCGCTGACGGAAGCAGGCGCCACGTTCCGGGACCATGCGGTGCGGGCCAGCGCAGAGATCGACACGGCCAGGGAAACGATCCTGCCCGCGGGCGAGCTGCGGGGTCGGCTGAGGATCGCCGCGCCGCTGACCTTCGGTCCGACGCACTTTGCGCCCGTGCTTGCGGAAATGGCGAAACGTCACCCGCAACTGCATATCCATACCTCCTACAGCGACCGCTATGTCGATCTCATCGCGGAAGGGTTCGATTGCGCGATCCGGGTCGGTTATCTTCAGGACTCCAATTTTTTGGCGAAACGAGTCGGACCGATCCACGGGAAATTCGTCGCGAGCCCGGATTACATTCGCAAGCATGGCGCTCCCGAGACGCCGGAAGAACTCGGTTCCCACCAGGCCGTCATGCAGGGCACGGAAAGCTGGCAGATGATGGACGGCGACAAGATCGTCGCCGTTCAGCCGCAAGGGCGCTTCAAGGCCGACAACGCGGTTGCGCTCGCGGCGGCGGCAGTGGCCGGCCTCGGCATCGGCTGGTTGCCGGATTGCATCACCCACGACCATATCGCGGCCGGGGCGCTGGTTCCCGTCATGACGCGTTACCCGCCTCCTCCAGGCGGCGCCTATGTCATTCGTCCACCGGGTCGCCATCCCGCTCGCAAGATTCGGGTGCTCACCGATTTGCTGATCGAGAACTTCGAGCAGAACCCGCAACTTTGGGGCATCAGGCAGTGAAATATTGCCTCTGCGTTCCACTTGGAGCGACACTGTTATGCGCTTTGCGCGGCTAGCGTTCCGATTCTTGGCCGCATAGATTACGTCGACTGACGACGACCAACGGAACAGATCAGGGCGCGATCGCCCGCAAGCACTTGAAAGGACCACAGGCATGAGCTGGAACCCGGCGCTCGAACCCGGCTGTCCCGACACGGTCGATCTGGACGCAATAGAGACCCTAATCATCCCGCGCAGCCGCGATCTCGGCGGTTTCGAAGTCAGACGCGCCCTGCCGGCGCCGAAGCGTCAGATGGTCGGGCCATTCATCTTTTTCGATCAGGCCGGTCCAGCCGAGTTGCTGACCGGACAGGGCGTCGACGTTCGACCGCACCCGCATATCGGCCTCGGCACCGTCACCTATCTGTTTCAGGGCGACTTCCACCACCGCGACAGCACCGGCGCCGACCAGATTATCCGTCCCGGCGCACTGAACTGGATGGTGGCCGGGCGCGGCGTCACGCATTCGGAACGCACAAGCGCGGAGGCGCGAACCGGCCCGAACAGCCTGTTCGGTATCCAGACCTGGCTCGCCCTGCCCGACAGCCATGAGGACATGGCGCCGCTGTTCGAGCATCACGGCAAGGACACGCTGCCGGTGATCGAGGACGAGGGCGTATCCGTCCGGCTCATCCTCGGAAACGCCTACGGCAAGACCGCTCCGGCCATGATGTACTCCGAGACGTTCTACGCGGATGTGACGCTTGAGGCGGGACGCCTGCTGCCCATGCCGGACGACCATGAAGATCGCGGCGTCTACATCGTCGACGGCTCGATCTCGATCGCCGGCCATGACTATGAAGCCGGCCAGATGATGGTCTTCCGTCCGGGCGACCGGATCACGGTCGCCGCCGGCGACAGGGGCGCGCGACTGATGATCCTGGGCGGCGCGACGATGTCGGGTCCGCGTTACATATGGTGGAACTTCGTGGCTTCTTCGAAGGAGCGCATCGAGACCGCCAAGGCCGAATGGCGCGCCGAGAACTGGGGCGCGGGACGTTTCGATCTCCCTGTCGATGATCGCGAGGAGCACATTCCTCTTCCGGATTGACGGCGCGGCAGCGCTATCCGGGTCGTGATCCCGGACGTCGCTTCTTCCCAGACAATTTTTGCAACACACATGCCTGCCGAACGGGAACCTTTGACATGAGCAACACCTGGCCTTCCCTCGACTATCTTAGCTGGCGCGAGACGTGTTCCGCCTTGCATCTCTACCTTCAGATTGTCGGCAAGTACCGGCTGGCGCACAGCCCGTGGCTCAATCACTCCTGGCACGCGACGTTCTATGTCACGCCGCGCGGACTGACGACTTCGCCGATTCCCGATGGCCCCGGCATCGAGATTCAGTTCGATTTCCACGATCACCTGGTGCTGGGCGTGTGCGGCAACGGACGCACGGCTTCGTTTGCGCTCGAGCCGATGACGGTCGCCGAATTCCACGCCCGTTTCGTACGGCTTGTTTCCGATCTTGGCGGCGCGCCGACTTTCAACGGCAGTCCCAACGAAGTGCCGAACCCTGTCCCCTTCGTCGAGGATCACCGCGACCGGCCCTATGACCGCGACGCTGTCCAGCGTTTTCACCAGGCGCTTGTCGCAATCGACAGGGTCTTCAACCGTTTCCGCTCCGCCTTCCTGGGAAAGTCCAGCCCTGTTCACCTGTTCTGGGGCAGTTTCGACCTGGCTGTCACCCGGTTTTCCGGTCGACGCGCGCCGCTGCATCCAGGCGGCGTTCCCGCCCTGCCCGACAATGTGGCCCAGGAGGCCTATGACCGCGAGGTTTCCTCGGCCGGATTCTGGCCAGGCGGCGGCGGCGTCGACTATCCGGCTTTCTACGCATACGCCTACCCGGAACCGAACGGATTCCGCAGCGCCTCCGTGCGGCCGGACGCCGCGTTCTGGAGCGAAGGGTTGTCCGAGTTCCTTCTTCCTTACGACGCAGTGCAGGCTGCGGATGACCCGGATGCTGCCTTGATGGCGTTTCTTGTCTCGACATACGAGGCGGCCGCCGATCTCGCGGGATGGGACCGCGATCTGCTGGAATGCGCGCCGGGCGAGCCGCGCAAGGCGCGGCGACCGGACGCAAGGCCGCAAGCGACTGCGCCTGTATTGGCCGACACGGACGTCGAGCGAGAGGACGGCCCGTCCAAGGGGCGTTACCGGATTGTTGTCGATGGTCACGAGGCCGAGATGACCTACAGCCGGGCTGGCGACGCTCTGATCATCATCGACCATACGGAGGTTCCCGCCGCCCTGCGCGGCCGCAAAGTCGGCGAGAAACTGGTGCAGCGCGCCGTCGAGGACGCCCGACGCGACGGCGTCTCGATTATTCCGTTGTGTCCGTTTGCGAAGGCGCAGATCGACCGCCGTCCCGAATGGCAGGATGTGCTGCGTCGTTGACACAAAGACCGGACTGCGACAGCTCTAGCCCGGCAGTATGCCGCCACCCGCCTTTTTAACGCGTTTAGCACTCAGCTCGCGCGCCAGAGCAACAAACGCCTTGAAGGCGGCGGACGGGTTGCGCCGGCCGGGATAATAGAGGCAAAGCCCGGGAAATGGAGGGGTCCAGTCCTCCAGCACGCGAACGAGCCTCCCGGCTTCGATATCCGCTTCCACATCCTGCTCCATGAAGAATCCGAGACCAATGCCTTCCAGCGCGGCGATACGCGCGATGCTGGTCTCGCCCAGGGTGATCCGGCCAGTGACTTCGATCTGGGCTGTGCGTTGAGTACTTGTGATACGCATGCCAAGCCTGGTCTCGGCATGCGCATTGCAGGGTTCGCGGCAATGCCCTCGGCGGCGACACCCCTTGGGAACATCAGGATGGCCTATTCCAGGCGATCGATAACACCCCCGGCCCAGCGATCAGACGCCGCGCCGAAGCAATCATGCAGGGAGTCGGCGGCTGCGACGCTGCCGAGCGCAAGGCGCCCCAGCAGGCAGAGCCCCGGCGCCTTTTGGCCGTCTCTGCCGATCAGGGTTCTATCCGCGTCGGTGTGCGCGCCGAAACCATCTGCAAACGGCGTCAGCAGGCCGTCGTCCAGAAGGCCGGACAGCAACGGCGAACGCACAGCTTCGAGATCGGGATTTGGCAGAACGGAATCGATCATCACTGAAGCCTCGGCCGCATGATCCGCCTTCTTCAAGGTCCAGCCGGCAGCAGTCAGCGCGATGTCGGGATCAACTGCAAAATCCAGGCTGACGACGCCGGCTTCAATGAGCGCCACAAGCTCACGGCTCGACGCGATCGGCGGGCCGTAGGAGTAGCGCTTCAACCCTTCGTCGAAGCCGATCAACGTTTGCGCCGTTTCAGGCGGGGTCTCGGCCGTATTGAAACCGCTTCTGAATTCGTTCTGCCATTTGCGCCAGACCTGGCCGACGGCGAACCCGACGGACGGCGCGCGCGCGCCTTCGGCCATGGCGATCCCGTCATTGAGCGTCTCGCGCGATCCGGATATTTCCTGCGATCCCGGATCTTCCCATTCCTTGCGGAGCCAGTCTGCGACGTACTGCGCATCGGCGTCGGCGCCGCAGTTGTGCAGGATGCGCATTACAGCCGGCGTCAAGGCGGCGTCAACAAGGTCTCGCGCCTTTTGCGATGTGGCGGCTGCGGCTTTCGCAATGGCTTTGGCGAAGGTTTCTGTCTCCTGCGCCGTTAGCGCAAAGCGCGCGTCCAGCGCCTCGGTTTCCGGCTTTGGAAACGGCGGTTTGCCATCCAGGGAAAACGGCAGGATGCGCTCTGGCTCGCGCCCGGACCGATGATAACCCCCAGCATCGAACCTGCCGCCCTGCGCTGTCGTCAAGACACGCAGAATATCGAAGGCGGATAGCGCAAAACCGCGTATCGCAACGGTTTTATCCGCCCAATCAGCCGCCTGCGCCTGCAGTTGTTTCGCAGGATAGGCCTTCGCCAGGGTTCCAAAAGATGTGCCCGCGTGGCGGCGCCACTCGGCAAGCTGATCGTCCGGCGCGGTCTCCGGCTGACCGAGGGTCAGCAAAATTTCATCGTAGGGTCCACGCCAGTTGCGGGCCGCCAAAAGCCACCAGCCTTTTTCGTTGCGCTGCACGCGCTCGACCCACATTATCTGATGAGTGACCGCAAGGACGCCAAGCTCCGCCAGACCCGTATATCTGAACCACAAATAACGCCCCAACACCGCGCGCTGCGGAAAATCATCCGGGTCCGGCGCGTCGGAGAGCCACTCGACGAAAGGCGGGCAGCGGGAAAACGCCGGGGTATCAATCTCGATGTCCCGGATCGGAATGTTCAGCCGGCAGACCTCGCTTTCGTCCGGATCGAAATTCGGCCCTGCGCCAAGCATGGGAAACGGATCGTAGGCGTCCACGGAAACCGGTGAACCATCGCGCGAAAGTCGCGCGGCGAGCGCCTCAAGCGCGCCAAGTCCCCTCGGCCCGCAGCCAACGACCGCAATTTTTTTTGCCGAATTGTCGTCCATGCCTGCCCTGCCCATGCTGTTGTCTCACAACAGCAATAGCCGGAGGCTGGCGTGGCGGCAATTCATCAAAACGGCAATATCCAGGCCTGCTGACAAAGAGGCGTCTCTCGCAACCTGCGCTCAACGCACCGGCTCTTGTGCCGATTGCTACACTGTAGACGTGAAAAGCAATCAGGCTGGGCGTTTTGGTTTACGGCCCTTGTATTTCCGCGTTTGGCTGCGATCCGCTGCCGGGTCCTTGTGTTTGCGGACTGGCTTACCACCCTCCTTGAATTTTCGTTTCGCATGCCTCGGCTTTCCGCGCGCTTCACCGGCCGGCGCGATGGTGATGCCTTTCTCAAGCCCGCCAGGCCGCTTGAGCTGCTCCACATAGCTGGCGGCCTTGTCGGCGGAAATTTCGAAACGGGTTTCGGCATCGTCGATCCTGATCGCGCCGACATCGCGTCTTGTCACGCCGCCGGCGTTACAGATCATCGGCAGCAAGAATTTCGGATCGGCCCGCTGCTTGCGCCCTATCGAAATGGTGAACCAGACGCCGCCCTGCATATCCGGGCCGCGCGGCTCACGCACCAGCGCGCGTCCCTCTGCGGACTGGCGGTCACGCCTGGAACTTCTGTTCTTCAACGCCTCGGCGGGGAGCGGCAAAAGTTCCTCGGGAACGGGGTGGGCGGCCAGTTGCTGGCGAATAAACGCCGCTGCGATGCGCCGCGGTCCCGCCTGGTCCAGCAACTCCGACACGAAATCCGCCTCCAACTCATCAGGCTCCGCGGCCGATACGGCGGCATCGAGGATCCGCCGGCGGTAGCGCGCCTCGATCTCGGCAATGCCGGGCGCGGCGCGCACGGTCGCTGTCAGCTTCGCCAAAGCGAGCACGCGCTGCGCCGCGCCACGCCTGTTTTCCGGCACGATGAGCACGCAAACGCCCTTTCGACCGGCGCGGCCGGTCCGGCCGGAACGATGCAGTAGAGTTTCCGGGTTGCTCGGTACGTCAGCGTGGACCACAAGGTCCAGGTTCGGAAGATCGATGCCACGCGCCGCGACATCCGTCGCCACGCAGACATCCGATCGTCCGTCGCGCATGGATTGCAGCGCATTTGAACGCTCCGATTGCGCCATCTCGCCAGAAAGTGAAACCACCGAGAAGCCGCGATTGGCGAGGCGCGCCGTAAGATGGCGAACCGCTTCACGCGTGTGGCAGAACACCAAAGCGCTGGTGCTGTCGGAATCCAGCAGCGTATTGATGATGGCGTGTTCCCGCTCGTCGCGCCGCACCAGCATCAATTGGTATTCGATGTCAGCATGCTGTTCGGCAGAGGCGGTTGTCGCGATGCGCACTGCATTTGTCTGCACGGTCTTGGCCAGTTCGGCGATGCCGCGCCCCACGGTCGCCGAAAACAGCAGCGTCCGACGGTCTCGCGGCGCCGCGCCGAGGATGAATTCCAGGTCATCGCGAAAACCAAGGTCCAGCATTTCGTCGGCTTCATCGAGCACCACCGCGCGAACGGCGCTCAGGTCCAGCGCTCCTCGCGTGATGTGGTCGCGCAGTCGCCCGGGCGTGCCGACGACGAGATGTGCGCCACGTTCGAGCGCACGGCGTTCGTTGCGCATGTCCATCCCGCCGACGCAGGTCGCAATCCTGATCTGCGCCGCCGCGTAGAGCCAATCGAGTTCCCGCTGGACCTGAATGGCGAGTTCGCGCGTCGGGGCGATGATCAGGCCCAATGGCGCGGCAGCCGCGTCAAAGCGTTCACCGCTTCCAAGCAACGTCGGTGCAATTGCAATGCCGAAGGCGACCGTTTTTCCCGAGCCGGTCTGCGCGGAGACCAGCAAATCGGATTCGCGATGCTCCTCATTCGACATCGCCGATTGAACCGGAGTGAGTTGGGTGTAGCCTTTCGCCTCGAGGGCGAATGCGAGGGCCGGATGTATGCCGGTGATCGGGGATGTGCTGTTTGTGTCGTTATTGGGCGTCATGGTCACCATCTCTGCGGTTCGCTGAATATCATCTTGTGCGCGCTTCGGGCAGCGATTGTTTGCCGGGATCATGCCGTTGTTCGTCATGGCGAAGATGTTCAGGGGATATGTGCCGACCTGTACCGTTCGATGCCCGTACTGTCAAAAGAGGCTTACGCGTAAATTGCAATCACGCGACCTGAACGAACACAAATCGCCAGATGGGCATAGATGCCGCGGACGGTGCGGCCATAGAGGTCTCCGAGCCACAGTTTTTGGTCGGGAGTATTTCCTATTTGGAAGTATTTTAAATGAGAATGTGGTGCAAGTCCCGACGTGTGTTTCGTTCGCGACTACAAGCGCGCCTCGTTTCGAAATCCGTATCAGGCGCCCACGCTTCAGATTGCAAATCGCGTCTCATCAGCGTCTTCCAGCAGCCTTTGAAGCGTGCTCCGACCCAAGGCGCTCATGGCGGGGTTTGTTTGCCTGTAGTACCAAACGAGACCCATCGCCTGTTGAAACGCCCATGCCGCCGCGCGCGCCCACTCAAGCTCGCCAATTCCAGCTGCGTTGCGAAAAATCTTGCGCCGCTCACGATCCAGGAGATGCCAACCCACAACACAATCGAGGGCTGGATCCGCCGGTCCAAAATCACCTCCGTCGATAACGTCTGCCAGCCTTTCCCCTTTCACCAGCAGATTTGCCGGAATCGGATCCTTGTGGCTCATGACTTCGACGCCGCTGGATGGCAGGTCCCGAAAAACCGACCAGAGACGCCGCAAACGAGCCACGTCGAGCAGACCTTCACTCCTGTGAAAGCACTCCTTCATCCACTCGTCATGATCGGGCAGATGCCCGCCCCGGCCACGCCCGTCGAAACGGCGCCCCTTTAGATCGGCAGCGCGCAAGGATGTGACAAGGCGGGCAAGATCGAGCGCGAAAATCGTTGAGCCGTCAAGCCCGTCCGGCGTCGCCACGGCGCCTTCGATCCAGCTTTGCAGGAGCCACGGCATCGGGTAATCGGCGCTCGCTCTACCGATTCCTCCGGGTTGCGGCGTCGCGACCGGGCAGCATTCACCCAACTCGATCATCGCAGCCGATTCCGCTCGCAGCCTTCGTTCGCACGTTGCCGGATCCATCAACTTCAGCGGAAATCAGGCTGCGTGTCCGGCGCCGATGCGAAACACGGCGTTGTTTGTGCCGGCGCTGTACAGAGGAAGGATTTCCTCGTCCGCCAAATGGGGAAATTGCTCGCGTACGAGAGCGCTCGCGAGTTCGATATCGATCTTCATCTGTTTGCCGTTCAACCGTCGCCCCTGATTCATGCAAATCAACTCAAGATTTCGTCTTGTCTGTTCTACCTGCAACCCAAAGTATTTTCGACATGAGATTCCAAACGTCTCAACCGGCGCAATCGCAAAAATGGCGCATAAAGCAATCGGACCGCGATCCGGCCATTTCCGAACACAATCAAGTGACTTGGCGCTTCGACATATAACAAGACGGGTGGAATAGAGACGGATTTCAGGTTAAAATGATCGCCATGCACAACGATCCGGGAGGGATCGTCGGAGGGGAATAACAGACGTGAACTGCAGACGTTTCACAGGTGTGCAGCGACCCGTTTTGTATTTCGTATAGGGAGAAGCAGACCTGAAACCGACCGATACAAGCGACCCGGAGTATTTCCACAAGGTCGTCGACTGCCAGTATGCGTGCCCGGCGCATACGCCGGTCCCAGCCTATATTCGATTGATCGCGCAGCAGCGCTACACCGACGCCTATCTGATCAACTGGGAAAGCAACGTATTTCCCGGCGTGCTCGGCCGGACGTGCGACCGTCCCTGCGAACCCGCCTGCCGCCGCGGACGGGTCGAGGAAGAACCTGTTGCGATCTGCCGCCTGAAGCGGGTGGCCGCGGATTTCAAGGACGACGTCGCCGGAAGTCTGCCGAAAGCGGGACCCGCCAACGGCAAGAAAATCGCCCTCATCGGAGCGGGGCCGGCCTCGCTGACGGTCGCGCGCGATCTGGCGCCGCTGGGCTACGAATTGCATCTGTATGACCAGCAGGCCAAAGGCGGCGGCTTCATGCGCTCGCAGATTCCGTCCTTCAGGCTGCCCGAAACCGTGCTCGACGAGGAAATCGGGTACGTTCTCGACATGGGCGTGGTCACGAAATTCGACACCTATATCGACAGCATGGCGGAGTTGCTCGGCAAGGGGTACGACGCCATATTCGTCGGTAGCGGCGCCCCGCGCGGACGGGACCTGCCCAAACTGCCGAACCGCAAGGAAGCGGACGCCAACATCCATATCGGCATCAACTGGCTCTCGAGCGTCGCGTTCGAGCACACCAGGAAAATCGGCAAGCGCGTTATCGTGCTCGGCGGCGGCAATACGGCCATGGATTGCTGCCGCACGTCCCGCCGTCTCGGCGGCGAGGACGTAAAAGTAATCGTGCGCAGCCCCTTCGCCGACATGAAAGCCAGCCCGTGGGAGAAAGAAGACGCGATGCACGAGGGCATCCCGATCATCGAAAACCACGTACCGCTAGAATTTGTCGTCGAAAACGGAAAGCTGACCGGCATGACCTTCGAAAAGGTCAAGGCCGTCTATCACAATGACGGCCGTCGCGAACTGGTCTCCACTGGAGAAGAACCTGAGTTTTTCCCGTGCGACGACGTCCTGATCGCCATCGGCCAGGAAAACGCCTTTCCCTGGATCGAGAAGGAAACCGGCATCCGCTTCACCAGCTGGGGCACGCCGATCATCAATGACGACGAGACCTTCCAGTCCACTCGCAAGGAGGTCTTTTTCGGCGGGGACGCCGCCTTCGGACCAGCCAACATAATCACCGCCGTGGCCCATGGCCACAAAGCGGCGGTGTCCATCGACCTTTATTGTCAGGGCAAGAACCTGGCGAAACGGCCGCCGCCGCATGTCAACCTGATGAGCCAGAAAATGGGCATCCACGAATGGAGCTACGATTCCATTCCTATCAACGACAAACGCAAGATCGTGCCTCTGGTCGACCTCAAGAAGGCGCTCAAGGACCGGTCGGTCGAGGTCGAGCTCGGTTTTTCGGAGGATGCGGCCTTCGTCGAAGCCGAGCGTTGCCTCAACTGCGACGCGCAGACGGTCTTTTCGGCTGGCGACTGCATCGAGTGCGACGCGTGCACGGATATCTGCCCGACCAGCTGCATAAGTTTCGTGCGCAACGGACCGGAGGACGAATTGCGCCAGCGGCTGCTGGCGCCGGCTGAAAACCGGGAGCAGGACCTTTACGTCTCCGGCGCTCTCGAGACAGGCAAGGTCATGGTCAAGGACGAAGACCTGTGCCTGCACTGCGGGCTGTGCGCGGAGCGCTGCCCGACCGCCGCCTGGGACATGCAGATGTTTTTCTACAATGTCGCCAAGGCGACGCCGGACATGGTTCGCGTGAGATGAAGCAGATCAAGGGCACCAACGACTTCGTCGTCAAATTCGCCAATGTGAACGGCACGGGCTCCGCCTCCGCCAATCACCTCTTCGCCAAGGCGATCTTCCGGATGGGCATTCCGGTCAGTCCACGCAATATCTTTCCCTCCAACATTCAGGGCCTGCCGACCTGGTACGAGGTGCGGGTCAGTTCCAAGGGGTATCTCGGCCGGCGCGGCGGCGTGGACCTGATGGTCTGCGTCAACCCACAAACGATGGAGCAGGATATCGCCGACATCGAGCCCGGCGGCTACTTTGTCTACGACAACACCAAACCCCTGTCGCCGCACCTGAAGCGGGACGACATTACGTATTTCGGCATCCCGCTGACGGAAATGTGCATGCGGGAGTTCAAGGTCCCTCGCCTGCAGCAACTCCTGAAGAACGTAGTGTATGTCGGGGCCATGGCCGCGCTTCTGGATATCCGTTTCTCCATCCTGAAAGACCTGCTGAACGACCAGTTCAAGGGAAAGGAAAAACTGATTCATCCGAATGTGAGGGCCCTGGAAATGGGCTATCAGTTCGCCACGGAAAATTTCTCGTGCCCCCTGCCCATCCGGCTGGAAATGGGCGGCAACGACGCGCCGCACATCAAGGAAAGCAATCACATCCTGATGAACGGCAACACCGCTGCGGCGCTGGGCGCCATCTATGGCGGCGCCACCGTTGCGGCATGGTACCCGATTACGCCGTCGACATCCGTCATCGACGCGTTTTCCAAATATGCGCAACGGATGCGGATCGATCCGGGAACCGGCAAGAAGAACTTCGCCATCCTGCAGGCCGAAGACGAAATAGCCGCCATGGGCATCGTCGTCGGCGCCGGCTGGAACGGCGCGCGCGCCTTCACCGCCACGTCCGGCCCCGGCCTGTCGCTGATGAGCGAATTCCTGGGTCTTGCCTACTTCGCCGAGGTGCCGGTTGTCCTGATCGACGTGCAGCGATCCGGCCCTTCGACCGGCATGCCCACACGCAGCCAGCAGTCCGACATCCTGGCGGCGGCCTATGCTAGTCACGGCGACACCAAGCACATGCTGCTGTTTCCCGCGACGCCGCGCGAGTGTTTCGACATGACGGTTCAGGCGTTCGATCTTGCAGAGCGGTTTCAGACGCCGATCATCATCATGTCCGATCTGGATCTCGGCATGAACGACGTCATGTCGCCGCCCCTCGAATGGGATGACGACTACGAAATGGATCGCGGCAAGGTTCTGGACGCCGAAGCGCTGGACACAGTCGAAAAGTTCGGCCGGTATCTGGACGTTGACGGCGACGGGATCTGCTACCGCACCCTGCCCGGAACCCATCCCGACAAGGGCGCATTCTTCACTCGCGGTTCATCCAAGAACGAGATGGCGATCTACTCGGAACGCGGCGAGGATTATGTGCGGAACGTCGACCGCTTGCTGCGCAAGTTCGAAACCGCGAAATCATACGTGCCGGAGCCCAAGACGCATCCGCCGATCGAGGTGAAGAAACCCAAGACACGCAAGAAACTCGGCGCGCTGTTCTTTGGCACATCGGCTTCGCCCGCCTACGAAGCGGTCGAGAAGCTGGCGGAGGAAGGCTATCCGATCGACACGATGCGCCTTCGCGCCTTTCCCTTCCACAAAAGTCTCGACGAATTCATCCGCGAGCACGACGTCGTTTTCGTGATCGAACAGAACAGGGACGGCCAGATGCGACAGCTCATCATGAACGAATGTCATGTCTCGCCGGACAAACTTACATCCGTGCTGAATTATTCCGGCATCCCGATTACCGCGCGCACCATCGCCAACCAGATCAGGCAGGCGCTGGACCTTGAAAGCGCCAATGTCGTCAAACTGCATCCGGAGACTGTCTGATGTCCTATTTCAAGCCAAAATTCCGCCATCCCGGCCTACCGGTCAATGCGCTTGGCTACACAATCGCGGACTACGACGGTTCGATCTCGACGCTCTGCGCAGGCTGCGGCCATGACAGCATCTCCACGGCGATCCGCAACGCCTGCTTTTTGTCGTCGATACCGCCGCACCGGATCGCCAAGCTTTCCGGGATCGGCTGCTCGTCCAAGACGCCCACCTATTTTCTGGGACGCAGCCACGGCTTCAACTCGGTGCACGGCCGTATGCCGTCCGTTGCCACCGGGGCGAGCGTCGCCAACAGGGATCTAATCTATATCGGCGTGTCGGGCGATGGCGACACCGCCTCCATCGGAATGGGCCAGTTCATCCATCTGATACGCCGCAACGTAAACATGACGTACATTGTTGCCAACAACGGCTGCTATGGCCTGACAAAGGGCCAAGACAGCGCCACAGCCGATCTTGGCTCAATCAGCAAATACGGATCTCCAACCCCGTTCGAGGGGATCGATCTGGCCAGCCTGGCGCTGCTTCAGGGCGCGAGCTTCGTCGCCCGAAGCTTCTCCGGCGACAAGGAACAACTGGAGCCGCTCCTCCGGGCAGCCATGGCGCATGAGGGATTTGCCTTCATCGACATCGTGTCGCCCTGCGTGACCTTCGCCAACCATGTCGGGTCGACCAAGAGCTACGCCGCGACCAGGGCGCACCTTGAGGCTATGCCACTCGATTTCGTGCCGATGCGCGAAGAGATACGCACGCAATACGACCCCGGCACAACCCAGGCGATCACGTTGCACGACGGCTCCGTCATCCATCTGCACAAGGCGAGCGACAGTCACCAGACCGACGACCGCAACAAGGCGTTGATGTCGATGCAGGCCGCGCGGGAGGAAAAGAAAATCCTGACCGGGCTTTTGTATCTCGATCCCAATACTCAGGATCTCAATCACACCCTCGAGCTTGCAACCAGACCTCTGAACAGTCTGGGCAAGGACGAGCTTTGCCCGGGCAGCCGTGTGCTGAACAGCATCAATGAAGGGTTGCGATAAACCCAGTCCGATTGTCGGTGAAAGATGACGCTTCGTCGTCCCCTTCCCCATAGCCGTGTTGCGATGCGCTCGCGATCCGGCTAGGACTCTATCCCGGCGCATGCTTTCGAACGAGGTGAGCCCAGTGAAAATTGCAATGGGTGGCTGCGACCATGCCTGATCCACTGAGCTGGCAATTGAGCCTGCCTCTTTTTCTTGGAGCCCTGGCTTTCGGCTACCTCCTCGGCTCCATTCCCTTCGGCCTGCTATTAACCCGCATGGCGGGTCTGGGCGATATCCGGTCGATCGGCTCCGGCAATATCGGCGCGACAAACGTGCTGCGCACGGGCAACAAGGGGCTGGCGGCGGCGACCCTGATACTCGATGCGCTGAAGGGCGTGGCGGCCGTGCTGGTTGCAAAGACCTACGGGCTCGATGCTGCGATCATCGCCGGGTTCGGCGCTTTTGTCGGTCACTGTTTCCCGGTCTGGCTGAAGTTTAAAGGCGGCAAAGGCATTTCCACCTATCTGGGCGTACTGCTGGCGCTGCTGCCTCTCGGCTGCGCCATCTTCGCCGTTGTGTGGCTCGCGACGGCCTTTTTGAGCCGTTACTCGTCGCTTGCGGCGCTGGTGGCGGTCATCGTCGTGCCGGTCGCAGTCTTTCTGCTCGGTCACGCCCATATCGCACAATTGCTCACACTCATGAGCGCAATCGCCATTTTCAAGCACAGAGCCAATATTGCACGGCTCGTTTCCGGTGAGGAAAGCAGGATAGGAGACAAGGAATAAGGGATGTTATTCATATATATTGAACGGGCCGCGCCATCTGACCCGGACAAGAGCAGGATGCTCTGATGGCCAAGATCGCGGCGGGCGGCCTGCGATCCCTCGGAGAAAACGAACTGATCGACAGAATAAGGCTGATCCGCAGCCCGAATGTCGGTCCCGTGACGTTCCACAAGCTGATCATGCGATTCGGCGACGCCGGCGCAGCTCTCGACGCGTTGCCGGACCTTGCGCGACGCGGCGGGCTCGCGCGACCTTTCCGGATCGCCGGCCGGGATGTCGCCGAACGCGAAGTTGAGACGGCCGATCGAGCAGGCTGCCGGTTGATCGCTTCTTGCGAGACAGACTATCCGTCCGCACTGCGCACGATCGATTCCGCACCGCCGATCATCACGATCAAAGGCGACGCCAGCCTCTTCGCCAAACCGTCGACGGCGATTGTCGGATCGCGCAACGCCTCGATCGCCGGATGCAAGATCGCCGGGATGCTGGCCCGCGGCATCGGCGAAGCAGGCTTCTCGGTGACATCAGGGCTCGCGCGCGGCATTGACGCCGCGGCGCATGAGGCGTCCGTGCCGACAGGAACCATCGCCGTGCTTGCGGGCGGACTGGACAGACCCTATCCGCCGCAAAACATTCCACTGATGAACAGGATCGCCGAAACCGGAATCGTGTTGAGCGAAACGCCGTTCGGACACGAGCCGCGCGCGCGCGATTTCCCGAGGCGCAACCGAATCATCGCCGGGATCAGTCTCGGGCTGGTCGTGGTGGAAGCCGCCAAGCGCTCGGGCTCGCTGATCTCGGCGCGGCTTGCCGGCGACTACGGACGGTTGGTGTTCGCCGTGCCCGGATCGCCGCTTGATCCGCGCGCGAAGGGGACCAACGACCTGATCCGCGACGGCGCAATTCTCGCCGCCGAACCCGGCCATGTCGTCTCCGCGATCGATCCGCTCGTCTGCGTCCCTGAAGAATTCAATTTTCAGGCGGACGACCAGCTCGGCGAGCCGGCGGCCGCCCCGCCCCCGGCCGATGCGGACCGCGAACGCATCGCCGGATTGATGGGACCGACTCCAATCGCGATCGACGACATTATTCGCCATGCAGGCGTCGCCGCATCGCAGGTTCAGATGGTCTTGCTGGAGCTTGATCTGGCCGGCAGGATCGAGCGTCACGCCGGAGGAACGGTGTCGCTCGCAATGCCCTGTTCGTCGGGCTGAGGCGGGGAGATAACGCCGGGCGCGGGTTGCAAAACCGCCTTAAAAGACACCATATGCGAGGGTGGCTACACCCAAAAATGTCGCTCTGCCCTCTTGACCATTCGTCGCCGGATGTTCATTTGCTGAGCCTCGATTCACCGCTTGCGCCGGTTTCGCAAGCCCCAAAGACACCACCTCCAGAGTTTCTCATGAATGTTGTAGTTGTCGAGTCTCCCGCCAAAGCCAAGACGATAAACAAGTACCTTGGTTCCGGTTACAAGGTCCTTGCGTCCTTCGGTCACGTTCGCGATCTGCCCGCCAAGGACGGTTCGGTGCGGCCGGACGAAGACTTCGAAATGAGCTGGCAGGTCGACGCAGCGTCCAACAAGCGGTTGAAGGAAATATCCGAAGCGGTAAAGAAATCCGACGGACTGATTCTGGCGACAGACCCCGACCGCGAGGGCGAGGCGATTTCCTGGCACGTGCTGCAGGTGCTGAGCAAGAAACGCGGCGTGCTCGGCGACAAGCCGGTCAAGCGCGTGGTGTTCAACGCCATCACCAAGCGCGCAGTTCTAGACGCTATGGCCAACCCGCGCGACATCGACGCGTCGCTTGTCGACGCCTATCTGGCGCGGCGCGCCCTCGACTACCTTGTCGGCTTCAATCTGTCGCCGGTGCTCTGGCGCAAGCTGCCCGGCGCCCGGTCGGCAGGCCGCGTCCAGTCGGTGGCGCTCAGACTCGTTTGCGACCGCGAGGCAGAGATCGAGCGATTCGTATCCGAAGAATACTGGCAAATCATCGCTCACCTGCAGACGCCGCGCAACGAAGGCTTCGAGGCCCGGCTGGTTTCTGCCGACGGCAAGAAACTGCAGAAGATGTCGGTGACCAACACCGACGACGCCAACCGCCTGAAGACAATGCTCGACGGCGCGACCTTCGTCGCCGAAAGCGTCGAGGCCAAGCCGACGAAGCGCAATCCGGCGCCGCCCTTCACCACCTCTACGCTGCAGCAGGCGGCCTCTTCGAAGCTCGGCTTCAATGCGTCGCGCACCATGCAGGTGGCGCAGCGCCTCTATGAGGGCATCGACATTGGCGGAGAAACCGTTGGCCTCATTACGTATATGCGAACCGACGGGGTGCAGATGGCCGGCGAAGCGATCGACGCCGCAAGACAGGCGATCGGCGAGCAGTTCGGCGACCGGTACCGTCCGGAAAAGCCGCGCTTCTATGCAACCAAGGCGAAGAACGCCCAGGAAGCGCACGAGGCGATCCGTCCGACCGAATTTACGCGCACGCCTGACCAGATGAAGCGGTTTCTCGATTCCGATCAACTTCGCCTCTACGACCTTGTCTGGAAGCGCGCGATCGCCAGCCAGATGGCTTCGGCCGAGATCGAGCGGACGACCGTGGAGATCAGCGCCGTCAATGGCGACAGCCGCGCCGGCCTCAGGGCCACCGGATCCGTCATCCGCTTCGACGGCTTCATCGCCGCCTACACCGATCAGAAGGAAGACACCGATCCGGCGGACGACGGCGACGACAAGCGGCTGCCTTGGATGGACGCGAAGGATCAACTCGAACGCGACAAGATCGACGCCTCGCAGCATTTCACCGAGCCGCCGCCGCGCTACTCAGAGGCGAGCCTCATCAAGAAGATGGAAGAACTGGGCATCGGCCGGCCTTCGACCTATGCGACGACGCTCGCAACGCTGCGCGACCGCGAATACGTGACCATCGACAAGCGCAAGCTTATTCCAGAAGCAAAGGGACGTCTGGTCACCGCGTTTCTCGAGAATTTCTTCGAGCGCTACGTCGAATACGATTTCACCGCGGCGCTGGAAGAGAAGCTCGACAAGATTTCGGCCGGCGACCTCGCCTGGAAAGACGTGCTGAAGGACTTCTGGTCGGAATTCCTGACCCACATCGAAAACACCAAGGAGCTGCGCGTATCAAACGTTCTGGACGCGCTGAACGAGGAACTGGCGCCGCTGGTCTTCCCCGAGCGCGAGGACGGCTCCAATCCCCGCATTTGCCCGAAATGCGGAACCGGCAACCTGTCCCTGAAACTGTCGCGCTACGGCGCCTTCGTTGGCTGTTCGAACTATCCGGAATGCGGCTATACGCGGCAACTGGGCCCGAACGGCGCCGACGCAGAGGCCTCCGGATCGGACGAGCCCGCGGAACTGGGCGCTGATCCGCACACTGGCGAACCGATCACGCTTCGGACCGGCCGCTTCGGCCCCTATGTCCAGCGCGGCGAAGGCAAGGACGCAAAGCGTTCCAGCCTGCCGAAGGGATGGAAGCCCGAAGATATCGACCACGAAAAGGCGCTCGCCCTACTCTCGCTTCCGCGCGATGTCGGCATGCACCCCGAAACGGGGAAGATGATATCGGCCGGGCTCGGTCGCTATGGTCCGTTCGTGCACAGCGAGGGCGTCTACGCCAATCTCGACAGCATCGAGGAGGTGTTCTCCGTTGGTCTTAACCGCGCTGTCACGCTGATTGCAGAGAAGAAGGCCAATGGCGGCGGACGTCGCGCCAAGGCCGCTGCTCTGAAGGAGCTCGGCGATCATCCCGACGGCGGGGCGATCACGGTTCGCGACGGGCGCTATGGCCCATACGTCAACTGGGGCAAGGTCAACGCAACCCTACCAAAGGCCATGAAACCTGAATCGGTGACGATGGAAGAGGCGCTCGAACTGATCGCGGCCAAAGCCGGAAAAGGCGGCGGCAAGGCGAAGGCGCGCAAGGCGCCGGCCAAACGCAAGAAGCCCGCCGCAAAGACCGAGAGCTGAATTTGGCGAAGAAGCAGATCAGGAAAGACGATGCAAAAGGCGCCATTCCGGATCGCGAAACCGTGTTGCGTTTCATCGCAGAAAATCCGAACCGCGCGTCGAAGCGCGACATCGCCAAGGCGTTTTCCCTCAAAGGGCAGGACCGGATAGACCTCAAGCTGCTGTTGAAGGATCTCGAAAACGACGGACTGCTCGAGAAACGGCGCAAGACCCTTGTTCGACCCGGCTCCCTGCCGCCGGTGACGGTTCTCGAGATCGTCGCTCGTGAAGACGACGGGAGCCTGACGGCGCGACCGTCCGAATGGCCGGATGACGGCTCGACAGCGCCAGCCGTGCGCATTCGCGCCGAACGTCCTTCGAAAAACCGGAAGCGTGGCCCGGCGCCTGGCGTCGGCGACCAGGTGCTTGCCCGCATCGCCCAGAACGACGACCCGACGGATGCGCCTTTCACCGGGCGCGTCATGAAGGTTCTCGAACGGTCGAAGGGCTTCACGCTCGGAGTGTTCCGATCGACGCCCGGCGGCGGCGGCCGCATCGAACCGGTTGAACGGCGCGACAAAGAAATCCTCATCGCTGCCGATGACGTTGGAAAGGCCAAGGACGGCGACCTCGTCGAGGTGCAGTCGGCGCGGTCCGGACGTCACGGGCTCAACCGCGGAATGGTCCAGGACGTCGTAGGATCGGTCGCCAGCGAACGGGCAATATCCACCATCGCGCTCCACGCCCACGGCATTCCGCACGTCTTCCCGCCGGAGGTTATGGACGAAGCTGCAAAAGCCGACCATGCGTCGATGAAAAATCGCGAGGACTGGCGCAAGATCCCGCTTGTCACCATCGATCCGGCCGACGCCAAGGACCACGACGACGCGGTTTTCGCTGAAGCCGACGACAACCCCGAAAACAAGGGAGGCGTTGTCGTCTATGTCGCGATCGCCGATGTCGCCTGGTATGTCCGTCCAGACACCGCCCTGGACAGGGAGGCCTTCAAACGCGGCAATTCGGTCTATTTCCCGGACCGGGTCGTGCCGATGCTTCCGGAACGCATCTCGAACGATCTGTGTTCGCTGAAGGAAGGCGTGGACCGCCCCGCCCTCGCCGTGCGGATGATTTTTACTCACGACGGCAGAAAGATTGGACACACATTTCACCGCGTCATGATGAAGAGCGCGGCGCGCCTCGCCTACGCCCAGGCGCAGCAGGCCATCGACGGCCATCCGGACGACAAGACCGGAACTCTTCTCGACGGCGTTCTGAAACCGCTCTGGCATGCCTATGGCGTGCTGAAAAAGGGACGCGACCGGCGACAGCCGCTCGATCTCGACCTGCCGGAACGCAAGATCCGGCTGAACGACGACGGCAGCGTCGCCGATGTGATCGTTCCGGACCGACTGGATGCGCACCGTCTGATCGAGGAATTCATGATCCAGGCGAATGTCGCTGCGGCCGAAAGCCTTGAGCGCAAGCGCCAACCGCTGATTTACCGCATTCATGACGCGCCTTCGCTCGCCAAGCAGGAGGCGCTGCGCGAATTCCTGAAAACACTGAACATGTCCCTGTCCAAGGGAAACCTGCGATCCAACAGTTTCAACGGCATCCTGGCCGGCGCGCGCGACAAGCCCTATGAGACGATGGTCAGCGAAATGGTGCTGCGTTCGCAAAGTCAGGCCGTCTACAGCCCTGACAATATCGGCCATTTCGGTCTTAATCTGAGGAAGTACGCGCATTTCACCTCGCCAATCCGCCGCTACGCCGATCTGATCGTCCATCGCGCGCTGATTGCGGCTTACGGGCTTGGCGAGGGCGGCGTCACAGCCAAGGAAGAAGAGAATCTGGAGGAGATCGCCGCGGAGATCTCAGCCTTCGAGCGCCGGGCCATGGCCGCCGAACGCGACACGGTCGACCGGCTGATCGCCCACCACTTGGCTGACCGGGTGGGCGAGATTTTCAACGGCCAAATTTCCGGCGTAACCAAATCGGGTCTGTTCGTCAGCCTGCCTCAATTTGGCGCAGACGGCTTTGTACCCGTTTCCACACTCGGCCTGGACTACTATATCTACGACGAATCGCATCAGGCGATGGTTGGAGAAAGGTCCGGCATGGGATATCGGTTGGGTGACCGCGTGGAAGTGCGGCTGGCCGAAGCCATACCCCTTGCGGGCGCGCTTCGTTTTGAAATGCTGAGTGAGGGTCGCAAGTTGCCGACGGCGACGCGCTCCTTTCACAAAGCGAACAGCAGTACTCGCAAGCAACGCGGCTCCGTTCGCCGCGGGCGGCGAAGGGGGTAAACGGAATGTCGGTTGAGATCAGATATGGTGATGAAGCGTCGCCGAAGAAACGCGACCTTTGGGGCGCTATGAAAAGAGGCTGGCTCGGACGGTGCCCGCATTGCGGCGAAGGGCGGCTGTACAAGTCATTTCTCAAACCCGTGCATAGCTGCGAATGCTGTGGCGAGGAGATGCATCACCATCGCGCCGACGACCTGCCGCCATACCTGGTGATCTTCATAACCGGCCATGTCATTGTCGCCGCCTTCATGATCTTCGAGGAGCTTGTGATTCTCAATACCTGGCAGCATCTGGCGATCTGGGCGCCGATGACAATCGTCATGGCGCTTGCGCTGATGCAGCCCGTAAAAGGCGCTGTCATAGGCATGCAATGGGCCAACTATATGCATGGATTCGGCGGGGAAACGGATGAGGTCGCCGACGCCGATTTGGACAGGTACGAATAGTACGCCTGTGACGGGGCATGGCCTGAATATGGATACGCCAGAATTTCCCAATCGTTTCGCAAACAAGGTGGACATGGACGCCGACGCCAGCAAACGGGCCGGCGACTACCCGCTGCTGCGCCCGACCGACGCTGCGACTCTGATTGTCATTGACCGGTCCGGCGACGAGCCAGCGGTTCTGATGGGCAAGCGCCATGTCGCGCACGCCTTCATGCCCGATCTCTACGTGTTTCCCGGGGGGCGCCGTGACCCGCATGACGGGCGCGTGCCGGTAGCAAACCATCTCGAAGAAACGGTGACGGCCAAGCTTTTGCAGAAGATGCCGAGCCCCGCCTCCCCCGTTCGGGCCCAGGCCCTGGCGACGACTGCAATACGCGAAACCTATGAGGAGGTTGGTCTTCTGATCGCCGCCGAGGGACGCACGATAAATCGCGGCGTCTGGAAGGATTTCGCCGACAGGGGCCTTGCTCCCATGCAATCCAAATTGCGCTATATCGCCCGGGCCATCACGCCGCCCAGGCAGAAACGGCGTTTCGACACGCGTTTTTTCGCCTGTTTTCGGGATGAAATCGGCTATGCGAGGCCAGAGGCGAGCAACGAACTCATCGACTTGCGCTGGGTGCGGTTTTCCGAGATGGAAGAGGTGAGCATGCCGCGCATTACCCTCGCAATTATCGAGGATTTGCGGCAGGCGATGCTGCGGGACGCCGCTCTGCCCTTTGGCGGACCTGTTCCCTTCTATCAGTCTCGCTATGGCCGGCGCAGCCGCGAAATTCTTTAGAGCCTCGTCATGGACTCGCGGGCCCACGACACTGTCACAATCGCCGAAGCCGAAGCACCAATAGCCTGGTTGCCAGTCAGCGCCGCAATTGCATCGATCAGCGCTGTCGGAATCGCGCTCGGGCTCGGGCTTCCGCTGTTGAGTTTCATTCTGGAGAAAGAAGGCGTCTCGGCCTCGCTTATCGGGCTGAATTCAGCAGTCGCCGGGATAGCCTCGCTCGCTATAGCGCCATTCTGCACGCCGATCGCCATGCGCTTCGGCGTCGCCGACACCATGCTCGCCGGCGTCGTCATTGCGGCCCTGTCGGCGATCGGCTTCTATCTCGCCCCGCATTTCTGGATGTGGTTTCCGCTGCGCGTCACTTTCCACGGCGCGATAACACTGCTGTTCGTGCTTTCAGAATTCTGGATCAATACAGCAGCGCCGCCATCCAGGCGCGGCTTCATTCTCGGGCTCTACGCAACCGTGCTGTCGCTCGGTTTCGCCCTTGGGCCAATGCTGTTTTCCATTCTCGGAAGCGAAGGCATTGTGCCTTTTCTGGTCGGCTCCGCGATTATTCTCGCCTCGGCTATTCCTGTGCTGATGGCGCGCAACGAAAGCCCCCGGCTGGAGCGTCGCTCCATCGGACCCTTTTTCAAATATGTGTATCTCGCACCAACCGCAACGGCGGCCGTTTTTGTGTTCGGAGCTGTCGAATCCGGCGGATTCGCGCTGTTTCCGGTGTATTCCTTGAGGATCGGGTTCACCGAGGGCGACGGCGCCCTGCTCCTGACCATGATCGGTCTTGGCAATGTGCTATTCCAGATCCCGATTGGCATTCTGTCCGACCGCGTCCGTGATCGGCGATCCCTGTTGACGCTCTTTGCGGTTGTCGGCCTGGCGGGAGCCCTTTTGCTGCCGGTCCTTTCAATTCACTGGTGGCTGCTCGCCGCCGTGCTGTTCGTCTGGGGCGCAGTCGTCGCAGGCCTGTACACGGTTGGCCTCGCCCATCTCGGAGCGCGGCTGCACGGCGGCGAGCTTGCTTCGGCCAACGCCGCTTTCATCTTTTGCTATTCCATCGGCATGATGATCGGGCCGCAAGTTCTGGGCTCTTCGATCAGCGCGATGGGCCCGCACGGCTTCGCCTATGGCCTTGCATTCTTCTTCCTGATCTACATCGCGCTTTCGATGGGACGTATTCTAATCCGACCCATGCGGTGAATAGAGCTTGACTTTTCGTCAGGCATTTGTAGTTATCCCGCCAGATTTCAGCCGCGGAGCGTTACGCTGCCTGCGGCTTCGTTTTTAGAAAGCGGACAGAACAATGGCCAAAGCCACAACAATCAAGATCAAGTTGGTATCGACTGCCGACACCGGCTACTTCTACGTTGCAAAGAAGAACAGCCGCACGATGACCGAAAAGATGGTCAAGACGAAGTATGACCCGGTCGTCAAGAAGCACGTCGAATTCAAAGAAGCCAAAATCAAGTAGCGGCATCGCCACACGTCGATAAAAAAAGCCGCTTCAGAAATTCAGAAGCGGCTTTTTATATGGGGGCCGGTCGGCGCCGGCAGCGGTACGAGGAGGCCACAAACCGGACACCGACCAGCCGACCCCACGACCCAGGAGATGCGGCGGACCTGAGCACCATGGGGTAACTGAATTGTTCAGCAGTCTGCTGCTTGCGAGGCAGTCTTAGACTGCAATCGCCTCAACTCTTGCTCAACACGGCAAAAAAATCAACGATTTCTTAACTGATTCGCTTCGGCATGCGTAAAAATGGTAAATTTACGGATGCGGTAGTGCGAATACCGACCTGTCGCGCGACATCAATAGTCAAGACATCCTGAATGATAGGCGCAGTTCCTGAAAGTTCCGTGACACTGGCGGCGTCCTTCAGCTCATCTTGGAAATCACAAGGTTGCGGCCTGCCCGTTTTGCCGCCAGAAGCGCCGTATCGGCGCGCTTGATCAGGCTGGCGGCGCTGTCGCCCTCGACGAGCCCCGTAACGCCGAAAGAAGCCGTAAGATTGGGCCTTGGCGCTTCCTTTCCGATCCGGAACGGCGCATTTTCGATCGCCTGTCTCAGACGCTCGGCGATCATGCGCGCATCGTCGGCGGAGGTATCGGGAAGCACGATTACGAACTCCTCCCCGCCAATCCGGCAGGACAGATCGATGCCGCGAATGACGCCGCGTATGCGTGTTGCGAATTCCGAGAGCACTGCGTCACCGGCGTCATGGCCGTGTTCGTCGTTAATCAGCTTGAAGCGGTCGACATCCAGCATGATGATGGACAACGCCCTGCCCCGTTCCTGCGCCCGTCTGATCAACGTCTCCAAATGGTTGTCGAGGTAGCGACGATTATAGAGCCCGGTCAGCGGATCCGTGACCGAGAGCGTGATCGAATTCTGCACGCTGGATCGCAGATGATCATTGAACCGTTTACGCTTGAACTGTGTCCTGCAACGCGCAATCAACTCATTGGGATCGACCGGAGCGACAAGATAGTCGTTCACGCCAAGGTCAAGCGCCCTGTGAACAAGACCTTCATCGCCTTCCTGGCAGATCAGCAGCAGCGGAATGAAACGCGTCGTTTCATTGGAGCGCAACTGCGAGCACAGCCGCAGCGGATCGTGTGAGGCCAGCCTTGCGTCGACAATCACCAGTTCGAAATCCGCGCCAGTCGCGGTCGACAGAGCTTCACCCGGATCGGCGACTTCAGTGACATCGGCGAATTTGCGCAGCGCGGCCTTGAGCCTGGTTCGCGACAGACCGCGTTCCGATACCAATAAAGTCAGGCCCTTTCTCGAATCCAGCTCCGCATTGGAGTTGATGAATTTCTCGATGCCGAGATTCATCGCAGTCTGGGCGCGCACCCTGAGTTCGTCGGTCATCGTCTTTAAACGGACGAGGCTTTTGACGCGGGCGACGAGTTGCGTTTCGTTGACGGGTTTGCTCAGAAAATCATCGGCGCCAGCCTGAAGCCCCTTCACGCGATCCGGAAGCTGATCCAGCGCCGTTATCATGACGACGGGAATATGCATGGTGCGGGGATCCGATTTGATGAACCGGCAGACCTCATAGCCGTCGACACCGGGCATCATGATGTCAAGCAGCACCAGATCGACCGCCGACGTTGTGCATATGTCAATCGCCTGCCTGCCGTCAGCCGCTGTCTCCACCTCGAAATATTCGGCCTGGAGCCTGGTGGCCAACATTTTGCGATTGGCAGCTATATCGTCGACAACAAGTATTCGCGCCGTCATGGCAATATTCCCGTTCCATCCGGCGACGTGCGTGGTTTCGTCAATAATCGCCGAGATAGTTCTTAATTGTTTCCAAAAACCTGGGTACTGAAATCGGTTTCGACATGTAGGCCTCGCAACCGCCTTGTCTTATGCGCTCTTCATCTCCTTTCATGGCGAACGCCGTTACCGCAATAACCGGTATCGTGTGCAACTCATCGTCGTCTTTGAGCCACTTCGTCACTTCGAGTCCCGATACCTCTGGAAGTTGTATATCCATAAGAATAAGATCTGGTTTATGCTGGCGCGCCAGGTCCAGCACGTCGAGTCCGTTGCGCGTCTGTATTGTCTCGTATCCGGAAGCTTCGATCAGGTCGCGAAAGAGCTTCATATTGAGCTCATTGTCCTCGACAATCATGACACGCTTGGGCATAAAACGCTCCGTATTCTCTATTACGCACCAGGACATGATCCTACAGGAATTGATCACCCGGGACTAATTTCTGCTCGAAACACCAAAGTTTTGACAAACAAGGTTGAGGAAATGCAAATTCGCCTACTTGTCGACACAGTGCATGGGTAACGAACAGTCAATGGCGCTCTGCGCGGATATCCTCACCTGGATTTCCGCGGATGAGGAGATGATGTCCCGGTTTTGGGCATTGTCCGGTTTGACACCGGAAACGTTGCGCGACGCTGCCGCCCAGCCGGGCTTCGCCGCAGGTGTATTCGATTTTCTGGCAAACCATGAACCGACGCTTCTCGCCTATTGCGAGGATCGTCAGATTTCCCCTCAAACAATTGTAAATGCATGGTATTCGGAAAATGGCGGCCCTCCTCCGGGGGCAAATCCGTGACAAGGCGACCAAACCCAAAAATCGACATTCCAGTCCTAGATGGAGAACGGCCTCTCATCGTCAGCGATGTTGACGAAGTCGCGCTGAACTTCCTCGATCCGTTCAACGCCTTTCTGCAAAAGAACGGCTACGAACTGATTCCGCGCTCTTTCAAGCTGACAGGCAACGTCGTATCGATCGCAGGTGGCAATGCGGCCCCGTCCAGGACTGTGTCGACGCTGATGGACGCTTTCTTCGCCGCACAGCAGAAATGGCAGACGCCGACCGCCGGCGTTGTCGATTCGCTGGCAAGGCTCTCCACCATCGCAGACATCATTTTTCTATCGGCGATGCCGCCCAAATACTTTGCTGCCCGAAGGGCCTTGCTGGATGAATTCGGCATGCATTATCCACTCGTCGCCAGCGAATCTTCAAAGGGCGAATTGATCAGGCAAATTCACGCGGATAGCGAGCATCCCGTCATCCTGATCGACGACATGATCTACAATCTGCATTCCGTCAAGAAACACATCCCGCATTCCATGGCGATCAACTTTATGGCGAACGACACGTTTCGCGCGATGGCGCCGGATCCCGGCGAAGACGTGCACCTCGCCTCGGACTGGCCCCAGGTCACGCAGCTGATCCTGCGCCACATTTCTGCTTGATGCCCGCAGGCATTGCGCCTACAACCATGATGTTCAATATTTGTTCCGCCCAATCATCGCCATGGAACATGCGCCAAACAATCCCGCAGCCGGCTTTTGCCGCGACTGTCTTGAGTATCAGGGGCAGCCGTCGCGGCGCTGCCGGACATGCGGGAGTCCGCGGATCGTCCGACACGATGAGCTCTATGATCTGACAGTTGCGCATATCGATTGCGACGCCTTCTACGCCGCGGTCGAAAAACGCGACAATCCGGAACTGGCCGACAAACCCCTTATCATCGGCGGCGGACGCCGCGGCGTGGTCTCCACAGCCTGCTACCTTGCGCGCATCAAGGGCGTGCGATCGGCGATGCCTATGTTCAAGGCGCTCGAAACCTGTCCCGAAGCCGTCGTTGTCAAGCCGGACATGGAAAAGTACAGCCGCGTCGGACGCGAAGTCCGCAGCATGATGGAAGAACTGACGCCGCTGGTTCAGCCGATATCGATCGACGAGGCTTTTCTGGATCTTTCAGGCACGCAGACACTGCACCGCAATCCGCCCGCCCGCACCCTCGCCGACCTGGCGCGTCGCATCGAGAACGAGATCGGCATTACCGTGTCTGTCGGGCTGTCCTACTGCAAGTTTCTCGCCAAGGTCGCCTCCGACCTTGAAAAGCCGCGAGGTTTTTCCGTAATCGGCAGGGCGGAAGCCATGGATTTCCTGCGAGAGAGGCCGGTGACGACGATATGGGGCGTCGGCAAGGCGTTCGAAGCAACCTTGAAGAAGGACGGCATCACGACGATCGGTCAGTTGCAGACGATGGAGGAAAGCGACCTGATGCGGCGTTACGGCCTCATCGGGCAGCGTCTCTTCCATCTATCGCGGGGTCAGGATTCCAGGCAGGTCCATACCCGCGACAGCGCCAAAAGCGTTTCTTCCGAGACCACCTTCAACTATGACTACGCGGACGCCGAAACCCTGGTCCCGATCCTCAGGAGCCTGTCGGAAAAGGTTTCCCGTCGTTTGAAGAAGAACGACATCGCCGGCCAGACCGTCGTGCTGAAACTGAAATCCGCCGATTTTCGCACCCGCACCCGCAATCGCCGCCTGGACGATCCAACCTGTCTGGCGGACCGCATTTTCAGAACCGGACTGTCATTGCTGTCGCCTGAACTGGACGGCACGAAATATCGTCTCATCGGGATCGGCGTGTCAGATCTGACACGATCCGACCTCGCCGACCCGCCCGATCTCGTCGACGAGGCGGCCCAACGCCGCGCCAACGCCGAACGCGCGATCGACCGGATCCACAATCGCTTCGGCGACGATGCGGTAGAGACGGGCTACACGTTCGGCAAGGGCCGCAACGCCCGCCCCCAGCGGGACAATGATGCGACCGAATAGTGTGGTGGATTTGAAGTTCCTTACATTGTAGCAGCGGTCTCATACAGGAACTTCAAATCCGTAAACCACACTAGAATCATTATCTTGCTAGCGCCCCTATCGAATCTGAAGTTCGAACAAAGCGTGCCGCATGATGTAACGAACTTCAGATTCGGGGCACTAGTGTGGTGGATTTGAAGTTCCTTACATTGTAGCTGCGGTCTCATACAGGAACTTCAAATCCGTAAACCACACTAGAATCATTATCTTGCTAGTGCCCCTATCGAATCTGAAGTTCGAACAAAGCGTGCTGCAGGATGTAACGAACTTCAGATTCGGGGCACTAGTCCAACGTCACCGCCAGCGATTTACGGCGTGAGAATGGTGCACCCGGTGGTCTGGCGCCCTTCGAGCGCAGTGTGGGCGGAAGCCGCGTCGGCCAGTTCGAAGGTCTGGTTGATGTTGATCCTGACCGAACCGGAGCCGATCTGATCGAACAGCGCCGCCGAGGCCTTGTCGAGCCAGCCGGGCAAAACGACGAAATGGAACAGCGTCGGTCGCGTCGCATGGAAAGAACCTGCCGCAAGCTCGCTGATGTTGAAATCGGTGATAGCGCCGGACGACTGGCCGAAGCTGACGAAAGATCCGTGCAGTTTCAGGCACTTCAACGATCCCCTCCAGGTGGTCTTGCCAACGGCGTCATAAACGGCTTCGACGCCGTCTGGCGCCAGTTCTTTCACCTTCTCGACAAAATCGTCCTTGCGGTAGTCGATGACGTCCGAATAGCCGTGATCCAGCGCAAGGGCGCATTTTTCGGATCCGCCGGCTGTGCCGATCGCACGAACGCCCTTTGCCGCAAGCCACTGTCCGACGATCAGGCCGACGCCGCCGGCGGCGGCGTGGAAGAGCACCGTATTGCCCTCTTTCACCGCGAAGCTGCCATGCAGAAGGTAGTAGGCGGTCAGGCCTTTGAGAAACGAGGCCGCGGCGATTTCGTCACTTATTCCGTCCGGTATCTTCACAAGGGTCTTTGCGCCTATCACGCGGTGGCTTGTATAGGCGCCATTCGGGGCGGTGTAGACGACCCGGTCGCCTGGCGACACATTGCTGACAGACGACCCGACGGCCTCCACCACGCCAGCGGCTTCTGACCCGAGCACCAGATCGGATTCGACCGGCCACGGGTAGAGGCCTGAACGAAAATAGGCGTCGATAAAATTGACGCCGATAGCCGTGTGGCGCACCAGCGCCTCGTCGGCGCCCGGTTGCGGGACTTCTGTTTCCTTCTTCTGCAGGACTTCCGGTCCGCCCGGCTTTGTCGCGACGATTGAATAAGCCACCTGATTTTCTCCCTGAAACGATTCCGGTTCTGTTTCGAACGGTAATCCATGTCGTCGAAGGATTGAAGCGCCGATCAGACGAGTTCGACGTCGACGACGCCGTTTGCAGATTTGAGCGCGGCGGCGACCTGTGGGGATATCCTGTATCGTTCGGGAAGTTCGACCTCGATCTCACGCTTGCCGTCATCCTTGATGACCACAAAGGACACCTGTCCGTCGCCATTCGTGTTGAGATGACCGGCGATCTGCCGCAAGGGGCCGCTGTCTCGCACAAAGATGCGCAGGGCTTTCTGCTCTTGCACCGCCCTTTCCTCGAGCGACTGCACGGTCTGTATTCGCAGGCTGATGCCTTCCGGCCGCTCTTCGGCGTCGACGGTGATGACCA
Organism: Hoeflea sp. CAU 1731; assembly: GCF_039888615.1. Classification (NCBI taxonomy): domain Bacteria; kingdom Pseudomonadati; phylum Pseudomonadota; class Alphaproteobacteria; order Hyphomicrobiales; family Rhizobiaceae; genus Hoeflea; species Hoeflea sp. CAU 1731. Next base: position 363,591 of record NZ_JBDQQS010000002.1, on the reverse strand, counting down.
GCGAGCTTCCGGGTTCGAGCTGGGCGCGATAGAGCGCCAGCGCTTCAGAAAACAGCACGGCTTCATACTGACCGGAAGAGTCCGAGAACTCGACAATGCCCATCTTGTTGCCGGTGCGTGTCTTTCGCTCCTGCTTCGATGTGACGGTTCCGGCGAGCCGCCCGGCCGTGGCGCCTTTTTTCACGGCCACCGAGAACTCGGCGAAGGTCTGAACCCGCATGCGGTCGAGCAGTTCGGCATAGGAATCCAGCGGGTGCGCGGAGAGATAAAAGCCCAGCGCCTGAAACTCCCGATGCAGTTTTTCCGAAGCCACCCAGGGCGTTACGGCGGGAAATTGAATCACTTCCGGACCTGTAGCCGCGCCCGCGCCGAACATGTCGCTCTGTCCGCTTACCCGATCCTCGAACGCCTTTTGGGAAAATCCGAGCAATCGATCCATCCCGGCGACAAGCTCCGCCCGGTCGCGACCGAAACAGTCGAAGGCGCCGGCGCAAATGAGGCTCTCCAGGACCCTGCGATTGATGACCTTCGGGTCTATGCGCAGGCAGAAATCCTCAATGCTCGCAAACTGCTTGTCGCCACGAACCTCGGCGATGTGATCCACAGCCGCCTCGCCGACGCCTTTTATGGCGGCAAGCGAATAATAAATCCGGTTTTCTCCCGTCTTGAAAATCCGGAACGAGGTCTGAACTGACGGTGGAATCACGTCGATGCCAAGGCGCTTGGCGTCCTGACGAAAATCCGACAGCTTGTCGGTGTTCGACATGTCGAGCGTCATGGAGGCGGCGAGGAATTCGACCGGGTAATGCGCTTTCAGGTAGGCGGTCTGGTAGGAGACCAGACCGTAGGCGGCGGCGTGCGACTTGTTGAAACCGTAATTGGCGAATTTGGCGAGCAGATCGAAAATGAAATCGGCCTGCTGTTTGGACACGCCGTTTTCCATGGCGCCGCTGACGAAGCGGTCCCGCTGCTTGTCCATCTCCGCCTGAATCTTCTTGCCCATGGCGCGGCGCAGAAGGTCGGCTTCGCCGAGCGAGTAGCCAGAGAGCACCTGTGCGATCTGCATCACCTGCTCCTGGTAGACGATGACGCCCTGGGTTTCTTCAAGCAGATGGTCGATCTTCGGATGGATCGAGGAGAGTTCCTCCTCCCCGTGCTTGCGGGCGTTATAGACCGGGATGTTTTCCATCGGCCCCGGCCGATAGAGCGCGACCAGGGCGATGATATCCTCGATACGGTCCGGTTGCATGCCGATCAGGGCCTTGCGCATGCCCGTGCTTTCAACCTGGAACACGCCCACAGTCTCGCCGCGCGAGAGCATCTTGTAGGTCTCTTCATCGTCGAGCGGGAGGGCTTCGAGAACGACATCAACGTTGCGTTCCTTCAGGAAGCTCACCGCCGTCTTCAGCACTGTCAGCGTCTTGAGGCCAAGAAAGTCGAATTTGACGAGGCCCGCCTTTTCCACCCATTTCATATTGAACTGGGTGACGGGCATGTCCGAGCGCGGATCGCGATACATCGGAACGAGTTGCGACAGGGGGCGGTCGCCAATCACGATGCCGGCGGCGTGGGTGGAAGCGTGCCGGTAAAGGCCTTCGAGTTTCTGGGCGATGTCGAGCAACTGGCCGACCACCGGTTCGGCCGCGGCCTCCTCCCGCAGCTTCGGCTCTTCCTCGATCGCCTTGTGCAGAGGAGTCGGATTGGCCGGATTGTTGGGCACCAGCTTGCAGATCCGGTCCACCTGACCGTAGGGCATTTCCAGGACGCGGCCGACGTCGCGCAGCGCGGCGCGGGCCTGCAGCGATCCGAAGGTGATGATCTGGGCGACCTGGTCGCGCCCGTATTTCTTCTGGACGTAGCGGATGACCTCGTCGCGCCGATCCTGGCAGAAGTCGATGTCGAAGTCCGGCATCGAGACGCGTTCCGGATTGAGGAAGCGTTCGAACAAGAGAGAGAAGCGCAGCGGGTCTATGTCCGTGACGGTGAGCGCATAGGCGACAAGCGATCCGGCTCCGGAACCGCGGCCAGGCCCGACGGGAATGTCATGCGCCTTGGCCCATTTGATGAAGTCTGCGACGATGAGAAAGTACCCGGGGAACCGCATGCGCTCGATGATGCCGAGTTCCGTTTCCAGGCGTTCGCGATAATCGTCCACGGAAAATCCCGGCGCGCATCCGAGCGCGTCCAGACGGGCCGTCAGCCCCTCCTCCGCCTGGCGGCGCAGTTCCTGGGCCTCGGCGCGTTCCGCCGCTTCCGGATCGTCGGCGGAGCCCCCCGTAAAGCGCGGCAGGATCGGATCGCGTGTTTCCAGGATGTAGGAACAGCGCCGGGCAATCTCCACGGTGTTTTCAGTGGCTTCGGGCAGATCCTTGAAAAGCGAGAGCATCGCCTCGCGGGTCTTCAGGAAATTGTCGGGCGTGACGCGGACGCGATTGTCGTCCGAAACAACGGCGTTGTGCGCCACCGCCATGAGCGCGTCATGCGCGTCGAACTCGTCCGGACCGGGAAAGAACGCCTCGTTGGTGGCGACGATCGGCAGCTTGTTGCGATAGGCCATGTCGAGCATCGCGTTCTCGTGTTGGCGGCTGTAATCGGTGGGGCGCTGGATTTCGATATAAAGGCGATCGCCAAAAAGCGCCGCCAGCGTATCAAGCCGGGATTGGGCCAGCGCGGCGTCGCCGGCCGTCAGCGCAGCATCGATCGGCCCTCCGGATGCGCCGGTAAGGCAGATCAGCCCCTCGATGCCCTCCTGCAACCACTCGAGCATGATATGCGCCGTGTCGTTGCTTTCGCCGTCGAGATAGGCGCGGCTGACCAGACCAACAAGTCGGCTGTAGCCCTCCGCCGTCGCCGCGATCAGGACAAGCGACGGCCGCCGGGCCATGCGGTTGCGCGAACCCCCGGACGCGGACGGATCGCCGTCGCCCATCTCGATGTCAAGCTGGCAGCCGATGATCGGCTGCACGCCCGCGTCGCCGGCGCTGGCGGCGAACTCAAGCGCGCCGAACAGATTGTTGGTGTCGGCGATGCCGATCGCCGGCTGAAGGTCGGCGGCCGCCGCCGCAACGATTTTCTTGAGAGGCAGCGCGCCTTCGAGCAGCGAATAGGCCGAATGCACGCGCAAATGCACGAAGCCCGGTCCTTTGGAATGCGCTGTTAGTGCAGACTCGCTTTCGGTCATGGAACTCCGCCGTCTCTTTTGGAATCGGGTCGATTTTCACCCGGCGAAGCTTCCATGTCCATGGTCTGGCGACAAGTCGCCTGCGTTGTCTTCAGTTTTCTGGATGCGCCTGACCGCGCAATTATAAACCCGGTCAGAACGGGTATGATCAGAGCGCCATCATGACGATGGTAATGCTGGAAACGAAGAGGACCATCGAGGCGAAGGCGGCGCAGTCTTTAGCAAGATCGAACATATGTTCCTCCTTATACTGGATATGTTTCCAGTTTGTTCTTTTTATGTTCGACAGTCAAGCGATTACCGTACCGTGGTTAATATCCGGTTTACACTCTGGATAAAATTGTTGCGAAGGCCCGTCTTCCGGGATCAGGCCTGCTCTGCGATCATCTCTACAACCTGACCGTCCTGCAGGGTGATTCGACGATCCATCAGCGAGGCGATCTCGTGATTGTGCGTGGCGATCAGCGCCGCCAGGCCTGATTGGCGCACGAGCGCCTCAAGCGCTTCGAAGACGTATCCGGCGGTCGCCGGATCGAGATTGCCGGTCGGCTCGTCGGCCATCAGGACAAGCGGCGCATTGGCGACCGACCGGGCGATCGCGACACGCTGCTGCTCGCCGCCGGAGAGTTCCGAGGGGCGATGGTCCGCCCTTGCGCCGATGCGCATGTAGTCGAGTAGCTGGCGCGCGCGCACGGCCGCCTCCTCGCGAGACAGGCCGGCGATCATCTGCGGCATCATGATATTTTCGAGCGCCGTGAACTCCGGCAGCAGGTGGTGGAACTGATAGACGAAGCCGATATCCGACCGACGCATGGCCGTGCGCTGCTCGTCCGACAGGGAGCCGCTCGCGCGACCGTTGACATAGACCTCGCCGCCGTCAGGCTTTTCAAGCAACCCGGCGATATGCAGAAGAGTCGACTTGCCTGCGCCGGATGGCGCAACCAGCGCAACCGTTTCGCCCGGCCGCAAAGCGAGATTTGCGCCGCCGAGAACCGAGAGAATGTTTTCTCCCTGTTTGTAATGGCGCTCGACATTATCGAGCTGCAATACGTAGGCGGCGCTGTTCATGAAATCACTCGTAACGAAGGGCGTCCACCGGATCGAGACGCGACGCGCGCCAGGCCGGGAACAGGGTTGCAAGGAAGGAAAGGCCAAGCGCCATCGCAACGACGGCGATCGTTTCGCCCAGATCCATGTCGGCTGGCAACTGGCTGAGATAATAGAGTTCCGGGTCGAAGATCGTGGTTCCGGAAATCCAGGAAAAGAACTGCCGGAACGACTCGATGTTGAGGCAGATGAAGACGCCGAGAAGCACGCCGGCCAAAGTGCCCACCATGCCGATCGCCGCGCCTGTCATGAAGAAGATGCGCATGATCGAGCCGGATGACGCGCCCATCGTCCTGAGGATCGCGATGTCGTGCCCCTTGTCCTTGACCAGCATGATGAGGCCGGAAATGATGTTGAGAGCGGCGACGAGGACGATCAGTGTGAGGATCATGAACATCACGTTGCGCTCGACCTGCAGGGCGGAGAAAAACGTCCTGTTCTGCTGGCGCCAGTCAGTGATGAACACCTGCTGTCCCATCGCTTCCTCGACGATCGGACGCATGACGTCGATGGCGTCGGGATCGTCGAGCACCACTTCGATGGACTGCACGAGACCGTCGGTATTGAAATAGAGCTGGGATTCGGCGAGCGGCATGAAGATCATCGACGAATCGATTTCAGACATGCCGACTTCGAAAATGGCTGAAACCGGATAGGCCTTGGTCCGCGGCATCACGCCAAGCGGCGTGATATCGCCTTCCGGCGTGGTCAGCGTCACCGTATCGCCGACAAGAACGCCGAGACTGGAGGCCATGCGGGCGCCGATCGCGATCGCTTCTCCGGATGCGAACCCGACGAGATCTCCGGTCTGTATGTGGTCTGCGACGCCTTCCAGTTCGGCGAGATCATCGGCTCCGATGCCGCGAACGAGGGCGCCTGTTCCCGCGCCCTGGAAACCGGTTGCGAGAACCTGGCCATCGACCAGGGGAATTGCGGATTTCACTCCGTCGAGCGCGTCGAGCCTGGCAGCAATGCCGGTGTAGTCTGTCAGAGGCTGATCCATCGGCTGGATGATCATGTGACCATTGACGCCGAGTATGCGGTCGATCAACTGGGCGCGGAAGCCGTTCATCACGGCCATGACCACAATCAGCGTTGCGACGCCAAGCATGATGCCGGAAAATGAAAACCCGGCAATGACCGAGATAAACGCCTCGCGTCGACGCGAGCGCAGATAGCGCCAGGCGATCATTCGCTCGAAGGTCGAGAAAGGACGGACAGGGCGCGCAGGCTTCGGCGCATCGCCCGCCGCCATTGTATTGTCCGCAGCCTCTCCAGTCATCGATTATTCCTGTCTGCCGGAGGTCAGCCGGTTGACGGCTTCCTCGACCGTGACGGTCACACGCTCGCCGGTTTTTCGATCCTTGATTTCGACCTCACCATTGGCTGCGGAGCGCGGACCGACGATCACCTGGGTCGGGACGCCGATAAGGTCGGCTGTTGCAAACTTGACCCCTGCCCTTTCGTCGCGGTCATCATACAGCGGATCCAGCCCGGCCTTCTGCGTCGTCTCGTAGAGCTTCTGGCAATAGTCGTCGCAAACCCCGTCGCCGGCCTTCATGTTAATGATGCAGAGATCGAAGGGGGACACGCTTTCCGGCCAAATGATTCCATTGTCGTCATGGAATGCCTCAATGATGGCGGGAACAAGACGCGACGGACCGATGCCGTAGGATCCACCGTGGATAGCGTGTTCCTTGCCGTCGGGTCCGGTTACGGTCGCGCCCATCGGCTCGGAGTATTTCGTGCCGAAGTAGAAGATGTGCCCAACTTCGATGCCGCGCGCCGAGACTTGCCGGCTTTCAGGGATGCTCTCGAAGACGGAAGCCTCGTGCATGTCTGATGTTGCGGCGTAGAGCGACGTCCATTTGTCGACGATGGCTTCCAGACCGGACACATCGTCGAAATCGACGCTTTCGTCCGGAATGTCGAAATCAAGAAAGTCCTTGTGGCAAAAGACTTCGGACTCGCCGGTCTTCGCCAGGATAATGAATTCGTGGCTGAGATCTCCGCCGATAGGGCCTGTCTCCGCCCGCATCGGGATCGCCTTGAGGCCGAGCCGCGCGAAGGTTCTCAGATAGGCGACGAACATCTTGTTGTAGGAGTGCCGGGCAGCCTCACGGTCGATATCGAAGGAATAGGCGTCTTTCATGAGAAACTCGCGCGAGCGCATCGTGCCGAAGCGCGGACGGATCTCGTCCCTGAACTTCCATTGGATATGATACAGATTGATCGGAAGATCCTTGTAGGATCGCACATAGCCGCGGAAGATGTCGGTAATCATCTCCTCATTGGTGGGACCATAGAGCATGGGCCGCTTCTGGCGGTCCTCGATCCGCAGCATCTCCTTGCCATAGTCGTCGTAACGACCGCTCTCCTGCCACAGTTCCGCAGACTGGATGGTCGGCATCATGACTTCCATCGCGCCGGTTCGGTTCTGCTCTTCCCGGATAATCGTGTTGACCTTTTCCAGAACCCGCTTTCCAAGCGGCAACCAGGAATAGATGCCAGCCGACTGCTGGCGGATCATGCCGGCGCGCAGCATCAGCCGGTGCGAAACGATTTCCGCTTCCTTGGGGTTTTCCTTGAGGATGGGGAGAAAATAGCGGGATAAACGCATTGCCTGGTCCGTTGCCGACGGAGCGCCGCATAGGAATCAGACGCGCCGTCTCTGTGAAAATCAGCCGCTTTCATAAACACTTCCAATGCGGATGAAAAGACGCGCAGATCGGGCATGACACCCTGTGTTTCGAAACTGCCAGTCCGACCCAACCGGCGGCGCCGAACCAAAAACAGGAATAGTTCCCTGATGATTCGGAATTTGTCCGGAAAAAATTCTGGACAGCGACATAATTGTCACTTTTCGGGTGACATCAGCTTCGCAATCCGTTAGGTTGCCGATCCAATGAGGCAGGGAGAAAAGATCCCCGCACGTTTCGCGGTCAAAGTCTTGGGAGGATGGATCTAAGGCGCGAATTGACTCGCAGCCACCGGAGCAGTCCGGTCACTAGATCACGCGATAAATTTACAAGGCTCAATGCCTTGTTTTTTTTTGATATTTAAATGAGCTTCAAGCTCGCATTTCAACTTTGAAATACGCCGCTGCGAAAAGGCTTGCCTCACAAGCCCTTTCGCCGTTCAGGCCTCTTCAACGCCGCACCAGTCGGCCAGGAATAGCGTCATCGTCTTTGTGACGCTGAGCAGAGAATCAAGACTGACACGCTCGTCGAAGCCGTGGATCAGTTCTGCGGTCGGCCCGTAGACAAGTGCCGGCGTATCTGCGTACAGACCAAAGAAACGGGCGTCGGTTGTCGCGGTGCACGCCATTTCCTCTAGCGCCTCTCCGAACACTCTCTGGTGCGACCTTGCGAGCATTCCGACCGGCTCTTCGGCGTCCTTGAGGATATAGCCCTCTGCTTCGAAACCATTGTAGACGATCTGCGGCGGATTGTTCTGCAAGAAGGCGTTCCGGCGCGAAGCGAGCCGGATCGTCTCCTCGATTTCGCACTTCGCTTCGGCGATATCCTGACCCGGATAGATCGCCACACGAACATCGAACGTGCACCACGCCGGCACGCTGGACGCCCAGTCGCCGCCCTCGATACGACCGACATTCAGATTGATCGGATGATCCACCGTCTCATAGGGCGGATACTGATCCTTGCGACTGTTCCATTCGTGCTCCAGTTCGTGCAGCGCCTGCATGACCGTGTAGGCCGCCTCGATGGCGTTGGCGCCTTCTCCCGCATCGGCCACGTGAACCGGTATGCCGCGCACATTGACCTGGAACCAGATGACCCCGATCTGCGCCCGGATCATGGTCTGGTTTTGAGGTTCGGGAATGAGCGCCGCATCGGCCTTGTAGCCTCGGGCGAGACAGGCGAGCGCGCCATTGCCGGTGCATTCCTCCTCGATGACGCTCTGGACAAACACATCCGCGGTCAAACCGAAGCCCGCCCGCTCGACCGCATCCATCGCCGCAAGGCAGGCGATCAGGCCGGCTTTCATGTCGCCTGCGCCGCGACCATACATCCAGCCATTTTCGATCCGAGGCTCGAACGGCGGAGTGCTCCACATATCGAGCGGCCCGGTCGGCACGACGTCGACATGTCCATTGAGAATGAGCGACCTGCCCTTCGGATTTTCGACGCGCCGCGACCCGACGACATTCCAGGCGTTGTCGTAGTTGACATGAACAGGCGAGAATCCGGGCCAGTGTCTGATCTCTTCGATATCGACCTTGAACCGGTCGACATCGAGGCCGCGTTCGCGCATCTGCCGGGCCATATAGTCCTGGGCCGGCGCCTCGGCGCCGCGGGTGGACGGAAAGCGCACCAGATCCGCAGTTTGCGAAATCTGCTCCTCGAACCCCGCCTCGACTGCATCCATCAGCGCGTTCGCCGTCTTGTCATCCAGCATTTTCGTTCCTCCATGTCGTCAGCGAACGGTTGAGAAATTCGAGTATCTCGGCTTGAACCGCCCGGTCCACGGACAGCCAGTGCTTGTCGGCAAGGTAATCTGGTTTTTGATAAACGATCGATCGTGAGCCATTGTCTTGACTCATGTAGGCGCCGCAGTCGCCACTGAGGACCTGCGATTTGAACCAGGGATCAAGCGCCCCGACCAGCGCGAGAACCGGCTGGTCCGGATTGCTGTTGAGACCGTGATATTCCGGCCAGCCTGCATGGCACGTCCAGCCCTCGACAATGCGAGCTGCCGCCGTAACGTCCTCAATCGTGGCGACGGTGATCGCCCCCTGCGAGTGACCCATGATCACCACCGGCAGATCGCTTAAGGACAGGACAAGCGACGCCTGCTCGACCGCGTAGCGCATCTCGTCCTGGCGCCAGCCGAGAACCGCGCGATGCAATCCGCCCCGGTGCGTCGCCGGATCGCAGCTTTTCGGCTTGTCGACACGCGCAAAACTGTCGGGAGCAATGACAACGTAGCCTGCCTGCGCCAGAAACCGTCCCGTCGAATCCGTTATCCGGCTTAACCCGCTACAGCCATGCGCATAGACGATCAGAGCGACGGGAGGAGAGTGCGGATCAATCCGGTCTTCAATATCGCTGACGCCCGCCTCGACAAATCCCGCCGGCGTGGTGGACGGCAGGTAGCCGCGCGCAGCGTCCCATGTCCGCTGCAGTTCGGCCTCATCCGCCCGGGCGGACGAAATTGAAAGCACCATGGCGAGAAACAGCGCGACCACAATGCGGCTATGGGCAAAATATCCGGGCATCACGCCAGGCTACTCATCAGCATTTGACTGTAGGGATGGTCGGGCGTTCCGTAGAACCGCTCGGAAGGCGCGTCCTCGACAATCTCGCCCCGAAACATGACAGCGATGCGATGGCTGACATAGCGCGTCGCCGCCAGATCATGGGAGATAAAGAGCGCGCCAAAACCGTATTTGTGCTGAAGGTCCATGATGAGATTGAGCACCTGGGCCTGAACCGACACGTCTAGCGCGCTTACAGCCTCGTCGAACACGATGAAACGAGGCTCAGTCACCAAGGCTCTGGCGATGGAGACGCGCTGGCGCTGACCACCCGACAACTGACCCGGATAGCGGTCGACATATCCGTCGCCGAGACCGACGCTGTCGAAGATGTCCGTCACGCGCCGCTTGCGTTCGTCCGGTTTGACGCCGAGTATGATCAGCGGTTCTTCCACGGAGGCCCCGCAACGCAGCCGCGGATTGAGCGCCCATTCGGAATGTTGCAAGACGACGGAAAGCTGTCCGCGACGCTGCCGCAGTGTGCCGAACGGAGCGCCGCCGAAGCGCATGACCCCTTGCGTCGGCGCGAGTAGCCCAAGACAGACGCGACCAAGAGTTGTCTTTCCCGAACCGGACTCTCCGACAAGCCCGAGCGTCTCGCCCTCCCTGATCGACAGATTCACCTTGCGAACTGCTTCAAAGGCCTCGCCGCCGAGAAATCCGGCTCGATAGGTCACAACGATATCCTGCAGTTCGACGATGGTCTGGCTCATTCTGTTCGCGCCTCCCCCGCATCGCTCGTCGCTTCAACCACTTCTTCTGCAAAGTGACAGCAGACGGCGCGCGCCGCGACCAGACGCGCCTCGGGTCGACTGTTTGCGCATTCAGGTCGGGCAAGTCCGCAACGCGGTTCGTAGGCGCATTTCCGGCATGGGCCTCTGAGAACGGGCGGCGCTCCAAGTATGGGCTCCAGACGCTCGCCGGGTTTCTCGTTGCCCGCAGCCGCGGCGATGAGCGCGCGCGTATAGGGATGGGCCGGCTGTTCCAGCACGGTGGCGCTTTGTCCTATCTCGACCACGCGACCGCCATACATGACCGCGACGCGGTCAGCGTGACGGGAGACAAGCCGCAAGTCATGGGACAGGATCACCATGCTCGCGCCATTCTCCTCACGCAGCCGGCCCAGCGTATCCATGACCTTTTCCCGGATCGAGGCGTCCAGCGAAGCGGTCGGTTCGTCCGCGATGATCAGTTTCGGAGACCGGGCGATCGCCATGGCTATGATGACGCGCTGCGCCATACCGCCTGAAAGTTCGTGTGGAAACGAGCGCATCACCCGTTCCGGATCGTCGAGTTCGGCGCGGCGAAGCAATAATGCGATGGCGTCGTGCGATGGTTTCCCGCCGATCGCCCGGATCATCTGGCGATCAATGCGCATCGTCGGATCAAGCGCCGTCATGGGGTTCTGGAAAACAAAACCGAGGCGGTCGCGCCGAAGCTGGCGCAACGCTTCCGCGTCGACGTCAACGACGGAGACACCGTCCACCGTGATCGTTCCGCTCTCGATCCGTGCTTCAGGAGGAAGCAGACGGCCAATCGACATTCCGATCGTAGTCTTCCCGGAACCGCTTTCGCCGACGATTGCCAGCGTTTCGCCGCTGGCGACGTAAAGCTCGGCGCTGTCGAGACCACGGGTCGCTCCTCCTCCGCCATCATAGGCGACGACCAGATCGCGGATTTCAACGAGCGCGCTCATTTCAACGCCCTGCCCTTCAGAGGCTCGATGGCGTCGCGAATTGCATCACCAACCAGGTTGACGGACATGATGGCGAGCGACAGGACCATTCCGGCGGACAGCACAAGCCATGGCGCAAACGTGAGATAGGCGCTCCCCTGGCGCAGCAGCGATCCGAGCGAGGCTTGCGGCGGCTGAACGCCGAGACCGAGATAGCTGAGCGTACTTTCGATGATCATGCCGATCGACATGGCGTAGGTAAGCTGGACAATCACCGCTCCGAGGATGTTGGGCAGGATATGCACCGTCATTATCCGCCACGGCGTTGCGCCGGCCACTTCGGACGCGGTGACGAAACCGCGACCGGCGACGCTGAGCGTCACCGAACGGACCACGCGGATGAACAGAGGTATCGTCGCTATGGAAATGACCGCCACCGCGGAAACCTGGCCCGGCCCTATCATCGCAGCGACCAGCAGGCCGACAATGATGGCCGGAAAGGCAAAGAGAATATCGGCGCCGCGGGCCACGAAATGATCCGTCACGCCATGGAAATAACCTGCCAGCATTCCGAAGAAGGAGCCGACGACGGCGGTGATCGAGACCGCGACGATGGAGAGCAGAAACGTTGCGCGAATTCCCTCAACGACGCGCGGCAGATAGGAGCGCCCGAGTTCATCGGTGCCGAAGGGAAAAGCCCAGGAAGGCGGAGCAAGCCGCGGACCTGCGGCGATTCTTGTCGGATCACCCAGCGGCAGCCAGGGCCCGAGAAGCCCGATCAGGACAAGCAGCGTCAGCACGGCAAGGCCGAGAAATGACAGCCGATCTTCCCGCATCAACCGGCAGAGCGCGGCCACAATCGACTTTGCCACGCTCATCGCCTTTTCCCCGCACCGACCCGCGGATCGATCGCCGCATACAGAATATCGGACAGCATGTTGATGGAGATGAAGACCAGAGCCGCGATAAGCACGCCGGCCTGAACGATTGCGTAATCACGGTTCAGGAGGCCGTTGAATGTGTAGAGCCCGATGCCAGGAATGGAAAACAGCACCTCCACCACGACCGCGCCGCTGAGCAGGAAGCCGAAATAGGTCGTCACCACCGTGACCACCGGAATAGCTGCGTTTCGCAAGACATGCAGCCGGATGATATCGCGCGGACGTTCGCCGCGCGCAACAGCGGTGGTGATGTGGCCCTCGGTCATCACCTGCATTACCGCATCGCGCGTAGTGCGCAGAATAAGCGCGACGCCGAAAACCGAAAGCGTGAGGCCCGGCAGCAGCATAACCCGCAGGTTCTCGATCGGGTCCTCGCTTAAGGGAACGTATCCGCCAACCCTGAACCAGAGGGACCATGCGGAAAACACGAAGATCAGGGCGCTGCCCAGCACCACGTCCGGCACGCTCGCGCCAATCGCGCCGACAACTCGGGCGTAGCCGCCGCGCGCGCGGCCCGCGACGCCTGAAGCAATGCCGAGCGGAACGCCCAGGGCCAGTGCGACAAACAGGGCGATCGTGGCCAATTCGAGCGTAACCGGCGCGCGTCGCAAGAACTCGTCGATAACTGGTTTTCTAGTGACCATCGACACGCCGAAGTCGCCCTGCAGCAACGACAAAAGCCAGCGCCCGAACTGGAAGACTATGGGCTGGTCCAAGCCGTAGCGCTGGGCGATCGCGGCGCGGGCTTCGGGCGTTACAAACGGTCCGAGCAGAATATCCGCATAACCGCCCGGAATGAAGCGAAGGGCGAGGAACACGAGGATCGAGACGCCAAGCGTGGTCACGAGCGCTATCGCGATCCGGGGCAAAAGGTAGCCGATCAGGCGCATCCACCAAACTTTCCGTTTTCAGGACGGGGCGATTTCAATCAAGAATGAAGCGACGGCGGCGGGAGAGCGGGATCGCCATTGATCCCGCCCCCGTAAAACACCCTGCTCAATCGAGGGGTTTGAATTCCTCGATATACTGGAAGGTGTCGGACGATCCGGATTTCTCCGGGACCTTCACTTCGATCTTGTCGTCACGGTAGACGACATAGTCAGTCTTGGAAACCAGCGCCAGCAAGTTGGCGCTCTCGTCGATCATGCCGCAGATTTCAGCGAGCTTGGCGTCACGCTCGGGACTGTCCTGCATCGTCTTGACCTCGTCGAGAGCCGCCGAAAGTTCCGGTACGCTCTCCTGGAACACCTGGTTCCAGACGGCAAATTCGGGATTCCACCAGGCGATGACCATGGTTGGATCCGTGTAGCCGGCAAGCCATGAAACCGAGAAGTCGAAATCGCCGTCCGTGAACACGCGCTGGAGATATTCCGCCGTCGGAATCGATTCGATCGTGACATTGAATCCCGCTTCTCCAAGGCTCTGCTGGGCGACCTGCGCGATGCGTCCAAGGACGGGATTGGACGACGCCGCAATCAATCCTACTTCCGGGTTCTCATTGCCAGCTTCCTTAAGCAGCGCCCTTGCCTTTTCGATACGCTCTTCCCGAGGGAGCGCGTAGGTGTCGAGCGAACGACAGGCGTCCTTTCCGAACGCGCCCGGAACGGGATAATCGACCTCGGACGTGCCTGCGAACACGAAATCGTCGATCGCCTGCCGGTCCAGCGCCAGGTTCATGGCCTGCCGAACCTTTCTGTCGTGAAACGCGGAATCTTCGCTGAGCGCATTGACGTCCACGCGGTAGTAGTTGGTCGTCTGCTGGGGATTGGACTTTATGTTGTCATCCTTGGCGAGCATCTGCGGCGAGTCCGGATCGGCGAAGGTGGTGAAATCGACGCGACCATTGCGAAGCGCCGCGATGCGAGCCGACGCGTCGGGAATGATCGGTACTTCCAGACGATCCGCGACCGGAAAGCCCTCGCGCCAGTAATGGGGATTGCGCACCAGCGTCCAGGCTTCGTCCTGCTTGTGCTCCTCGACCATGAAAGGACCGGAGCCAAGCATCTGCGACGTGGGATCGAAGCTGCCGTCCTTTAGCTCCTGGATCGGAAGGATCGCCGCAGAGATATGGGCGAGCGCCGGCAGAAAGGCGGGGTGCGGCTCAGCCAATTCGACCGTGACCGTGCGGTCATCGACCGCTTCCATCTTTGCGATGTCGCCGAGCTGCGCCGACCAGTAGGACGCCGTTTCCGGATTCTTGATGCGCTCAAGACTTCCGATAACGTCGTCGGCCGTCACCGGACGTCCGTTCGAGAAGGCCGCGCCATCGCGTATCGTGAAGGTGTAGCTTGTCGGAGACGTCTGCTCCCAACTCTCGGCCAGCGCTCCTTTCAGGGCAAGCGATTCGTCGGCCTCGAGCAAGGTCTCGTAGATCATCTGGTACATTTCCCAGGATGCGACGGTGCCCGCCACATGGGCGTCAAAGCCGGTGATTTCGGCGGGCTTGCCCCAGGTGATGGTCTTTTCCTGCGCGAGAGACGGCAGCGAAGCCATGGCTGCGACGCCCAGTCCGAGCGCGACGGTTGCGGATGCCCTGCTGATCGATGGTCGAAACTTCATGATTGTGATCTCACTTCTGTTGCTGTTCACCCTGCTGCCCCGCCTTTTAACACTCGGGAGCAATAACTAACTGTTGACGATCGTGTTATAATTATCACATAAAGTCAATAGATGTTATCTTATTAATATATGGAGGGGAGAATGGCCGACTTCAGCGACTATCGTGACCATGACGGTCTGGGTCTTGCGGACCTCGTGCGAAGAGGCGAGATCAGCCAGCACGAACTCCTGGAAGCAGCCATCGATCGTGCGGAGCACGTCAATCCGGCGATCAACGCGCTGTCCCAGAAACTGTATGCGTTGGGCGAAATCATGGCTGAAGACCTATCGGCCGACGCCCCCTTCGCGGGCGTGCCGTTTCTCCTCAAGGACGCTTCGGCGATGTTGTCCGGGACCGTAACGACACAAGGCGCAAAACTGTTCGCGGACAACATGGCGAAGACCGACACCACGCTCGTTGAGCGCTACAAGCGCGCCGGCGTAATCATTTTCGGCAAGACAACAACACCGGAAATGGCGCTCGCTGCTTCCACGGAGAGCACCTTCTGCGGGACCACCCGCAATCCATGGAGACTCGACCGAACCGCGGGCGGTTCGTCGGGTGGCGCGGCCGCCGCCGTCGCTGCGGGCATCGTGCCGATCGCCCATGCAAGCGACGGCGGCGGATCCATTCGTATTCCCGCCTCGTGCTGCGGGCTCTTCGGCCTCAAACCCAGCCGCGCGCGAACACCAAACGGTCCCCTTGCCGGCGAAGGTTGGGGAAGCCTTTCCGCGTCCCATGTCGTCACGCGATCAGTCAGGGACTCAGCCGCGATGCTCGACGCCACGCACGGCCCCGCGCCTGGCGATCCCTATTGCGCGCCGCATTACGGAGGGTGCTTTCTAGACGAGGTGACGACGAGCCCTGGCCGCCTCAAGATAGCCTTTCAACGCACTCCGCTTTCGGGAGCAGCGGTCGATCCCGAGTGCGCCAGGGCCGCCGAGGACGCCGCAAGCCTGCTCGAACAGCTTGGCCACACGGTGATCGACGAACAGCCGCCGGGAGACTGGGAGGAACTTGGCCATGCGCTCTGGGTGCTGGTCGCTTCCAATGTCTCTCGCGCCGTCAGAAAAAGGGCGGCTGAGCTCGGCCGCGAGATCAAACCTGAAGACGTCGACCGGGCGACATGGAGCGCCGTTGAATATTCCAGCACGCTTCCGGTCGAGGCCTATCCGGAGGCGTTGGCGCGCATCCATATGCAGGGCCGACGGATGGCCGAATTCCATATGCGCCATGACGTTGTCATGAGCCCAACGCTTGCCCGGGCGCCCGTGCCGCTCGGGGTCCAGCATACCAACAATCCGGATCAGGCCGCCTATGTCGCAGATTTGCAGGGATTTACGCCGTTTACCCAGCTTTTCAATCTGACCGGCCAGCCAAGTATGTCTGCGCCGCTGCACTGGACGTCCGACGGATTGCCTGTTGGCGTGATGTTTTCGGCGGCGTTCGGCGACGAGGCCACGCTTTTGCGACTGGCCGGTCAGTTGGAGGAGGCCAAACCGTGGTTTAGCAAAACACCGGGAGAGATTTCATGAGCACCCCCCTGGCGGACCGTCTGAAGGTCGATTTCGCCAAGCTGACAAAATCGGAAAAAGCGATCGCGAGCTACATGCTCGCCAATATCAACTCGCTGCCATTCGAGACTGCGGCGTCCATCGCCAAACAAGTCGGGGTCAGCCAGATGACGGTCGGACGCTTTCTGCGATCGCTCGGATATCAGCGGCTGAGCGATCTTAAAGCGGAAATGCGCACCGATATAGACGCGACGCCGCTACTGATTTCCGACCGTGTGGACCGGATCCGACGGAATGCTGCGGCAGGCAGCCGTCTTTGGGAAAATTTCGACCTGGAAATGGCCGCGATCCTCGGCGTCTACGAGATGCGCGAAACTAAGCCCTGGCAACAGGCAATCGAGGCTCTCGCAACGTCTTCCCATGTTTTTGTAACCGGCTTCCAGACTATCGCCGGCATTGCTTCTGATTTTGCAGGACGGCTGGACTATGTGCGGCCGGGGGTACGCTATCTGGACGGTCGCAACGGCACTTTCAGCGAGATGCTCGCCGAGGACTGCAGCAACACCTGTCTCGTTCTCTACGAAATGCGCCGCTACACGCGATTCAGCTATCAGCTCGCCCAGATCGCCAGTGAAAAGGGGCTGTCAGTCGTCATCATCTGCGACAACCACTGCTACTGGGCGCGCGACTATACGGACACCGTTCTGAGCGTGAGCACGGATTCGCACCTTTTCTGGGATCTGCAAACGCCGTTTCTCAGCCTCAACGGGTTTCTGCTCGACGATCTCATCGCGCGTCTGGGAGACGATGTCGCCGAACGGATCGAGGTCATGCGCGAGTTGCAGGACCGCTTCGAATCTTTCCGCGATTGATCAGCCGCGCCCAGAGAAATCCGGAACGATTCTCGGCAGGGAATCCACCGACAGTTCGAAGACGACGACGGCGATATAATAAAGCGCGAAGATCACCGCGGCGATCAAACTTGTCAGGATCAGTTTGAAACCCATCCGGTGCCGGTGCGGGGCGCTTTCGGTTGTGCCAAGCGTTATATCGTCTTCATCGGCCTGGGTTTTCACGCCAATCGGCAGGATGGCGAACAGCGTGATCCACCATATGACGACATAGATCGCGATTCCGGTGACTGGGGACATCAGTCAGACCTCTTCGAGTTCGACCAATGCGCCACAGAAATCCTTCGGATGCAGGAAGAGCACGGGCTTGCCGTGGGCGCCGGTTTTCGGCTCCCCGTCGCCCAGCACCCGGGCGCCGCCCGCGGCGAGAGCATCGCGCGCGGCGATGATGTCATCGACCTCGTAACAGATGTGATGCATGCCGCCCGCCGGGTTGTTTTCAAGGAACTTCGCTATCGGAGACCCCTCGCCCAGCGGCTCCAGCAACTCCACTTTCGTGTTGGGCAGTTCTATGAAGACAACGGTCACGCCATGCTCGGGCAGGGGCTGCGGTTGCGAGACATGGGCGCCCAACGTGTCGCGGTATGTCTTCACCGCGGAGTCCAGATCCGGGACAGCGATCGCGACATGGTTCAGTCTGCCAATCATTGATTTTCCCCCTATCGGATCCGCGTAACGAAGACGGTCATGACCGGCTTCTTGCCCCAGGCGTTGCGCGCCGCGGCGCGCACCGCCCGGCGCACCGATTCCTGCACCAGTTCGAGATCGCGGCGACGCACGCGAGGAATGCTTTCCATGGCTTCTATCGCCGCGTCGCGAAGCGTTTCCTCGATATAGGCGCCGGTGTCGTCGAACTCCGGCACGCCGCGACAAACGATATCCGGATCGTCGATCAACACATTCTTTGCGTCGACCAGCACATTGACCGCGATATGGCCGACATATGACAATTTGCGCCGCTCGCCGATCGCCATTTCATCGAAATCGCCGATCAGGTCGCCATCCTTGAAGAGCCGCCCGTGCGGCGCCTCGTCGATCACCTGTGCCTCGCCCGGCGCCAGCCGCACGACATCGCCGTTGCGGACATGCGGCACGACCTTGAGGCCCGACTGTTCGCCGAGCTCCGCCTGGGCGGTGAGATGCGCGGCTTCTCCATGGACGGGTATGAGAAACTCCGGCCGCACCCATTGATACATCTGCTGCAGTTCGTTGCGGCGCGGATGCCCGGAAACGTGGACCAGCGCCTCGCTGTCGGTGACGATATGAACGCCCTGATCGATCAACCCGTTCATGATGTCGAGCACCGCCTTTTCGTTGCCCGGTATCGTGCGCGAGGAAAACACGACGGTGTCTCCCTTCGACAGGGAAATATTACGCATCTCGTCGCGGGAAAGTTTTGCAAGCGCCGCCCGCGATTCGCCCTGGCTGCCGGTCAGAATGATCACGATGCGATCGCGCGGGGTCGAGGCGAACTCGTCCTCGCTGATGAATTCGGACAAGCCTTCCATATAGCCGAGATCGCCGGCGACATTGACCACGCGCTTGATGGAACTGCCGAGCAGCAAAACCTTGCGGCCCGCCCCTTCGGCCGCCTTCGCAACGGAGCGGATACGCCCGACATTGGAGGAGAAGGTAGTGATCGCGAC
Organism: Hoeflea sp. CAU 1731; assembly: GCF_039888615.1. Taxonomy (NCBI): domain Bacteria; kingdom Pseudomonadati; phylum Pseudomonadota; class Alphaproteobacteria; order Hyphomicrobiales; family Rhizobiaceae; genus Hoeflea; species Hoeflea sp. CAU 1731. Next base: position 344,739 of record NZ_JBDQQS010000002.1, on the reverse strand, counting down.
GCGGCCTTCCGCCGCCTCGATGATCTTTTCCAGATTGTCGCTGACTTCCTGTTCCGAGGGCGACACGCCGTCGCGCATTGCATTGGTGGAATCGCAAATCAGCGCGAGAACGCCTTTGTCGCCGATTTCGCGGAACCGTTTTTCGTCGGTGAGCGGCCCCATGGACGGCGCATGATCGATCTTCCAGTCGCCGGTATGGACGACCACGCCCAATGGCGTCGTGATAGCCAGGGAAAAGGGTTCGGGGATCGAGTGGTTGACGGGAATGGCCTCGATCTTGAACGGCCCGATCTCGAAGACATCGCCGGCCTTGAAGAGGTTGACCGGAACGGCTTCGGCGTCGCCCTCATAGGCGCGTTTCGATTCCAGCATGCCTGCGGTGAAGGGCGAGACATAGACAGGCGCCTTGAGGATCGGCCAAAGATCGGCGATCGCGCCATAGTGGTCCTCGTGCGAATGCGTGATCACGATCGCCTTAAGATTGATCTTTTCCGACTCGATGAAACGGATGTCGGGCAGAACGAGATCGACCCCAGGCAAATCAGGTCCGGGAAAAGTGACGCCGCAATCGACCATGATCCATTCCCGCTTGTCCGGCTTGCCGTAACCATAAAGCGCGAGATTCATGCCGATTTCGCCAACGCCGCCGAGCGGAAGAAATATTAGTTCGTCTTTTTCTGTCATTTTATTCCAGTCGTGTCTTGCAAGAGGAGATAGCGCTTGCCCTACAGGAAAAAAAGATCGCCCGCGGCGATCGACTGAAGGGAGCCGTCGGGCTTCTCCAGTATCAGACAACCTGTTTCGTCGATATCCCTGAATATTCCTTCAATCGAGGCGTTCGGCATATTGACTGTGATTTGTTTCCCTACGCCCGTGGCCAAACGCAACCACAATTCGCGCGTTTCCGCCATGTTGGTTCCCTCCCCCCATCTCGCCAGTTCCCGGGCCATGGATTGGCAGAGATAGGCGAACAATTCGTCTGCCGAAACAGCTGCGCCCGCATCGCGCAGCGTCGCCGTGGCGTACATGGTCTCGTGTGGCGCATGCGCCACATTGACGCCGCAACCGATGACCACTGCGCGCCGCCCATCCGGCACTGTGGTTGATTCGAGCAGAATGCCGGAAATCTTTCCGCCATTCAGTAGCACGTCGTTCGGCCACTTTATCTTCAGCGATGCGTCCGGATCAGGCAGCGCGCGCGCGATCGCCCCGTATACGGCAAGCGCGGCGACAAGGGGCAAGGAAGCAAGCGCCTGGACCGGCGCAGGATCGATCAACAGCAGCGACGCATAGAGGTTGCCGGCTTCGGACACCCATGGCCGACCACGCCGACCGCGCCCGCCAAGCTGACGCCGCGCCGTGATCCAAAGATTACCCGGATCTCCTGCCTGCGCCTTCTCCAGACATTCCGTGTTGGTCGATTGAACGTCATCCAGCGCAATATGACGGTAGTCTTCGGCTTTCAGCACAATCAGAAGAACGATTTTGCCGCGATCTCCGCCGCCCGCATGACCGGCCCGCCGAAAAAAGCATAGAGCAGGACGAAGACGCCGGAAACGATCATCACCAACCGCAATTCTCCACCCATCGGCATGAAGCCCTCAGCCGCCTCGTCAAACCACATGATCTTGACGATCCGCAAATAATAGTAGGCGCCGACGACGGAGGCGAGAACGCCGATGACTGCGAGAATGTAGAGACCGGCTTCGATCGCTGCCAGAAACACGAAATATTTGGCGAAGAAGCCTGCCAGAAACGGTATTCCTGCAAGCGAAAACATGAAGATCGTCAGCATGGTCGCCATAACCGGATTGGTGGTCGCGAGGCCCGACAGATCGTCGATCTGCTCCACATTGCCTTCTTCCTTGCGGCGCATTGCGAGAATGCAGGCGAATGTTCCAAGCGTGGTGACCATGTAGATCAGCATGTAGAGCGACACGCTCTGCACGCCGATCATCGACCCGGCCGAGAGACCGACGAGAGCAAAGCCCATATGGCTGATCGACGAATAGGCCATCAACCGCTTGATATTTCGCTGACCGATGGCCGCGAAGGCTCCGAGCGCCATGGACGCAACGGCGAGGAAGACGATGATCTGGCGCCAGTCAGCGACAATCGGATCAAAGGCTTCGATGACGATGCGGATGAGCATCGCCATGGCGGCGACCTTCGGGGCAGCCGCGAAGAAAGCCGTGACCGGGGTTGGCGCGCCTTCATAGACGTCCGGCGTCCACATGTGGAAGGGCACGGCCGATATCTTGAAAGCGACGCCCACGAGCAGAAACACCAGTCCGAACACGATGCCGAGCGTCCGGTCGCCGCCCGCCAGCGCTTCGGAAATTCCCTCAAAGCCGAGATGTCCCGTGAAGCCGTATATCAGCGACGCGCCATAGAGCAGCATGCCGGAGGAAAGCGCGCCAAGCACAAAATACTTCAGGCCGGCTTCCGTCGAACGCACGCTGTCGCGGTTGATCGCCGCGACCACATAAAGCGCAAGGGACTGCAACTCCAGACCAAGATACATCGTGATCAGGTCATTGGCCGAGATCATCAGCATCATGCCGAGTGTCGCGAGCACGACCAGTACCGGAAACTCAAACCGGTCCATTTGTTCTTCCGGGGTCGAGCCGACTGCCATGACCAGGGCGCTGATCGATCCGATCAGCGTAAGCACCTTCATGAATTTGGCGAACGAGTCGTCACGGAAGGCGCCGCCGAACGCCTCGCCCTCGCCGGACAGCGTGACCAGCCACAGGCCGGCGATGATCAGCAATGCCACGGCGAGTCCGGTCACCAGCGACGCGGACCGGCCGCGGGAGAAGACGCCGATCATCAGGAGCACCATCGAGCCGACGGCCAGAAGGATCTCCGGTATCGAGAGTTCCAGGCTTGCCTTGAGTAGGTCTGCGGTCATGGAATACGTCCCGGTCGATCAGTTCGCCAGCGCAAGGCCGTTTCTGGCCTCTATCGCAGCATTATAGTTGTTGAGCAGGGCGTCCACCGACGCTGCGGTGATATCGAACACCGGCATCGGATACACGCCGAAGAATATGATTAACGCGACCATCGGGTAGAGAATGATCTTCTCTCGGGTGGACAGGTCGAGCATGGATTTCAGGTTTTCCTTCTCCAGCGCGCCGAAAATGACGCGCCGATAGAGCCACAGGGCATAGGCGGCCGAGAGGATGACGCCAGTGGTCGCGAAGATCGCAATATAACTGTTGACCTGGAACACGCCGACCAGCACGAGGAATTCCCCGATGAAGCCGGATGTGCCCGGCAGGCCCACATTGGCCATTGTGAAGACCATGAACACTGCGGCGTATTTCGGCATATTGTTGACCAGCCCGCCATAGGCGGCGATCTCGCGCGTGTGTAGCCTGTCGTAGATCACGCCGACGCACAGGAAGAGCGCGCCGGACACAAGTCCGTGCGAGAGCATGGTGAAGAGCGCGCCCTGAAGGCCCTGCTCGTTTGCCGAAAAAATGCCCATCTTGACGTAGCCCATATGGGCGACGGAGGAATAGGCGATCAGCTTTTTCACGTCGTCCTGCATGAGCGCCACGAGCGAGCCGTAAACCACGGCGATGACCGAGAGCGTAAAGATCAGCGGATAGAGATCGAGGGAGGCGAGCGGGAACATCGCGAGCGAAAAGCGGATGAATCCGTATCCGCCGAGTTTCAGCAGGATGCCTGCGAGCACCACGGAGCCCGCGGTGGGCGCCTCGACGTGGGCGTCGGGAAGCCAGGTATGAACCGGCCAGAGCGGCAGCTTCACCGCGAAGGACGCGAAGAAGGCCAGCCATAGCCATGTTTGCGCCTCCGGCGGAAAATCATGCGCCAGCATTTCCGGGATCGCCGTGGTTCCGGCGTTCCAGTACATGTACATGATGGCCACAAGCATCAGCACCGATCCGGCCAGCGTGTACAGGAAGAACTTGAAGCTCGCATAGATCCGGCGCGGACCGCCCCAGACGCCGATGATGATGAACATCGGGATCAGGCCACCTTCGAAGAAGACGTAGAACAGGATGATGTCGAGGGCGCAGAACGCGCCGATGACAAGCGTCTCCAGAAGCAGGAACGCAACCATATACGCCTTGACGCGGACATTGATCGTCGTCCAGCTCGCCAGAACGCATAGCGGCATCAGGAACGTCGTGAGGATGACGAACAGCATCGAAATGCCGTCGACACCCATGTAGTAGGAGATGCCGGTTCCGAGCCAGGGCGTCCTTTCGACAAGTTGAAAATCGGAACTGCTGCCGTCGAACGAGCCCCAGACGAAGATCAGGGAGAAGACGAAAGTGAAAACCGTTGTCACCAGCGCGACGTTGCGGATATTGCGCTTACCGATGTCGGAATCTTCCGGCGTCAGCAGGATAATGATCGCGCCGACCAGCGGCAGGAAGGTGGTGATGGAAAGAATTGGCCAGTCGGTCAACATCACGCAGCTCCTCCCAGCATCATCCAGGTCAACAGCGCCGCCACGCCAAGCAGCATGGCGAAGGCGTAGTGATAGAGGTAACCGGTCTGCAGACGCACGGTGCGCCGTGTGATGTCCTGAACACGCGCGGCGATCCCATCCGGCCCGAACCCGTCAATCAGCCAGCCGTCGCCCTTCTTCCAGAGGAAATATCCGAGGTTCTTTATCGAGCGGACAAAGAGGAAATCGTAAATTTCGTCGAAGTACCACTTGTTGAGCAGGAACTTGTAGAGAATTTCGAACTGCGAAGCGAGTTGCTTTGGCGTCTCCGGCGAACGGATGTAGAAATACCAGGCGATAACGAAGCCGATCGCCATGGCCAGGAACGGGCTGAATTTCACCCAGCCCGGAACGTGGTGGAATTCCTCGAGGATATGGTTGTCGGGCAGAGTGAACAGCGCCTCCTTCCAGAATTCCTCGTAGTGATGGCCGAAGAAATCGCCCTGGAAGATCACGCCGGCGAACAAGGCGCCAAGCGCGAGAAGGAACAGCGGCGCGAGCATGACCATCGGCGACTCGTGGACATGGTGCATGACATCGGCTGAAGCACGGGGCTTGCCGTGGAACGTCATGAAGATCAGCCGCCAGGAGTAGAAGCTCGTGAAGAGCGCCGCGACGACGACCATGATGAACGCGAAGCCGGCCGCCGGATTGGTTCCGACATAGGCGGTCTCGATGATGATGTCCTTCGAAATAAAGCCCGATGTGCCGATTGGCGTGAAAGGAATGCCGAAACCGGTCAGCGCGAGCGTGCCGATGATCATCATCCAGTAGGTGAATGGAATGTGTTTGCGCAACCCGCCCATGCGGCGCATGTCCTGCTCGTCCGACACGGCGTGGATGACCGAACCCGCGCAGAGGAACAGGAGCGCCTTGAAGAAGGCGTGCGTAAATAGATGGAAGATGCCGGCGCCGAATGCGCCCATTCCAAGCGCAACGAACATGTAGCCGAGCTGCGAACAGGTTGAATAGGCGATCACGCGCTTGATGTCGTTCTGCACGAGGCCGATGGTCGCGGCAAAACAGGCGGTGATCGCGCCGATTATCGTGACGAATGTAAGGGCCGTGACGGAAAGCTCGAAGATTGGCGACATGCGCGCCACCATGAAGACGCCCGCCGTAACCATCGTTGCGGCGTGGATGAGAGCTGAAACCGGAGTCGGACCTTCCATGGCGTCCGGCAACCACGTATGGAGCAGGAACTGCGCCGATTTACCCATCGCGCCGACAAAGAGAAGCAGACATACGACCGTCAGCGCGGAGCCGCGATCCCAGCCCGTGCCGAGGAATTCGAGCACGACCTGATCGGTGTCGCTCGCCTCGCCCGGCAGGAACTGCGCCGCTCCGGCAAAGATCGTGTCGAACGAGATCGATCCGAAGATCACGAAAACGCCGAATATGCCAAGCGCGAAGCCGAAGTCGCCGACGCGGTTGACGATGAAGGCTTTCATGGCGGCGGCGTTGGCGGACGGTTTCTTGAACCAGAAGCCGATCAGCAGATAAGACGCGAGCCCCACGCCTTCCCAGCCGAAGAACATCTGCAGCAGGTTGTCGGACGTCACCAGCATGAGCATGGCGAAGGTGAAGAGCGAGAGATAGGCGAAGAAGCGCGGCCGATGCGGATCGTGGTGCATGTAGCCGATCGAATAGATGTGCACCAGGCACGACACCGTATTGACGACCACGAGCATGACGGCGGTCAGCGTGTCGACGCGCAGCGCCCAATCGACGGACAAGGTTCCCGAGCGGATCCATTGCAGCACATCGATCTGGATCATTTCTCCATGACCGAGCGCGATCTGGAAGAATGCGATCCAGGACAGGAAAGCGACGAGGATCATGATGCCGGAAGTTATGTATTCCGAGGCCTTGGCGCCTATGGATCGCCCGAACAATCCGGCAATGATCGCACCAACTAAAGGCAGGAAAACGATGGCGTGATACATTAGGGGTCAGCCCTTCATCATGTTGACGTCTTCCACGGCGATGGAACCTCGGTTCCTGTAGAAGACGACGAGTATGGCGAGCCCGATGGCCGCTTCAGCAGCCGCGACCGTCAGGACAAACAGGGCGAAGACCTGCCCCATCAGATCGTTTAGATAGGCGGAAAACGCCACGAAATTGATATTGACGGCGAGCAGGATGAGTTCGATCGACATCAGGATGATGATGACGTTCCGGCGATTGAGAAAAATGCCGAAAATGCCGATCGTGAACATGACCGCCGCAACCGTCAGATAATGGGAAAGTCCGATTTCCATGCTGCCTCGTTCCCTCCCCTAGACGCCCTGTCCGGGCTTGACGTCAATGACTTCGACCGCGGTTTCCGGAGAACGCGCGACCTGCGCGGCGATATCCTGCCGCTTTATGCCTTCCTTGTGTCGCAGTGTCAGCACGATGGCGCCGATCATTGCGACGAGCAGAACCATGCCGGCGATCTGAAACAGGTGCACGTAGTCGGTGTAGAGGATGTCGCCCAGCGCCTGCGTGTTCGACACTGCATTCAGATCCGGAATGGGCTGCACAGGATTTGATTCCGGCTCCACCTTGAAGGCGTTGCCGGCCAGGACGAATATGAGCTCGGCCGATAGCACGACGCCAATCAAGGTTCCGACCGGGGCGTAGCGCATGACGCCCGAGCGCAACTCCGTGAAGTCGATATCAAGCATCATGACCACGAACAGGAACAGCACGGCCACAGCGCCGACGTATACCACGACCAGTATCAGCGCCAGAAACTCCGCTCCAGTCATAAGGAACAGCGCAGCGGCGTTGAAGAAGGTCAGGATCAGAAACAGCACGGAATGCACCGGATTGCGCGAAAACACCACCATCAATGCGGCCGCTATCATGATCGCAGAGAACAGATAGAAGAACAGAGCCTGTAGACCCATGAGCCGTGCCTTTTTGTCTTTCCCCCGGAGTGCGCGGCGCATGATGCGCCGGATCCCCGAATTCGCCGGTTCCCGCCGGCCTCAGAATTGTCGTTCCGGACGGCCGCGACGCGGACCATCCATGTTCGGACGCTACCGGTACGGCGCATCCATGGCGATGTTGCGCGCGATCTCGCGCTCCCAACGGTCGCCGTTCGCAAGGAGCTTGTCCTTGTCGTAGTAAAGTTCCTCGCGTGTTTCGGTCGCAAACTCGAAATTCGGCCCCTCGACGATGGCGTCAACGGGACAGGCCTCCTGGCAGAAACCGCAATAGATGCACTTCACCATGTCGATGTCGTAGCGCACGGTGCGGCGCGTCCCGTCGTTGCGACGCGGACCGGCTTCAATCGTGATCGCCTGCGCCGGGCAAATGGCCTCGCACAGCTTGCAGGCAATACAACGTTCTTCGCCGTTCGGATAGCGGCGCAGAGCATGTTCGCCGCGAAAACGCGGGCTGACCGGCCCTTTTTCGAATGGGTAGTTCACTGTCGACTTGGGAGCAAAGAAATACCGCATCGAGAGGAAAAACGCTTCCACGAATTCCTTCAGGAACAGGGACTTTGCGGCTTGGGCGAGTGACATTCTACAATTCTCCCGATTCAGGCCGTCCAGCCGGTGAGTTTGAGAACCGCGGCGACAATCACGACCATGGCGAGCGAGAGGGGAAGGAAGACCTTCCAGCCGAGACGCATGAGCTGGTCGTAGCGGTATCGCGGAACGAACGCCTTGACCATGGCGAACATGAAGAACACCAGGCACACCTTGAGGACGAACCAGAAGACGCCCGGAATCCAGTTGATCAGCCAAAAATCGACCGGAGGCAGCCATCCACCAAGGAACAGGATCGTCGTCAGCGCGCACATCAGCACGATGGCGGCGTATTCGCCGAGCATGAACATCATGTACGGCGTCGAGCCGTACTCGACCATGAAACCTGCGACCAGCTCGGATTCAGCTTCAGGCAGATCGAACGGCGGACGATTGGTTTCGGCCAGCGCCGAAATGAAGAACACGATGAACATCGGGAACAGCGCCAGCCAGTGCCAGTCGAGGAACGTATTGGGCAGACCCAGCATCGTGCCGAGGCCATCCTGCTGCGACAGCACGATGTCGGTCAGATTCAGGGAACCGACGCACAGGAGCACTGTGATGATCACGAAGCCGATCGATACTTCGTAGGAGACCATTTGCGCGGCGGAGCGCAGCGCTCCGAGGAACGCATATTTCGAGTTCGACGCCCATCCGCCCATGATCACGCCGTAGACTTCAAGCGACGAGATCGCGAAGACATAGAGAATGCCGACATTGATCGAGGCGATCGCCCAGCCGTCGGCGACCGGAATGACCGCCCAGGCGGCGAGCGCCAGCGTCACCGACACCAGCGGCGCAAGAAGAAACACGCCCTTGTTGGCGCCGGCCGGGATGACCGGCTCCTTGAAGACGAACTTCAAAAGGTCGGCGAAGGACTGGAGCAACCCCCATGGGCCCACGACATTGGGGCCGCGACGCATCTGCACCGCCGCCCAGACCTTTCGGTCGGCGTAGAGCACATAGGCGATGAATACGAGAAGGACGACAAGCAGCAACAGCGACTGACCGATCATGATCAGCGCCGGAACCACGTAGTTTGTCAGAAACGATTCCATTGTCCTGTTCTCGTCCTATTCCGCCGCCACGGCGCTTTCACTTCGGGCAAGCGCCGAACATTCCGCCATTACGGCGGAAGCCCTGGCGATCGGATTGGTCAGATAAAAATCCGCAATAGGCGATTCGAAGCCGGCCGTCTCGAATTCACCCGACGTTGAGGCGAGCGCGGCGATATCGTCATGCGATCCCGGTTCGATGGCGTCCTCAACAGCCAGATGCGGATGCGCCGCATAAAGCTGGAGGCGCAACTCACCGAGCGAATTGAACGGAAGTTTCTTGCCCAGCACATCCGAAAGCGCGCGCAGTATGGCCCAGTCTTCCTTTGCCTCGCCCGGCGCAAATCCTGCCCGAACGCCCATCTGAACACGGCCTTCCGTGTTCACATAGGTGCCGGCTTTCTCCGTGTAGGTCGCCGCCGGCAAAATGATGTCGGCGTGATGCGCGCCAACATCGCCATGGCTGCCGACATAGACAGTGAAGCCGGACTGCCGTTTCGTCATGTCCATTTCGTCTGCGCCAAGCAGGAAGAGCACGTCCATTTCCGAGAGCATATCCGCCGCGCCGACGCCGCCTTCGCCCGGCACAAAACCGAGGTCAAGTCCGCCGACGCGCGACGCCGCCGTGTGCAGAACTGCAAAACCGTTCCAGTCTTCCGAAACCGCGCCGACTTCGGCAGCGAGCTTTGCCGCATGTTCGAGGACAGCCATCCCGTCAGCCCGGGTCAGAGCGCCCTGCCCGACGATGATGATCGGCCGCTCCGCATCCTTCAGGGTCTTTGCGAAATCAGTCGTTCCGGCAACGAGATCGCCCAAGGTCTTTGGACCGGCGCCGAGATATTCGTAATCGTATCTCATCTCCGTCTGTTCGCCGATCACGCCGATCGGGAAGTCGCCCAGGCGCCATCGCTTGCGGATGCGCGCATTGAGCACCGTCGCTTCGAAACGGGGATTGGCTCCGATGATCAGGAGCGCGTCGGCGTCCTCAATGCCCGTAATGGTGGGATTGAAGAGGTAGCTTGCCCGCCCCTTCGACGGATCGAGCTTCGCCCCATCCTGGCGGCAATCGATATTGGAGGAACCCAGCGACTGCATGAGCTGCTTCAGGGCGAACATTTCCTCGCAGGCCGCGAGGTCGCCGGCAATCGCGCCGATCTTCTCCGGCGCCGCGGCGTCCACTGCCTGCTTGATCGCGGTGAAAGCGTCCGGCCAGCTGGCTGCCTTCAGCTTGCCGTCCACGCGTACGAACGGTCGGTCGAGACGCTGGGTGCGCAGACCGTCGGCGACATATCTCGTCTTGTCCGAGATCCATTCTTCATTGATGGCTTCATTTATCCGCGGCAGGATGCGCATGACTTCGCGACCGCGCGTGTCGACACGAATGGCCGAACCGCAGGCGTCCATGACATCGATGGTCTCGGTTTTCGTGAGCTCCCAGGGCCGCGCCATAAAGGCGTAGGGCTTGGATGTGAGGGCGCCGACCGGGCAAAGATCCACGACATTGCCCTGCATTTCCGACGTCATGGCGTGCTCTAGATAGGTCGTGATTTCGGCGTCCTCGCCACGGCCGATCAGCCCGAGTTCGGATATGCCCGCAACTTCCGTCGTGAAGCGAACGCAGCGCGTGCAGTGGATGCACCGGTTCATGATCGTCTTGACCAGCGGGCCGATATATTTGTCTTCCACGGCGCGCTTGTTTTCGTGGAATCGCGAGGAATCCACGCCAAAGGCCATCGCCTGGTCCTGCAGGTCGCATTCACCGCCCTGATCGCAGATCGGGCAGTCCAGCGGATGATTGATGAGCAGAAACTCCATTACCCCTTCACGAGCCTTCTTGACCATAGGGGTGTTGGTGAAGACTTCCGGCGGCTGCCCTTCCGGGCCCGGCCGCAGATCGCGCACGCCCATCGCGCAGGACGCCGCAGGCTTTGGCGGACCGCCCTTTACCTCGACGAGGCACATACGGCAGTTGCCCGCAATCGAAAGCCGCTCATGGAAGCAGAAACGCGGCACCTGCGAACCCGCCTCCTCACACGCCTGGAGAAGCGTGTAGTGGTCCGGCACTTCTATTTCGTTTCCGTCGACCTTGATCTTTGCCATCTCAAGTCCAGTTCCGCGGTGTCCCGCCCTGTCTTACCTATTCCGCCGCTTCAAGCACCGGCGTCCCGCCGGCGTTGCGCGTAAATTCGTCAATGCGTCTTTCCATCTCCGGCCTAAAATGCCGGATCAGCCCCTGAATGGGCCACGCTGCAGCGTCGCCGAGTGCGCAGATTGTGTGCCCCTCGACCTGCTTTGTGACCTGCAGCAGCATGTCGATTTCTTCCTTGCGGGCGTTGCCAACGACCATGCGCTCCATCACGCGCCACATCCAGCCGGTTCCCTCACGGCAGGGCGTACACTGTCCGCAGCTTTCGTGCTTGTAGAAGTGCGACAGGCGAGCAATCGCCTTTACGATGTCGGTCGACTTGTCCATCACGATGACGGCAGCCGTTCCGAGACCCGATTTGAGGTCGCGAAGGCTGTCGAAATCCATCGGACAGTCGATGATCTCCTCGGCGGGCACCACCGGAACCGACGAGCCGCCCGGAATGACCGCCAGAAGATTGTCCCAGCCGCCGCGAATGCCGCCGCAATGCTTGTCTATCAGTTCACGGAACGGGATCGACATTTCCTCCTCGAAGGTCGCCGGTTCGTTGACGTGTCCGGATACGCAGAAAAGCTTGGTGCCGGCGTTGTTCGGACGTCCGAAGCCGGCGAACCATGCGCCGCCGCGCCGCAGGATCGTCGGCGCCACTGCGATCGATTCGACGTTGTTAACGGTGGTCGGGCAGCCGTAGAGGCCAACATTCGCCGGAAATGGCGGCTTGAGGCGCGGCTGCCCCTTCTTGCCTTCCAGGCTCTCCAGCAGCGCGGTTTCCTCGCCGCAAATATAAGCGCCTGCGCCGTGATGGACGAAAACGTCCATGTCCCAGCCGCACTTGTTGTTCTTGCCTAGGATGCCGGCGTCGTAGCACTCGTCGATCGCGTTCTGCAACGCCTCACGTTCGCGTATATATTCGCCGCGAATGTAGATGTAGGCCGTGTGCGCGCTCATCGCAAAGCTGGCGATCACGCAGCCCTCGATCAGCGTATGCGGATCGTTACGCATGATTTCCCGGTCCTTGCAGGTGCCGGGTTCGGATTCGTCAGCGTTGACAACCAGATAATGCTGCCGGCCGTCGGTTTCCTTCGGCATGAAGGACCATTTGAGACCGGTTGGGAAGCCCGCGCCGCCGCGACCGCGCAGGCCCGAGGTCTTCATCTCGGCGATGATCCAGTCGCGGCCCTTTTCGATGAGGCCTTTGGTGTTGTCCCAGTGGCCGCGCGCCATAGCGCCCTTCAGGCTCTTGTCCTTCAGGCCGTAGATATTGGTAAAGATGCGGTCTTTATCCTTGAGCATGACTCATTCCCTACCCGGCCCTATCTCGGCTTCTTTCCGAAGACGCGTTCATATTCTTCGGCGCCGCCCTTGGCGAGCGCTTCGGCCTGTTTGACCCAGTCTTCGCGTTCGATGCGTCCCTTGAACTTCAGGTATCCGTCGACCCAGTCGCGTTCTTCCTTCGTCCATTTGGTAATCTGCTCCCATTTGTAGATTCCAAGCGAGTGCAGAAGACCTTCGATTTTCGGCCCGACGCCGGAGATCAGTCTCAGATTGTCGGCGTCTCCCGGCTTTTCGATGCCTTGAGGCCTATTGGCGTCGTCCGGAACAGACGCTTCCTTTGCGGCCGCGGGCCTGGACGCAGGCGCCGTTTTCTTCGTCGCGGCTTTCTTGGCTGCGATCGGCTTGTCTTCGTCGAGAAGCGTCTTCAGGCCGCTGATCGGAGCCGAGAGATGTCGGCCATTCTGCGGTCCGGGCGTCACGCTGTCGCCCTCGCCAACCTCGAACTTGTCGATGATGTCGGCGAGTTGTTCCGGCGTCAGGTCCTCATAGGCGTCCTTGAAGATCATGACCATGGGCGCGTTTACGCAGGCGCCCTGGCACTCGACCTCTTCCCAGGAGAGCGTGCCGGCCTCGTTTGGCTCGAACGGCTTTTCATTGATCTTGTTGCGGCAGACTCTGATGAGTTCTTCGGAGCCGCGCAGCATGCAGGGCGTGGTGCCGCAGACCTGGACGTGGGCCTTCGTGCCGACCGGCTTCAGCTGGAACTGGGTGTAGAAGGTCGCGACCTCGAGAGCGCGGATATAGGGCATTTCCAGCATGTCCGCGATGGACTCGATCGCCGCCTTGGTGACCCAGCCTTCCTGCTCCTGGGCGCGCATTAAAAGCGGGATGATGGCGGATTGCTGACGCCCCTGCGGATACTTGCCGATGGTCTGCTGCGCCCAGGCGGCGTTGTCCTCGTTGAAGCGGAAAGCCGCAGGCTGGACATCATCTTCTGCAAGACGGCGAACGGACATACTCAATTGGCCTCATTATTTATGGCGCCGCAACGCGACACTGTAAGCGTCACGAACTCGCAGGCGTAGGCTTCCCGCTCCCGCTGCAGGAATACAACAAATTTGTCGCCGTTCGGGGCGGCTGCCTTTATATCGAATCCGCTCTGTATAAGGGTCTTCATGTTGGTGATCGCCCCGCCCGAATCCTGCGCGCGCGCCGGCGAAACCGCCGCCATCGCGACCGTCATCAAAAGCAGCATCGGCATGGCGAACCGTAGCATCAGCGATCAACTTCCCCGAAGACGATATCAAGGGAACCGAGAACAGCGGAGACGTCCGCCAGCATGTGTCCCCTGCAGAGGAAATCCATTGCCTGGAGATGGGCGTAGCCTGGCGCCTTGATCTTGCAGCGATAGGGTTTGTTGCCGCCATCGGACACAAGGTAAACGCCGAATTCGCCCTTCGGCGCCTCGACACAGGCGTACACTTCGCCTTCCGGCACGTGAAAGCCCTCGGTGTAGAGCTTGAAATGATGTATCAGCGCTTCCATCGAACGTTTCATCTGGCCGCGTTTCGGCGGCACGATCTTGCCATCCGTGGAGGACACGGGCCCTGTCCGTTCGGTGCTGAAGAGCCGCTCGACGCACTGCTTCATGATCTTGACCGACTGACGCATCTCTTCCATGCGGATGAGATAGCGGTCGTAGCAGTCGCCGTTCTTGCCGATCGGAATTTCGAATTCCATGTCGTTGTAGCACTCGTAGGGCTGCGCGCGGCGCAAGTCCCATGCCGCGCCCGAACCGCGCACCATCACGCCGGAGAAACCCCACGCCCAGGCTTCGTCAAGCTTGACCACGCCGATGTCGACATTGCGCTGCTTGAAGATGCGGTTGTCGGTGAGCAGACCCTCGATATCGTCGCAGACCTTCAGGAACGGATCGCACCACTTGCCGATGTCCTCGACGAGATCCGCAGGCAGATCCTGGTGAACGCCGCCCGGCCGGAAATAGGCCGAATGCATGCGCGCGCCGCAGGCGCGCTCGTAAAAGACCATCAGCTTTTCGCGTTCCTCGAAACCCCAGAGCGGCGGCGTCAGGGCGCCTACGTCCATGGCTTGGGTCGTCACGTTGAGCAAATGCGAAAGGATGCGGCCGATTTCGCTGTAGAGCACCCGAATCAATTGTCCGCGGATCGGGACTTCGACGCCAATGAGACGTTCGACGGCAAGCGCGAAAGCATGCTCCTGATTCATTGGCGCGACATAATCGAGCCTGTCGAAATACGGCACGGCCTGCAGATAGGTTTTCGATTCGATCAGCTTTTCAGTGCCGCGGTGCAGAAGGCCGATATGCGGATCGACGCGCTCCACAACCTCGCCGTCGAGCTCTAGGACAAGGCGCAAAACACCATGCGCAGCAGGATGTTGCGGGCCGAAGTTGATGTTGAAGTTGCGTACATTATGCTCGTTCATCTACGCGCCTTCCTGTTCTTGCATGAAGGCCGCGATCACCTCCGGGCCTGTCATTTTCTTTATGTCGCCGGCAAAGGCGTAACCTTCAGGTTTCTCGTCCACGAAGATTTCCGAAGTCAGCGTAAAACCGCCTGCTTCCTCGAAGGCCTGTGTCGACACATGACATTCGGGACGCCCCTGCATCTTCCAGATAAGCGATGTTCCACAATTCTTGCAGAAACCGCGCTCACCCCATTCCGATGACGGATAAAACGCCAAACCATCGTCGGAATCATAACGCACGGTGTCGCCGCAATCGACCGCCAGAAACGGACCGGCGGACCAGCGACGGCACATGACGCAGTGACAGGCGTTCATGTCACGCGACTGCGGAGCTGCCGTGAACTGCACGGAGCCGCAAAGGCACCGCCCCTTCAGGCTTTGCTGTGCGCCGATGTCCTGTGTTTCGCTCATGATCGATCAGAAGCTCTTATTCACTGGCCTTTTCATCGCCCGGCAGAATGTATTCGGCATTCTCCCAGGGCGACAGAAAATCAAAATTTCGGAATTCCTGTCGCAACTGCACCGGTTCGTAGACGACGCGCTTGACCTCCTCGTCGTACCGCACTTCCACGAATCCGGTCGTCGGGAAATCCTTGCGCAGCGGATGTCCGTCAAACCCGTAGTCTGTCAGGATGCGACGCAGGTCCGGGTGTCCGGTAAACAGGATGCCGTAAAGATCATAGGCTTCGCGCTCGAACCAGTCTGCGCCCGGAAAGACCCCGGTGGCCGACGGAATGGTCTCGTCTTCTCCGACTGGAACCTTGACACGGATGCGCATGTTCTGACGAGGCGACATCAGATGGTAGACAACATCGAACCGCTTCTCGCGACCCGGCCAGTCAACGCCGCAAATGTCGGTAAAATTGATGAACTGGCACTGGGAATCATCGCGAAGAAAGGTCAGCAGACGGATGATGTGCGCCGGGTCGGAAACAAGCGTCAACTCGCCGAAGCGGACCTCGTGCCACATAACCGCACCGTCCTTGCGTTCGGTGATGTAGGCGGCAAGTTCTTGCAACGCTTCACTCATGCAACAGCCTTTCTCGGGCCCCTAGCGTTCTATCGTTCCGGTGCGTCGAATCTTCTTCTGCAGCAGCAACACACCGTAAAGCAGCGCTTCGGCGGTCGGCGGGCAACCAGGCACATAGATGTCTATCGGCACAACGCGATCGCAGCCGCGAACGACGGAATAGGAATAATGGTAGTAACCGCCGCCATTGGCGCACGACCCCATAGATATGACGTAACGCGGCTCAGGCATCTGGTCGTAGACCTTGCGGAGCGCGGGCGCCATCTTGTTGGTCAGCGTACCAGCGACGATCATGACATCCGACTGGCGCGGTGACGCGCGCGGCGCAAAACCGAAGCGCTCGCCATCGTAGCGCGGCATCGACATCTGCATCATCTCAACCGCGCAGCAGGCAAGACCGAAGGTCATCCACATCAGCGATCCAGTGCGGGACCATTTGATCAATTCGTCCGCAGAGGTGACGAGGAAACCCTTGTCGGCGAGCTCATTGTTGATTTCGCCGTAGAACGGATCATTGGCGCCAACCGGCTTGCCCGTGGACGGATCAATAACGCCTTTCGGTTGCGGTGCAACAAGCGTCGACATGGTGTCGCCTACTCCCATTCCAGCGCTCCCTTTTTCCACTCATAGGCGAAGCCGATCGTCAGGATGCCGAGGAAGATCATCATCGACCAGAATCCGAACCAGCCGATTCCATCGAAAGAGACCGCCCAGGGAAACAGGAACGCGACTTCGAGATCGAAGATGATGAACAGGATCGCCACGAGGTAAAATCTGATATCAAACTTCATTCGCGCATCGTCGAAGGCGTTGAATCCGCATTCATAGGCCGAAAGCTTTTCCGAGTCGGGCGCCTTGAAGGCGATGATGAATGGAGCGACGAGCAAAGCGGCTCCAATGACCAGGCTAATACCAATGAATACAACAATCGGCAGATATGAGCTGAGAAGTTCGGTCATCATATTTCCTAACACTTTCGCGAGCCGCCATTTCGCGAATGGTTCTAAGGTGTCGGTTTACACAATCAGTCAGTCCAGTCAACGCATCAGTCCGTTTGCACTGCAAAATACTACGACGTGCGGACGCGTTCCACAACGCACAATCCGGAACGACCGAAAGGTGTCGAGGACGGCGTCTATCGTGGCGGAACACACGGACCGCACACGACCCGGACAAATATGAGAGCGGGTCCCGTTTTCAATGGCCTCGTGGCATCGACGCGACCGCGACCGTCCTCTCCCGACTGTCAATATATATCCTTGCGAGCGCGTAGAGGACGACCGCATTGAGAATATGCCACACGAAATGCGTGCCCATCGCCACGGTCTCGCAGAGCGGCAGGTCGATCATCCGGAAGCCAATCGAGGCGCAGAACACAGCGGCTGTGACAAATAGTCCATTACTCACCGGACGGTCTTTGCCGCGCACAAGCGCAGCCACGACGACCATCGCGATCAAGGCGGTCATGTAGCCGGCTGAGGAACCTGCGACGCGCGTCAGGAGCGGCGTAGCGACAACGGAAGCCACAATGTAGAAAAAAACTATCGCCAGGGAGATCCACGCCGTCAGCCCAAGATAGTCGCGCATCGCCAGATAGACATAGGCGAGAATGAAGATGAGAATCGGCAGACTGTCGGCGGCGAGCGCCCAGCGCGTCGCAAATGTGTGGAACAGGAAAGATCCAACGCCGATCACCCCGATCCAAAGAGACAGCAACAACGCCGGCGCAGACCGGGATGCGCCTTGCCGCCAGGCGTATAGCGCCAGCAGGCAGGCGACGATGAATGCGAAGTTGGTGATCGCGTTCAGCGGCTCGGACCAGAAGCTCGCATCCAGCCTCTCACAGTATTTGTCGACTGTCTCATTCATCGATTCGTCCGATAACGCACTCCGTCGCAATGCCGTGGCGACCATGACAGCTTTTCAACTCCTTTTCGATGATTTTCCCAGCGAGTATGTGGTTGAAGAGCCTCAGGATGAGTGGTTGGCTTCGACGCGTCCACTCAGAGGCATAACCAGCGCCGCGTTCGTCTTTCTGAATTGCCGGAAACTTTATTGTTCGAACTTGAGACTGCAGCTTGCTGCAGCAGCGCGCGGAGCCGCCGGACTTCCACTGACAATGGCAAGCGACGCTCCAGACGCGCAATTTCCCGCCGCGCCTCGTTCTCGATTTCAGCGTGATCTGGAAGATCCAGCAGCCACTGCAGAAACAGGTCTTCGGGCGCGCGCGACTGCGATCTTGAGCGTAACGGACTCTCCTCCTGAGCGGGCGAATGGCAACGACGGTCTGGCCGAATGGTCATACATCGACCACCAGCGGCGAGGTTGGCCGGGAACAGCAGGCCAGAATATATTCGTCCTCGATTTCGTGATCGAGGATTCCGCCATTATGCTCCATCACGACGGAACCGGAAAGCTTTTTTACCTTGCACGTGCCGCAAAGTCCGAATTCACAGGCGGCTGGAATACGCACGCCAGCGGCGCGCGCCGTCTGGAGGACGGTCTGGCCTGTGATGCAATCCGCATCGACGCCGGAACTGGCAAAACGCACCGCCACGCTTTCTTCCGCCATTTCTTCGACAATGGCTTCGATAGCGGTTTCAACGGCTTCCGCAGCGGGCGATCCGAAGCTCTCCTGATGGTAGCTATGAATGTCGAAGCCACTGTCTTCAAGCATGCCGCGCACGCTGCGCATGAACGGCTCAGGGCCGCAACAAAACACCTCCCGCTCGCCAAAATCTGGCACAAGCAGCGAAAGGCGCACCGGATCAAGCCGGCCACGATGACCGAAGGACTTCTCATGTCCCGACTTGTCGTCAATCAGGAAATCGAGCGAGAGGCCCGGCATGCGATTGCTGGTGAGTTCAAGTTCCTTGCGAAAGATCACTTCGTCCGTGCGCCTGGCGCAACTGAGAAAGGCGACATCGGTCCATGGCGCGCAGTCGTTGAGCCAGCGCAGCATCGACATCATCGGCGTGACGCCGGAGCCCGCCGAAATGAAAAGATACTTCGCCGCTGGATGGTGATGCAGCGAGAAATCCCCGCCAGGGCCATAGGCCCTCAGATGCATGCCTGTCTCCAGGTTGTCGAACATCCAGCGCGTGCCGACGCTGTCCGGCTGCGCCTTGACCGTGACCGAAATCGAAAAGGGCCGCGACGGGCTCGAAGCCAGAGTATAGGTTCGCATCAGCGGCTGCGGCTCGACCGGCAGTTCCAGCGTGATGAACTGGCCGGGCATGTAACGAAACCAGGTCTGGTTGTCAGAGCGGAACGTGAATGTCTTCACCGACGGCGCTTCGTCTGCGATGGCGATCAGTTCAAGGACCTGCAGTTCGTGATTCCACGGCTGCATTTCATCGAGATGGCGATAAAGTACGGGCTCGAAGCTCTTGTTCATGCCTATTTGAGTCACGTCAGGCCACGATCTTCATGGATGCCGCCTCGCCGTCAGCCAGTCTCGACTCGATGAAGCTGCAGTACCACTCGACGAACTGGATCACGCCGCCCTCATGAATTTCCGAATAAGGACCGGGTTCGTAAGCTGGCGAATGGATGCCGACTGCGTTTTCCTCGACAATCCGGCGATCCTGGTCGTTGGTTTCGGTCCAGACATGGATAAGTTCGGCGAGGTTGTAATCGACGCCCTCGACGGCGTCCTTGTGGACGAGCCACTTGGTGGTGACCGCCGTTTCCGTGGCGCTGATCGGCATCACGCGAAACGTCACTGCGTGATCGGTCAGAACATGATTCCAGGTGGTCGGATAGTGATAGAGCAAAAGCGAACCGATCCGGTCGGTCGTCACGTCGTCGGAGAGCCTGCGGTCCACCGCCCGCCGACCGGTCATGGTGTAGCTGACAGAGTCCTGGAGCAGCGGCATCCGCGTTGCCCTGAACTGTCCCGCCGGGTCTATGCGAAAGCGACTCGGCAGACCGGCTTTTTCACATTTGGCCCAGTGCGCAAGCATCTCCGGATCATTCTCCCCGCCCTGCGCGCCGGTCACCGTGGGCGCTTCAGGAAAGGTCTTGCACAATTCCGGATGGCTTCCTGCGCAGTGGTAGCACTCGCGATTATTCTCCCACACCAGCTTCCAGTTGCCTTTTTCGATAATCGTCGATTCTTAAGCCACCTTTGCTTCGGTCAAACGGTGCGGAAGAAAATAGGGCTCCATTGTCGTGCGGAACGGCTCGAAGTCAGTCGGTTTGTCGGCAAGGCAGATAAAGATGTACCCGCCGGCAGTTTCGCAGGCGACCGGCTTCAGACCGTATGGCGCGCGATCAAAATCCTCTGACATCTGACGCGCATAGACAAGGCTGCCGTCAAGGTCGTACGTCCATTGATGGTAGGGGCAGACCAGGCGCGCGGTCATTCCCTTGGCGGCGCTGCAGACGCGGCTTCCGCGATGGCGGCAAGAATTGTGAAACGCGCGAATGTCGCCTTCCCTGTCCCGCAACACAATGACCGGGTAGGCTCCGACCTCGACCGTGAAGTAGCTCCCGGGCTTTTGCAATTCGCAGTCGTGGTCGATAAACAGCCAGTCCCGGTACCAGATCAGGTCCAGATCAACTTCATAAAATCGTGGATCGGTGTAGAACGGCTGTTCGAGAGAAAAGCCAGAGCGGCGACTTCCTAGAAGTCCCAACATCTCGTCATGTATATCCATGTCCCGTCCCTGCCAAAGGACTGAACTTGGTGGTGATAGAGGAAAGATTTGGCATGGCCTCCGATCAATCGGCGGCACCGCATCTTTGCCTCTTGACCGCCCACCGCGATCAGTCGGTTAAATCCTATCCGCGGCTGGTTTCCGGGCTTCGGAGCTGTCCTGACGGACTGTCCCGACACCTTCCCGGACTCCTCCGTTCAGTGGCTATCGTCGGGTTATTCGCTCCGCTACCGTTGCGGGGGCAGCGCCGGCTTCCAACCGGCTTCCCAATTATCCGCCCTGACTGGCAGCGCGGCACCTCGGATCATGACAGGAAACCACAATATTTGGATTCGCAACGCTGAGAATGCGACATGGTCTGCGCGCCGCGCGACGGCGATCGCCGCATGAGGAATTATCCGTGGATGGCAGCCACGATCGCGTCCAGTCCATCGGTCAGCGCCGCCGGCCCCGGCTGCAAAATAAGCGGTGACTTTATTTCGACGATCCGGCGGTTGCGCACCGCCGGAATGGCGTCCCAGCCGGCGCGACCGGAGATCCTTTCGGGTCGAACCTTTTTACCACACCAGGACGCGAGAATGATGTCTGGAGATGCTTGCACCACGTCCGCTGCAGCGACGATGCGATCTACCGCCGCCTTTTCCTTCGCCTTTGCCGCAAAGACGTCGTCTCCGCCGGCGACAGTGATCAGTTCCGACACCCAGCCAATCCCGCTGATCAGCGGATCGTCCCATTCCTCGAAATAGATTTTCGGGCGCGCGCTTCCGCCAGCGGCCTTTCGCACGCTATCAAGCCGTTCTTCGTAGGAAAGAGCCAGGTCTTCAGCCATCCGCGAGGCGCCGACCATCGCGCCGATCATTCTGATCATCGCAAGGATGCCTGCGATATCGCGTTGGTTGAAGACGTGCACAGCGACGCCCGAACGCACAAGTTCAGCGGCGATATCGGCCTGAATGTCGGAGAAGGCAAGCACAAGGTCCGGCTGCAAGGCCAGCAGCTTCGGGATATCGGCCGATACAAACGCTGAAACGCGCGGCTTTTCACGACGCACCTGCGGCGGACGAACAGCGTAGCCGGACACCCCGACGATCCGATCCCGCTCTCCGAGAAGATAGAGCGTCTCGACAGTTTCTTCTGTGAGACAGACAATTCGTTTCGGGGGAAATGAGCCGACGGGCATTCTATTCCCCGTCGTCCTTCCCCGGCCGGGTCAGCAGGTAGCTGTCCATGATCCAACCATGTTTTTCCCGGGCGTTATCCCTTAGCCGCTCGATTTCGTCGCCAACGTCGCGCACTTTGCCGGACAAAAGGATTTCCTCATCCATTCCGACATAGGCGCCCCAGTGAATATCCAGGTCTCCGTCGACTGTCTTGAAGGCGTTCGCCGCATCCAGCATGACGACCACGCTGTCGACATCGTCGGGAAAACCCTCAGCCAGTTTACGGCCTGTCGTGATCATGATCGACGCACCGATTCCGTTCAAGGGAACCCTGTGTCGCGCGGCGAGCGCCTGCACACTGCTGATTCCTGGAATTACTTCGTATTCAAGTTCAAAGGCGCCTTTCGCGCGGATCTTCTCCAGTATGCGCAACGTCCCATCGTAAATCGAGGGATCGCCCCAGACAAGGAAGGCGCCGCAGTCATCATCGCCGAGCTCCTCCGTCAGCAGTCGCTGATAGACGTCCTCGACCTGTTCACGCCAGATCCTGATGTCTTGCCGGTAATCCGGCGAAGACCGTTTTCTCGGCGGGGTGGCGAAATCCACCATCCGATAGTCATCGTTGCGAATGAAGCGCTCGCAGATTTGCCTGCGCAATTGCGCCAGATCCGTCTTCTCCGCTCCCTTGTCGGGTATGAACAATACGGAAACCCTGTTCAGCGCATCAACCGCCTGAATCGTAACGTGGTCCGGATTGCCGGCGCCGATGCCGATGACAATGACCTTGCGTTTCATAGTCTTCCATCCGCGGTCCGATCAGTTCCGGTCAAGGGCGTCCCTCTCTGAGACATGCTTTGTTGCTCCGGTAGTCGCTAGCTGCAAGCAAGCATCGATCATAGAGACCAGAACGTGAAACGAAAACTTTCATGGTCAAACGAATAGCGCAATTCACACGTTTGCAAAAATACGAAACAGCCCAGTACAATTGCAAGCAAGGTCAGAACGCCGCAAGGCGTTTTGTCGGTTGAAACAAACCACAACGCCGCATCGATCATCGTGCACTACTGCACGGATACCGGCGAGATCAACAAGATCGTGGATAATATCTGCGCGCATTTCCCGAAAGCTGCGCTGAATGGCTCGGTGATTGAGGGCCATTGCGAAACATCTAAAAGGAACAAAAGTGCCCAAAAGTTGGAATATCGGCCAGAATTCCAACTTTTCCAGATTTTATAACTTGCTAAGTCATTGAAAAAATGGCGCGAGTGACGGGGCTCGAACCCGCGACCTCCGGCGTGACAGGCCGGCACTCTAACCAGCTGAGCTACACCCGCGCTTTTGTCTCGCGTCTCTGCGAAACGTGAGCGGTCAATTAAGCCGTTCCCCCCAAGCTGTCAAGCGCGTTCGGGAGGAATTGCGACGTTCTCATAACAATAATCCACTTGCTCTGCGGCCGTGGATTTTTCAGCACAAAAGCCAAGCGGACAACGATTTTTTCTTGCACTTGTCCACCGAAGCGCATAAACGGTGCGGAGTTTTCTTCAGGGCGGTTAGCTCAGCTGGTAGAGCGCTTCGTTTACACCGAAGATGTCGGGAGTTCGAGCCTCTCACCGCCCACCATCATTCCTCCGGTATACCAGCAGTATGGAGGACAGCCCTTACAAGCACTTTCGCACAGGCGATGTGCGATAGTGACGCAGATTGCGTTGGCGCCTCATCTCGCTTAGGCTTCGTCGAGGCGTTGTTTCGGGGGGTAACTGCCATGGCCGGTCGGTATCGATGGTTCGTCGTGTTTCTGCTCTTTGCAGTCACCGTGGTCAACTATATCGACCGCTCGGCAATTTCCTTTGCGGTGCATCGAATCCAGTCCGAATTTGATCTCGACTCGAGCCAGATCGGTCTGATTCTGGGCGCATTCGGCATCGGCTACATCATCAGTACCCTGTTTGGGGGCATGGCGGTGGACAGATTCGGCGCCAAACGCGCCTATTTCGTCGCTGTTCTCGCCTGGGCGGTCAGCATCGGCTGGACGGGCGCCGCGACAGGGTTCCTGATGCTCTACGCGGCGCGCACCGCGCTGGGACTGGCCGAAGGACCAAGTTTTCCGACGACGACGAGCGCCATAACGCGGTGGCTGCCGCCTCAGGAACGAGCAACGGCTCTCGGCGGGGCGCTTGTCGCAGTGCCGATCGCGCTCGCCATAGGCGCTCCGCTCGTCACCTTGCTGATCGGCATGTTCGACTGGCGCGCGATGTTTTTCATCCTGGCCGTCGCGAGCCTGATCTGGCTTCCCTTCTGGCTCGTCTTCTATGCAAATGATCCATCAGAATCAGATCGAATAGGATCGGAGGAAGCAGAGCACATCGCCCGCACGGGCCGTGACGAGCCGTCCGCGACCCAACCACCGCCCAGAGCACACATTTGGAGAGCCCTCCTCACGACGCCTACCCTTTGGGCCAACTATTGGGCCTATTTCGTCTTCGGGTACTATCTGTTTTTCTTCATGACCTGGTTGCCGGAATATTTGCGCAAGAGCTACAATCTAGACCTTTCCAGTGTGGGCCTTGTCAGCTTTCTGCCATGGGCGACAGCTGCGGTGTTGCTGGTCGCCTTTGGCCGCTGGTCCGATGCGATTCTCAAACGAACTTCGAGCCTGCGGGTTGCGCGCAGCTTCCAGATTGCAGGCACGCAACTGGTTGCAGCGCTGGCGATCATTCCGGTAGCCCTTTCCAGCAACATTGTGGTCGCCGTTGCCGGAATTACGGTCGCCGTCGCCGCCTCGATGGCTGCGAACGCCGCCTACTACGCCGTCATCGCCGATCTCGTTCCGCGAGTCGCAGGAACGGCGATGGGTATAATGACCATCTTTTTTGCCGCCTCGGGCTTTCTGGCGCCGGTCATCACCGGTTATGCGCTGGAAGTAACGGGAGACTTCCGACCGGCGTTCTGGCTGATCGCGGCGCTCGCCGCCTCCTCCGTCATCGGGATTCTGGTGTTCCATCATCCGGACCGGGACGCCAAACGTCTCGGTCCGGAATTGGAATAACGCCGGTCAGCCTTCGACGAGACCGAGGCGACGACGCGCGGCGAAGCGCCAGTTCATCAGCGAGGCTGCGAGCACCAGTCCACTGGCGAGACCCCACCAGACGCCCTCCGCTCCATAACCCATCACGAAGCCGAACAGGTATCCGAGCGGAAGGCCAACGATCCAGTAACTGGTCACGGCAATGAACATCGGTATCTTGGTATCGTTGAGACCGCGCAAAAGGCCGCTTCCGACAGCCTGCAGACCATCCGCCACCTGAAACGTTGCGGCAATCGCCAGAAGCGGCGCTCCCTGACGCAGAACCGCGGCGGCGTCCGGATTGTCCTTGTCGAGATACCAGCCGATAAGAGTATCCGGAAAAAGCCAGAACAGGGCGGCTGACGTCAGCGTAACGACGATCGACAGGCCAACCGCCACCTGACCCGCCTGGCCAAGGCCGCTCCAGTCCTTGCGGCCATAAGCCTGACCGATACGAACCGTGGCGGCGTTGGAGAGCCCCAGCGGGACCATGAAGGCAATGCCGGCGAGCTGAAGCGCGATGCCATGGGCAGCGAGCTCCACGGCGCCCAGCCATCCCACCATGACCGCGGCAGCCGCGAACAAACCAACTTCCGCAATGATAGTCGCGCTTATTGGCCAGCCAAGACGCAGCAATTCGAAGAAGGCGCGCCAGTCCGGCCGCCAAAAACGAACCATCAGCTCATATCGCTCCAGTTCCTTCTTCTTCACGCAATAGATGAGAAGCGCGACGAAGGTGATGGCCGTTGTTCCAAGTGAAGCCACGGCTGCGCCGACAATTTCCAAACGCGGCGCGCCGAGATTTCCGAATATGAACATGTAGTTGAGCAGCGCGTTCGCCAATGCGCCGAGCACAGTCGCCCACAATACCACATGGGCCTTCTCAAGAGCGCTGAGATAAGATCGGAGCACCGTTATCAAAAGCGCCGGAAACAGCGACCATTGCGCGACGCGCACATAGTCCTGCGCCATCTCTGCAACATGGGACTCCTGTCCCAGCGCAACAAGCACGCCGCCCGTGAACCAGAGCGGGATCATCGATATCGCGCCAAGCAACAAAATGACCCACATGCCCATGCGGATCGCCCGGCGAAGACCACGCACATCGTCGCGCCCATGGGCCTGAGCGGCAAGCGGCATGGCCGCCAGCCCGAACCCCGTGCCCAGTATGAAGAAGAGGAAAAACGCCTGTGTGCCGAGCACGCCGGCCGCCAACTCTTCGGCGCCCAGCCAACCGATCATGACGGTGTCGGTGACGTGGATGGCCATATGGGCGAGTTGCGCGCCTATTAGCGGCAGGCCAAGGGCAAGCGTCGCCCGAATCTGGCTCCACAACGAAAGCGCAACAGGGCCAACGGGGCCCGAATGATCGGTCGCGGTTTTCATGGTTCACCGGCATGTCGAAAAGATTAGTCGCTCTACAAAGGCGGCAAGCCATACAGAAACGACAGGCATAAGTAAATCCACCGCAGATGTATTCAACCGCCAGTGTGGTCGATTAGCCTCACGGCGCGACTGCATCGCGACGTTCCGGCGCTGAGACGCCCATCAGGACCGGATAGACCACAAAAGCGACGATGAAACCGACAAACCAGGAATAATCATAGATCGTTTGCAGATAGTCCGGACAATCCGGCCACAGACCCACGGCATGCAGAAACCCGGGAAAACACGGAGTCACACCAATGACGAGGGCCGCAACGCCGCTGAGGTTCCATCCGTTCCAATAGCGGTAGCATCCGTCCTTCAGGAACAGATCGTCCGCTGCAATCCTGCCCCGCCGAACCAGATAGAAGTCCGCTATCATAACGCCGGCAATGGGCCCCAGGAGAGCTCCATAGGCAATAAGCCAGACAAAAATGTAGGCGTTTGCGCTTTCCATCAGCTTCCAGGGAAACATCAGGACGCCGATGACCACCGTGATGTATCCGCCCATCTTGAAGGAGATGCGACCCGGAGCGAGATTGGAGAAATCATTGGATGGCGACACAACGTTGGCTGCGATGTTGGTTGTGATCGTGGCGACGATCAGGAAGAACAGCAGGACAACCGTCAGCCAGCTTTCGAGTTCACCGGCCAGCGTGACGGGATTCCAGATGACCTTGCCGAGCGCCAGATAGGAAGCGGACGTCACCACGACCCCAATGAAAGCCAGGAGCATGGCCGGCAGCGGCAATCCCAGCGCCTGGCCAATGACCTGGTCCCTGCCGCTCCTGGCGAAGCGCGTGAAGTCCGGAATGTTGAGCGCCAGAGTGGCCCATCCCCCGACAACGGCCGTGACGGCGGTCCCAAATATCATCCAGAACGCATGTTCGCCCGGTTTGATCAATTGTTGCGACGTTTCGAGGATCTTTCCGAAACTGCCGAACGAGACATAGACCCACGCCAACGCCGCCAGCCCGCCGGTGAGCAGCAAAGGTCCGGCGATAGTTTCCAGCCAGCGTATCGATTCGACGCCCTTGGCGATGAAGAACACGTGCAGGCCCCAAAATGCGATAAACGAGCCGAATGCGATGGGATCAAGACCGATCACCGGGATAATCGTTGTGGAGAACGGATTGACGACCGAGGGGAACAGGATCTTTGCGATGGCGTAGATCGCCGAGCCTCCGATCCAGGTCTGGATGCCGAACCACCCGCAGGCGACAACAGCGCGCAGCATGGCCGGTAGCCTGGCGCCGATCGTGCCGAAGGAAGAGCGCAACAACACCGGGAACGGCACGCGATACAGAACTCCCATGCGACCGATCAGCACGAGCGGCGCAACAAGGATAGAATTGCCGACCAGCACGGCCAGCATCGCCTGCCACCAGGTCAAACCCTGGGCCATCAGGCTGGAGGCGGTCACATAGGCCGCAATATTGACGACCAGACCAACCCAGAGCCAACTGAAGCTCGGCCAGGTCCAGGTTCGGTCGTCAGGTCTTGTTGGCGCGAAATCGGGATTCCAGAGACCTTTGTCGTAACCGGTCGGACGAGAGATCATCTCAGAACGCGCACTCACTGAACTATCCCCGTCATCCACCCGCCTCCAGACAAAACAAAGCCCGGCGCAATGGCCGGGCCTAAAAAGCATTGTTCAAGTGCAGGGGCAACTAGCTGTTGACCGCGTCCTTCAGCCCTTTGCCAGCCGAGAACTTCGGTACGTTGCGCGCCGGGATATCGACTTCTGCGCCGGTCATCGGATTGCGGCCCTTCGAGGCGTCGCGGTGCGTGACCGAGAAGTTTCCGAATCCCACCAGACGAACATCACCACCAGATTTCAGTTCGGAGGTGATCGTGTCAAACACGGACTCGACCGCCGATCCGGCGTCCGCTTTGCTCAAACCCGCTTTTTCGGCAACGGCAGCAACCAGTTCGTTCTTGTTCATTTTTCCAACCCTTTCGATATGTCAGACGACTCATTTCAAGTCAGGCAGGATTGTACGTAATGACACTAGAATCACAATGATTGCGTGTTGGAAAACAAGCAAAAACGCCGGTTTTCCGGTAGTTTTTGCAATTTTGAGGCCCTGAAAACAGTAGAGACGGGCTTCCGCCCGTCTCTCAACGCTTGAATTCGGAAAATCCGAAAAGAATCAATGGGCAACAGATGCGCCTGATTCCTTGCTTCCTTCGTCGCCGACAATTGGTGGCTCAGGCGTCGCGGTCCATTCGATCGCCTCCGGTATCATCGTCAGAGCATGGTCCAGGACCTCGCTCATCTGCGACACCGGAATGATCTCCAGTACGTTCTTCACATTGTCCGGAATTTCCGCCAGGTCCTTGGCGTTCTCTTCCGGAATCAGGACAGTCTTGATACCGCCTCGCAGAGCCGCAAGCAGCTTTTCCTTCAGGCCGCCAATCGGCAGGACGCGACCACGCAACGTGATCTCGCCGGTCATCGCGACATCCTTACGCACTGTGATGCCCGTCATGATCGACACGATCGCCGTCGCCATTGCCACGCCGGCCGACGGTCCGTCCTTTGGTGTGGCGCCTTCCGGCACGTGAACGTGGATGTCGCGCTTGTCGAACATCGGCGGCTCGATGCCGAAATCGACGGCGCGCGAGCGCACGTACGAAGCAGCCGCAGAGATGGACTCCTTCATCACGTCGCGCAGGTTGCCGGTGACGGTCATCTTGCCTTTGCCGGGCATCATCACGCCTTCGATGGTCAGCAGTTCGCCGCCCACCTCTGTCCATGCGAGACCGGTCACGACGCCAATCTGGTTGTCCAGTTCGGCTTCGCCGTAACGGAAGCGCGGAACGCCGAGGTAATCGGACAGGTTATCCGCCGTCACGTCCACTGATTTGACGCCATCCTTGAGGATCCTCGTCACGACCTTGCGGGCGAGAGACTTCAGCTCACGTTCGAAGTTCCGGACGCCAGCTTCACGCGAGTACCGGCGAATGATCTGCCGCAACGCGTCGTCGGTGACAGAGAACTCGTTCTTCTGAAGCGCGTGATCGCGAACCGCTTTCGGCAACAGGTGCCGCTTGGCGATTTCCAGCTTCTCGTCTTCGGTGTAGCCGGCGATCCGGATGATCTCCATACGGTCCATCAGGGGCGCCGGAATATTCAGCGTGTTCGCCGTCGTGATGAACATGACGTTCGACAGATCGTATTCCACTTCGAGATAGTGGTCCATGAAGGTCGAATTCTGTTCCGGATCGAGCACTTCGAGCAACGCCGAGGACGGATCGCCACGGAAATCGGCGCCCATCTTGTCGATTTCGTCGAACAGGAACAGCGGATTGGCCTTCTTCGCCTTCTTCATCGACTGGATGACCTTGCCGGGCATCGAACCGATATAGGTGCGCCGATGACCACGGATCTCGGCTTCGTCGCGAACGCCGCCAAGCGCCATGCGCACGTATTCGCGGCCGGTCGCCTTGGCGATCGACTTGGCGAGCGACGTCTTGCCGACGCCGGGCGGTCCGACGAGGCACAGGATCGGTCCCTTGATCTTGTTCGAACGCGTCTGCACGGCGAGATACTCGAGGATGCGTTCCTTGACCTTCTCAAGACCGTAGTGATCGGTTTCGAGAATGTCGTCGGCCTTGTTCAGATCGACCTTGATCCGCGACTTCTTGCCCCACGGAATACCGAGCAGCCAGTCGAGATAGTTGCGAACGACAGTCGCTTCCGCCGACATCGGGCTCATCTGCTTGAGCTTCTTCAGTTCGGCGTCAGCCTTCTCGCGCGCTTCCTTGGACAGCTTGGTCTTCGAGATACGCTCTTCCAGTTCGGACATCTCGTCGCGACCGTCTTCGCCGTCGCCAAGTTCCTTCTGGATCGCCTTCATCTGTTCGTTGAGGTAGTATTCGCGCTGGGTCTTCTCCATCTGGCGCTTGACGCGCGAACGGATGCGCTTTTCGACCTGCAGAACGGAAATCTCCCCTTCCATGAAGCCGAGCGCCCGCTCAAGACGCTCCTTCACGCTGACAGTCGCCAGCATCTCCTGCTTTTCAGGAATTTTGATCGACAGATGAGAAGCAACGGTGTCGGCCAGTTTCGAGTAATCGTCGATCTGGCTGGCGGCGCCCACCACTTCAGGCGAAATCTTCTTGTTGAGCTTTACATAGTTCTCGAACTCGGAAACGACCGAGCGCGAAAGCGCCTCGTTTTCAACCGGATCCTCTTCGGGTTCGGACATGACCTCGGCCGCGGCTTCGTAGAACTCGTCGGTCCGGGTGTAGGCCGTGACTTTCGCGCGGTCCTTGCCTTCGACAAGCACCTTCACAGTTCCGTCCGGCAACTTCAGAAGCTGCAGCACGTTGGCTATTGTGCCGACCTCGTAGATTTCCTCGGCCTTCGGATCGTCGTCACCGGCGTTGATCTGGGTCGCAAGCAGGATCTGCTTGTCTGCGCCCATCACTTCCTCAAGGGCGCGGATGGACTTTTCCCTGCCGACAAACAGCGGAACGATCATGTGCGGGAAAACGACGATATCGCGCAAAGGCAATACCGGGTAGGTCGTCGTCTCGCCTTGCTGAGTGGTCATTTCATTCATCTTGTTTCCTTTCGACCGCGATACTAGCGCCCGCCCGGATGAGCCCGGCGCATTCGACGCGTCACTTGCCTGATAATTGGAGTTTTCGGCAGGAGGTTTCAAGCCTGAAACAGGGCATTAGCCGAATAGCTGCAAAGCATCCACAGGACGAATCGTCCCAGTGTATCATGTATATAGGGAGCCGGAGCCTGCGTCGTAAGATGGATTGCCGTGTTTCACAGCTATTGTGAACGGTTCGCAAGCGTCTCCAGATGCCAGGCAAGCGCGCTGTTGCTGCTGAAAACCTCGACTCCCGTACGTTTTCGCGCTTCTTCCAGAATGTCGATCGTAGGCAGGTTGGTGCAGGACACGAAGACGGCGTCCGCGTCGGCTTCCTGCGCCAGCGCCTCGACGGCGGCAAGGACGGACGCTTGCGAAATTCTTACAACGGCGCATTCCCGTTCCTCGTAAAACGAGCCGGAAGCAACGATCTCAAACCCTTCCCCGGTCAGTTTTTCGGCCATGGCCCCGGTGACGGAGGGAACATAGGGCGTCAGAAGGCATATCTTGCGCGCCTCGATGGATCTCAACCGGGCGATGGTCGCGGTTATCGGATCGGTGACCGGGATATCGGGAATGACTGTGTGGACCGCTGCAGCGACCTTCTGCGGGCCGATGGTCGTCGCTCCGGACGTACAGGCGTAGGCGACAGCGTCGTAGTTCGCCGCTTCGGGCAGCATGCCGGCGGATTTTGGAATGCGGGCCTCCATTCGCCGCAGCGTCTTGGGCGACACCAGGGCTTCGCTTTCGACGCGGCTGTAGTGCACGACGTTGCCGCCCCCATTCAAAAGGACGCCAAACTCCTTCTCGAGCGTCTCGTCCGTCTTCAGGATAATGATTCCGTAGGTCGCGAGCCTGTCGCGTACGGGATCCAGATCGTATTCGAACCTCAGCATTGCATTCATCCGATCACAGGCATTCGTTGCGGCGTCCGCCGGGTCAGCAGGAGCGGACCATCGTCCCGGACGAGAAGGTTTTCCTCGTGCACCAGCATGCGCCCGCCGCCGAGATCGATGGACGGCTCCAGCGTCATGACCATACCATGCTGAAGCTCCGTCCTGTCGGAGGGCGTGATTGAGGGGAACTCCGTCAATTGCATGCCGAGTCCATGCCCCATGCGCCCGACGCCTCCGGAGCTTGCGCCTGGCAGAAGCGCCGCCATGGCGTGAAACAGGTCTGAACAGCAGGCGCCCGGCCTCGCCGCCTCCAGCCCTGCCTCCGTGGCTTCCCACAGCCTTGCATGCGCGTCCTGGACGGCTTGCGCCACTTCGCCGATGGCGAAATTTCGGTCGAAATCGCAAAAATAGCCATCCCAGACACATCCGGTGTCAAACATCAGAACATCGCCTGCGGCGAGCTTCCTTTCCGACGGCGGTGAAATGATATCCCGATACCCGCCAGCGCCCGCGCCGCCCACAAGGTAGGAAACGTCGTCAACCCCTTCCTCAAGGCAAAGAATCTTGAAGGCCTGAAAGGCTTCGCGTTCGCTCATGCCGGTGTGAATTGCATCCGGCGCGCGAACGAAAGCACGTCCCGCGGACCGGCAAACATGGGCGATCTTTTCGATCTCGGCTTCGGACTTGACCATACGCAGCTGCAGAACAAGCCCGGTGATATCCTCGAACTGCAGGCCTGAAAGTCGTTGCTTCAACGCTTCGAAATCCGCAAGCGGCATACGCAAAGCGGTTTCCCTGCCCTTCAATAGACCAACCGAAGCGCCTTCGCCCGCCAGTTCGACGATCGTTTCGCACAGGAGTTCTACCCCCCGATCATCGGCGGCTGGCGAATCCCATGCGCGTATATCCTCGACGCCGGCGCGGCGCATGCATTCCGCGCCGATTTCGGGAATGACGGCGACCGGTTTGCCGGATTGCGGCGCCAGCAAAAACCAGGGCCGGGTCGGGCTCTGCCAGAACTGCGAAAAAAAGCCGGTAAGGTAACGGAATTCCGCTTCCGTCGTGAAAAAGGCGAGATTTACATTCCGCTTCCGCATGCCGTCTTGCAGCCGCGAAAGCCGATTCTCGAATTCCTTTGCGACAAAGCCGCGCTGAGGCGCATCTGCGAACATGCTGCATCCTGATATTGCGGCAGTGTGCAGGTCAAGCGGCAGTTCAGTTGCAGATTTGTCAAAAAAACCCGCCACGAGGGCGGGTTTCGAATATTCAATTCAGGCGGGAGTGGTTACGCCGTAGCGTTGCCCTTTTCCTCGTCGCGCTCCGAATAAATATAGAGCGGCCGGGCCGATCCGCTGACCACTTCATCGGAGATGACGACTTCCTGGACACCTTCGAGAGAGGGAAGCTCGAACATGGTGTCGAGCAGGATCTTTTCCATGATCGAGCGCAAGCCGCGCGCGCCGGTCTTGCGGGCGATCGCCTTTTTGGCGATGCCGCGCAATGCATCTTCATGAAATGTCAGTTCGACGCTCTCCATCTCAAAGAGGCGCTGATACTGCTTGACGAGCGCATTCTTCGGTTCCGAAAGGATCGAGATCAGCGCGTCCTCATCAAGATCTTCCAAGGTGGCGATGACCGGCAGACGACCAATAAACTCGGGGATGAGGCCAAACTTGACCATGTCCTCGGGCTCAAGTTCGCGCAGGATCTCGCCGACGCGACGCTCGTCCTGCGCCTTGACTGCAGCGCCGAAACCGATCGAGGTCTTTTCGCCGCGCGCCGAGATGATCTTGTCGAGACCGGCGAAGGCGCCTCCGCAGATGAACAGGATATTGGTCGTATCGACCTGCAGGAATTCCTGCTGAGGATGCTTTCGGCCGCCCTGGGGCGGAACCGAAGCGACCGTTCCCTCCATGATCTTCAGAAGCGCCTGCTGAACGCCTTCGCCCGATACGTCCCGGGTGATCGAGGGATTGTCCGACTTGCGCGAGATCTTGTCGACCTCGTCAATATAGACGATGCCCCTCTGCGCGCGCTCGACATTGTAATCGGCAGACTGCAGCAGCTTCAGGATGATGTTTTCAACGTCTTCGCCAACATAGCCCGCTTCCGTAAGGGTCGTGGCGTCGGCCATGGTGAACGGAACGTCGATAATTCTGGCAAGCGTCTGGGCGAGATAGGTCTTGCCGCAACCGGTCGGTCCCACCAGCATGATGTTCGACTTGGACAGTTCGATGTCATTGCTCTTGCTGGAGTGGGCAAGACGCTTGTAGTGATTGTGAACGGCGACCGAAAGCACGCGCTTGGCGTGCTGCTGCCCGATGACATATTCATCGAGCGTTTCGATAATTTCCTTCGGAGTGGGCACGCCGTCGCTGGACTTCACCATCGAGGATTTGTTCTCCTCGCGGATGATGTCCATGCAGAGTTCGACGCACTCGTCGCAGATAAAGACCGTCGGTCCCGCAATCAGCTTGCGAACTTCGTGCTGGCTCTTGCCGCAAAACGAACAATAGAGGGTGTTCTTCGATTCACCACCGCTTCCACCGCTAACCTTGCTCATGTTTTATTCCTTCTCATGACCCGACTCTGCGTCGCATCAGTATTTGACCGGACTGGCCGGTCGGCGCCGGTCATGCTCTTCGCCAAATTCAATTAGAGCAACGTCGACAGCGAAAGTCTAACACCGGAGGCTATTCGCATATCCTTGAACATACCCTTAACACCTCATTTTAATGCGCTACACCTGCCGCACCAGTCCCTAATGCGAAATTTTGTTGTAGATTTGTCGCAGTTCCGTCAAAAACGGCGGCCCGCGTCAAGCCTTATCGTCGCCTTCCACAGCCTCGCGGCTGGAAATCACGCGATCGATCAGACCGAAATCCTTCGCCTCGTCCGATGTCATGAAATGATCGCGGTCGAGCGTGTTCTCGATCGTTCCGTAATCCTGACCCGTGTGCTGCACGTAAATTTCGTTCAGCCGGCGCTTCAGTTTGATGATGTCCTGAGCGTGACGCTCGATGTCGGACGCCTGCCCCTGGAAGCCGCCGGAAGGCTGGTGAACCATGATACGGGCGTTCGGCGTGGCGAACCGCATATCCTTGTGGCCTGCGCAAAGAAGGAGCGAGCCCATTGATGCGGCCTGGCCAATGCAGAGCGTTGAGACGGCCGGCTTGATGAACTGCATCGTGTCGTAGATCGCCATGCCCGACGTCACAACGCCGCCAGGCGAATTGATGTAAAGCGCAATTTCCTTCTTGGGATTTTCCGCTTCCAGGAAGAGCAGTTGTGCGCAGACCAGCGTCGCCATCCCGTCCTCGACCGGTCCGGTGATGAAGATGATTCTTTCCTTCAGCAGCCGGGAGAAGATATCGAAAGCCCGTTCGCCTCGATTCGTCTGCTCGACCACCATCGGCACCAGATTGAGTGCAGTCTCGACCGGATTTGACATGAATTTGCCTTTTCTGCTGCTCCGCGTGTGGACCATGGCGGAGAATCATTGAGTGTCTTTCCTGGCTTACATAGGACGCCATCCTATGCGCATTCAAGAGATGGCGCTTTCGGGATTTTATGCGCGGCGGCCAGAAGCCTCCGCGCGCCGATCCAATCAAACAGCCGCCAGCGCCTGTTGGAGATCTCCGATGATGTCCGCCGCATCCTCGATGCCGATAGACAGGCGAACGACGTCCGGACCGGCGCCGGCCGCGACCTGCTGCTCGGGCGAAAGCTGGCGATGGGTCGTCGACGCCGGGTGGATGACCAGCGATCGCGTGTCGCCGATATTGGCGAGATGCGAGAACACCTCCAGCGATTCGACGAAAGTGACGCCTGCGTCGAAGCCGCCCTTCAGGCCAAAGGTGAAGACGGCTCCCGCCCCCTTGGGCGAGTATTTCTTCATCAGGGCATGGTTGGGGTCGTCTTCGAGACCTGAATATGAAACCCACGAAACCTTGTCGTGACCTTTCAGCCATGTGGCCACCTCCAGGGCGTTGTCGCAATGTTTCTGCATCCGCAGTGGAAGCGTTTCGACGCCCGTGAGGAGCATGAAAGCGTTGAACGGCGACAGCGCCGGACCAAGATCGCGCAGGCCAAGCACTCGACAGGCGATGGCGAATCCGAAGTTCCCGAATGTTTCGTGCAGAACCATGCCGCCATATTCGGGCCGCGGCTCTGACAGCATCGGATATTTGCCTGATTCTGACCAGTTGAAGGTTCCGCCATCGACAATGACGCCGCCCATGGAATTGCCATGGCCGCCGATGAATTTGGTCATGGAATGCACCACGACATCAGCGCCGTGCTCGATGGGACGCAGAAGATACGGGCTCGCCATTGTGTTGTCGACGATTAGCGGCAAGCCATGCTTGTGCGCGATATCTGCGATCGCCTTGATATCCACAAAGGTTCCGCCGGGGTTG
Source organism: Hoeflea sp. CAU 1731 (assembly GCF_039888615.1). Taxonomy (NCBI): domain Bacteria; kingdom Pseudomonadati; phylum Pseudomonadota; class Alphaproteobacteria; order Hyphomicrobiales; family Rhizobiaceae; genus Hoeflea; species Hoeflea sp. CAU 1731. Next base: position 308,484 of record NZ_JBDQQS010000002.1, on the reverse strand, counting down.
GCCAGGCTCTCGATGAAGATGGCGCGCGTCCTGTCGTCGATTTGCTGCTCGATCTCGTCAGGATTTGTCGGATCGACCCAGCGGACATGCCAGTCGAAATTCTTGAAGGCGTGGCCGAACTGGTTGATCGAACCGCCGTAGAGCTTGTTGGCCGAAATGAAATTGTCGCCTGGCCGCATAATGGTATGGAACACGATCATTTGCGCCGCATGGCCGGAGGCGACCGCAAGCGCCGCAGTGCCGCCTTCCAGCGCGGCAATGCGCTCCTCAAGAACCGCCTGGGTCGGATTCATGATGCGGGTGTAGATGTTTCCGAACGCCTTCAGTCCAAAGAGCGACGCTGCGTGTTCGGCGTCCTCGAATACGAAACTCGTCGTCTGGTAGATCGGGGTCGCGCGCGCTCCCGTGGTGGGATCCGGCTGGGCGCCGGCGTGTATTGCGAGTGTGCTGAAACCGGGTTCATTGCTGGGCATGAATTTCTCCTGCTGGTTGGTGGTCCTGTTTTCAATGTGTCGCGCCAGACCCGGCGGCGTCTCAGTCGCCCTGTGCGCGATCGAGCTGCGGGCGAATGCCGAGCGCCTGGTAGCCTTTTTGCATTACGGGCTTTTTCGACGAAATCATCCGACTGTTGACGCCATTCCATTTGATCTCGCCGGAGTGCCGGCCATATTCGATTTTGGGACACCGATCCATTACGACCTTTATGCCCGCCGCCTCGGCCTTGCGGGCCGCATCGTCGTTGCGCACAGTCAATTGGGTCCAAAGCACATCCGGCCGATCGTCCAGCGCAAGGATTTCATCGACGATACCCGGCACGGCGTCGGATCCGCGAAACACATCCACCATATCGATATGAACCGGAATGTCCGCGAGCGAGCCATAAACCTCGCGGCCCATGACCTGCTTTCCCGCCAGGCCGGGATTGACCGGATAAACGTCATACCCCTTCGCGAGCAGATATTTCATGACGATGTTGCTGGGTCGCACATCGCGGCCGGACGCGCCGATCATGGCGATCGTCTTTACGGAACGCAGTATCCGGGAAATATAGGATTCCGGATAGGTATCGTGATCCATTTCAAACTCTCGGGTAACGTATACTTGACTTTTGGCGGAGCGCTGCAGCCTAACTTCGTGTGGCGCACTGCCTTAACAGCATATAATGTAGCGCTCAACAGGCGATGTGTTGCAGTTGTTTCAGCCTGGCGTCGTCGCCTTTCGACCGACGCCGGTTCAAACGGTTGAAAAGAGGAGATCGAAGGTGAGGAAATTGACGGCCATTGCAATGTGCGCGGTGATTTACGCCATGCCCGCAAATGCTATCAACAATTACAATACAACGAACCTGACCTGCGCGCGAACCCAGGCGATACTGCAACAGGAAGGCGCCGCAGTGCTGCATTACAGAAATCCGCACAAACCATCCATACCGCTCTATGACGTCTACGCCAAGAATTCGGGTTATTGCGGTTATGGCCAATACGCGAAACCCTATTTCGTGCCGACCAAGGACAACCCGAAATGCCGCGCGCGGATCTGCAAGGATCAGTCGATCTCCCGTTGATGCGCTTCAGGCGACGCGATAGATAACAAGTTGTCTTTTCATCCTTCAACACATACGGTTAGAAGGTGCGCATTCCGACGCGCTGAGGACCCCTTATCGTGAGAAAAGTTGTACTCCTGACATTGATGGTTGTCGCCACGACCTTACCTGCGAACGCAATCAGTCGTTACGACGCCACCTCTCACACCTGCATCAAAATTCAGGCGATAGTGAAACTGGAAGGCTCGGTCGTGCTGCGCTACCCTTCGCCGCGAGACTACAAACTGACGCTTTACGAAACCTACGCCGCGGATTCGGGGCAATGCGAATACGGCCAGTTCGCAAAGCCGTCCTGGGTTCCCTCGCAGGACAAGAAACGCTGTCGCGTCAGGGTTTGCGCCGATCAAGCCTCGGACTACTGATAATTACGGTCTTTGGCGACGGTGCGATGCGCCAGACCGTGTGGTGAAACCCACATTCCAGCGCCGAGCTGCACGCTAGTGTTCCGACGTTGACGCTTGCCCACCTTGCAGGATGACAAGACCAAGCGTTGGCGATGATTGGCACACAAGGCAGATATTTGTTTATAGTTTACCTTGCAACAGTGTTTGCTGTTTGCGATCAACGAGTACTGCTGTGCAGTTGATATAGGAGATTGGCGTTGAAAAGAACTGTCGTATTGGCCATTTGCGCCGCCACTATTGCAATGCCGGCTCATGCGCTCAGCCGCTACGATGCGACGAGACTGAGTTGCGCACGTATTCAGGAAATACTGAAATCCGAGGGCGCGGCGGTGTTGCGCTACCCCTCGCCGCGCATTCCGGCTCTGACGCTCTATGACACCTATGCGTTTCACTCGGGCCATTGCGGTTACGATCAGTACGCCAAACCATCCTATGTGCCGTCTCAGGATCGCAAACGCTGCCCGGTTCGGGTTTGCACCGATAACAGCCGGACCGGCGACTTTTAAACGCCACACTTGTGTTCCATCGAGGCTTGAGCCGACCCGTAAGCGGGTCGACCCCCGCACCAATGAACTCGATGCGCAACGCAATTGTTTACTCGCAGGACATTTCTGAAAGGCATTGGCGCCGCTGTCCTCGGCGGCGTGTCGCTGGGCGCCTACGCCGTGGCGGGAGAACCCTCCCGTCTGGTTACCCGCACTTACAGCGTTACCCCGGCGCGTTGGCCCAAAGGGTTTCGTCTGCGAATCGCCGTGCTCGCCGACATCCATGCCTGCCGTCCCTGGATGCCGCCTGAGCGCATCCGGTCGATCTGCGACCGAACCAACGCCCTTGCACCGGACATCACGCTGCTGCTCGGCGACTATTGCACCGGGCAGAAAGGCATATCCGGAGAGGTTTCCGTCGAAGAATGGTCTGAAGCCTTGTCTGGACTTTCCGCTCCGCTCGGCGTTCACGCGGTTCTTGGCAATCACGACTGGTGGGAAGACGAAGCTGCGCAGCAGAGAGGCCACGGGCCGATTGTCAGTCAGACAGCGCTCGAAATCGTCGGAGTTCAGGTCTACGAAAACCACGCTGTGCGCATCGAAAAGGACGGACAGGCTTTCTGGCTCGCCGGACTGGGCGATCAGGTAGCGCTAACGCCGCGTTACGGACGCTCGCGCTGGAGCGGCGTCGACGATCTCAGCGCAACCCTGGCCATGGTGACGGATGACGCGCCTGTCATCCTGATGGCGCATGAACCGGATATTTTTCCTCAGGCGCCATTACGCGTTTCGCTGACATTGTCTGGCCACACCCATGGCGGCCAGATCCGCCTGTTTGGTTATTCACCCTATGTCCCGTCCAGATACCATAACCGGTACGCCTACGGGCACATCGTTGAAACAAGACCTGGAGTAAGCGATATACGACCGGCGACGCCCCGAGACCTGATAGTCTCTGGCGGGCTCGGCTGCTCTATTCTGCCCGTACGCTTCGGCATGCCGCCGGAGATCGTTGTGGTGGAGATCGGCTGACGCGCGGTCAGGCGACCCTGGTGGTTCAGCGGCCGGTCCATTCAGGGTCGCGCTTTTCCAGAAAAGCGTTAATGCCTTCCTCGGCGTCGCGGGCAAGCATGTTTTCAGTCATCACCCAGGCCGCATAGTCGTATGCCTCGGCGAGCGGCCGATCCATCTGTTGATAAAAGGCGCCCTTGCCGATTTTCAGGGTCAATGGCGACTTCGAGGCGATCACCGAAGCATATTTGTCGGAAACGGTGCGTAGATACTCTTTGGGCACGACCCGGTTCACTAGCCCATATTCCTTGGCGGCGGAGGCGTCGACGGGCTCGCCGGTGAGTAGCATTTCCATGGCCTGCTTGCGGTGCGCGGCGCGCGAAATTGCGACCATCGGCGTCGAACAGAAGAGACCGATATTGACGCCTGGCGTGCAGAAGGTCGACGTATCGGTGCATATGGCGAGATCGCAGGTTGCGACAAGCTGACAACCGGCGGCTGTCGCCAGCCCGTCGACTTCCGCGATAACCGGCTTCGGCAGATTCGTGATCTGCAGCATCAGGTCGGAACACATGCGCATGGTTTGCTCGAAGAACGCCCTGCCCCGGTCCGCGTCCTCGCGATGCCCGGTCATCTCCTTGAGATCATGCCCGGCGGAAAACAGCTTGCCGCTGGCGGCGATCACGACAACGCTAACCTCCCGATTCTCCTCCGCCGCCGCAAGTTCGTCGCGCAGCGTCTGCATCAGGGCGATGGACAAGGCGTTTGCCGGCGGATTGTTCAAGGTCAGTCTCAGGATGCCGTTGGCAAGTTGGCTGATGACAAGCGCCTTGTCGTTATCATTGGTCTTTGCTGCGGCCTGTGCCATGGCGTCCTCCGGTCATTCGCGAGTAGCAGTGGTGTTTCAGACACTCTTATACTGCAATTGCGCCGTCGTGACAGCAGGGAGACCGGTTTTCACGGCGCTGCTTTCAAGGCTTGGCAGAACGGCGTTTTGTTTTTACGTTTACGTCAACGTTAGGGAGGAATGGATGAACAAGGTTCTGTTCGAAAAGGACGGGCGCGTTGGGCGCATCACGCTGAACCGTCCTGAAGTAATGAATGCGATCGACGACGAATTGCCTGGAGAGCTCGAACGCGCAGTGGATCGCGCCAATTCCGATCCGGACGTTCATGTGATCGTTCTGTCCGGCGCAGGCAAGGCGTTCTGCGCGGGTTACGATCTAGCCTATTATGCGCAGGCGACAGGCGGTTCAGGCAACGAAGCGACCCAACAAATGCCATGGGACCCCATGAAGGACTACGCTTTCATGATGCGCAACACGCAGCATTTCATGTCTCTGTGGCGTTCGCACAAGCCGGTGATCGCCAAGGTGCACGGCTATGCCGTGGCCGGTGGTTCCGATATTGCGCTTTGCTGCGACATGATCGTGATGGCCGACAACGCGCAGATCGGATACATGCCGACCCGGGTCTGGGGATGCCCCACGACCGCCATGTGGGTTTATCGGCTTGGACCGGAGAAGGCCAAGCGCATGCTATTTACGGGGGACAAGATCGATGGTCGGGAGGCGCAGGACCTGGGGCTGATCCTGAAATCCGTGCCGGAAGACGAACTCGACGACGCAGTGGACACCCTTGCCGATCGCATTTCGGGCGTGCCGGTCAACCAGCTCATGATGCAGAAGCTGGTGGTCAACCAGGCGATCGAAGCAATGGGGCTCCACCAGACGCAAATGTTCGCCACGCTGTTTGACGGCGTCACGCGGCATTCGCCGGAAGGACTGAACTTCAAGGCGCGCGCCGAGGAATTCGGCTGGAAACAGGCGGCGAGAGAACGCGACCTCGGCACCTTCGACTGGACACAAAACCGACCGATCAATCCCGGCAAATAGGCGGCGAAACCAATGAACGCTATCGCATACGAACCGAAAATGACCGCCGCGGAAGTCAATGAATTTCTGCGTGAGGTGTATCCGGAGCTGAACGGAAAAGAGCCGGATTATCATGCTATCGATGTCTTTCCGGGAGGATGCAAGGTGCGTCTGGAAGCCGGCGGCAGACATATCAGGCCAGGCGGAACGGTATCGGGGCCTTCGCTTTTCACGCTCGCCGATATCGGCGGATATGTCTGCGTGCTGACCCATGCCGGCGCCGACGCCCTGTCGGTGACGACCAACATCAACATCAACTTCATGCGCAAGGCCGACCCCGGCCCTATCGACGGCGTCTGCCGCATTCTCAAACTCGGCAAGTCGCTCATGGTCTTCGACATCGACATCCGCAACGGCTCCGACGGGCTGACCGTCGCACATGCGACCGGCACCTATTCGATCCCGCCAAAACGGACAAAAACGTCCGGATAACAGTCTATTCTCATACGGTAATATGATACCTATTTTTTAAAATATTGATTCTATTGCATGAATTACGAAACATCCGAAACCTTTCTGCTTGACGGCGCCTATGCGACGGCCTATAAGCCTCGCTCAATGTCGGTCCTTCGCGGGGCCGACATGTTTTTTGCTGGCGCAAGCCGGCCCCAAGCAACAAGAAACGCCTTTGGCGACAAAGGTTCAGGAAAGAGAAACCCGAATGAAAACCTTCTCACAGAAGCCCGCCGAGGTGGAGAAGAAGTGGATACTGATCGACGCTGAAGGTCTCGTCGTCGGCCGCCTCGCTTCCATCGTGGCCATGCGCCTGCGCGGCAAGCACAAAGCCTCCTACACTCCTCATGTGGATGATGGCGACAATGTCGTGATCATTAACGCCGGTAAAGCCGTTTTCACCGGCAAAAAGTACACCGACAAGAAGTATTACTGGCACACCGGTTATCCCGGCGGCATCAAGGAGCGCACCGCTCGCCAGATTTTCGAGGGCCGCTTCCCGGAGCGCGTGATCGAAAAGGCCATTGAGCGGATGATACCGCGCGGCCCGCTCGGCCGTCGCCAGATGAAGAACCTGCGCGTCTATCCGGGCGCAGAACATCCGCATGAAGCACAGCAGCCGGTCAAGCTCGACGTCGGCGCTATGAATTCCAAGAATGTAAGGACCGCCTGATCATGGCTGAACTCAATTCCCTCGAAGAACTGGGCTCCGCGGCCGAAACCGCGGAAATCCAGGCTCCCGTGCATGTCCAGAAGCTGGACGAATTCGGCCGCTCCTATGCGACCGGCAAGCGCAAGGACGCCGTCGCGCGCGTCTGGATCAAGCCCGGCACCGGCAAGATCACGGTCAACAAGAAAGACTTCACTGAGTATTTCGCGCGCCCGGTTCTGCAGATGATCCTGCAGCAGCCGATCCTGGCGGCGGCCCGTGACGGCCAGTTCGATGTAGTCGCGACAGTCGCCGGCGGCGGCTTGTCCGGACAGGCAGGCGCTGTGCGTCACGGCATTTCCAAGGCGCTGACCCTCTATGAGCCCAGCCTTCGCTCGGTTCTTAAGAAGGGCGGCTTCCTGACCCGCGACAGCCGTGTTGTGGAACGCAAGAAATACGGCCGGGCAAAGGCTCGCCGCTCCTTCCAGTTCTCCAAGCGCTGATCGACAGCCTTTTATATCGACTATCGAACGCCCGCAGCGATGCGGGCGTTTTTGTTTGCCGGCACTGATCCCGGATATTATCAGTTTATGCGTCATCGTGATGACACGGCAGGGCCAAGGAGAGCTGGACGGGCATCATTATGTGTCTCGTCAAAATCGTCGTGACGTCGCTGATGGTCCTCGGGCTTTCATGGCTCAGTGGGCGCGTGAGCCTGCGAATTGCTGGCATTTTCGCAGGTCTTCCGCTCGGCATCGTCGTCAGTCTATCTCGCGGTCATCGCGTTGGTCGTCTGGAAACAAACGTCCCGTCAGGCCGTTGCATAGCGTCTGCTCTTTTGGATCCCGAAGCCGGATCGGTTGACACTCCTGTTCGACGACGGCAGACACGCTACCCGATATTCCCGCTCAGGAGACACAATGAACGTTTCAGAAGCCCTCGCAACGCGTATCAGCTGCCGCGCCTTCAAACCGGACCCTGTCAACAGCGAGACGGTGCGCGCCATCATCGACGGCGCCCGCTTTGCTCCGTCGGGCGGCAATCTGCAGCCCTGGAGTCTCTTTGCCGTCTCGGGGGCGCCCCTCGCCCGGATTTTCGATGACGTCTATCCTCCCGACCTGAAGGAGCCGTATGCAGCCCGGCGGTTCAAATGCGGCGAAGATCTCTACGCCTCGATCGGGATCGATCGATACGACAAGCCAGGACGCATCCGCCAGTTCCGGCGCAATTTCGAGATGTTCGGGGCGCCTGTCGGGCTCTTCGTCTATATCGACCGGACGATGGGACCGCCGCAATGGTCTGACGTCGGCATGTTCCTGCAAAGCGTCATGCTGCTTGCCCGCGAGCATGGCCTTCACACATGCGCGCAGGAAGCCTGGGTCCAATGGCACACGACGATCGACGAACATCTGAAACCGCCGGCCGATTGGATGCTGTTTTGTGGCATCGCAGTCGGCTACATGGACGAAGACCATCCGATCAACACGCTGCGGACCGAGCGCGCACCGGTCGACGAGATCGTCACATTTCTGGGGTGATCAGAAAACACTCTATTCATTCAGCAAGTGTTCGAAGCGCGCATCGGTAAGCGTCTTCAGGAATGCGACAAGCGCGTCGATATCGTCCTCTGACAGCGGCAGCCCAGTTTCAAGCTCCGCGCGTGACAGGCTGTGCGTAAACTCCGGCGAGCCCCAGGCCACGCCGGTTTCCGGATTGATCTGGTAGATAGGATCGTCTGTAAGATACCGATTATAGAACAGCACGGTGGTTCTCAGATCGTTGAACACGCCATTGTGCATATAGGGCCCGGTCACCGCCACATTGCGCAGCGTGGGAACCTTGATCTTTCCGGCTTCGGAGGGATCATCAACGCCTGCGTTGGCGAGCAGGCCGAGATCCGCCCTGACATCGCCGCCACCGTTGGCCTTGCGCACAGCTTTGTTCACCGGCGCGCCGACATTGTGGTACTCGTAATTGGAGAAAGTCTCTTCCAGCTCTGCCGGCCCGTCGCGCAACCGGTGACAGAGCGCGCAATTGGTAAAACCTTCGGCGAAGAACAGCTCCCGCCCCCTTTCCTCCTCCGGCGTGAGCGTCGCTTCGCCAGCCAGGAACCGGTCGTAACGGGAATCAAACGGACGAAAAAACGCAGAACGCTCGAAAGCTGCGATGCTTGCGACCAGGGCGTCGTAGGCCGTTTCAGTATCGTCGAAGACGGCCTCTCCGTAATACTTGCGGAACGCCGCGACATAATCCTGGTTTTCCTGCACTCTTGCTACGACGGCGCGCTTTTCGAGCATTCCCATCTCGGCCGGATTGAGCAATGGCGTCACCGCCTGTTCCTCCAGTGTGGCCGCGCGCCCATCCAGAAAGAAACCGCCCCTGTAGCGTCCCGTCTCGGCTTTATGAAAAGCGGGAATGAAGCCGACATAGCCTATGGACGGCGCATTTCTGTCGCCCAGCGAAATCCCGTCATCGCCCATAGAGACAGCGCGTGAAACGCCGGCGCCCGCCCCATTGTCGCGCATATCGACAAAGCCGTGGTCCGGCGCGTGACAGGTGGCGCAGGATTGCGTGCGGTTCATCGAGAGATTGCGGTCGTGATACAGCAACGCGCCCAGTTCCTCGACCATTTCATGGGACGGATCGATAGCGCCGGCCGGCAGACAGAAGGCAATCAGAAACGTTCCGCAAGCCAGGATATTTCCGATCAGATTCACAAACACGATTTGGCTGCGCATCCCGTTGGACATGGTTTACATGCTATACTATATAGCGCGGCGGAACTTTGACACTGCGCATTGCGCCTTTAACCGGAAACCAGGGACATGAAACCGAAGATATTCATCGATGGCGAACACGGAACGACCGGCTTGCAGATCCGCACGCGTCTGGCCGACCGCCGCGACATTGATGTCCTGTCCATTCCGGTTGAAGAGCGGCGCAACGAACAGATGCGGACCGATCTGCTCAATGAAGCGGACATCGCCATTCTATGCCTTCCCGACGTTGCTTCGCGGCAGGCAGTCGACATGCTTGAAGGCAACAATTCAACGCGGGTGATCGATTCCAGCACCGCCTACCGGATCGATCCCGACTGGGCCTACGGCTTCGCTGAAATGGCGAAAGGCCAGGCCGAAAAAATCGGGAGCGCGCGGTTCGTCGCCAATCCGGGATGCTATCCGACAGGCGCGATCGCCTTGATCCGGCCGTTGCGGGAAGCCGGCGTTCTACCCGGAGACTATCCCGTTACCGTCAACGCGGTCTCCGGTTATACGGGCGGCGGCAAGGCGCTGATCGCACAAATGGAAGACGAAACGGCCGATGATCATATCGCCGCGCCGCTTTTCGCCTACGGTCTTGGACTGAACCACAAGCATGTGCCCGAAATCACGGAACACGGCCTGCTCGACGCGGCGCCGATCTTTTCGCCGAGCGTCGGTCGTTTTCCTCAGGGAATGCTGGTGCAATTACCCCTGTTCCTCGACCGGTTGAAGGGCGCGCAGAAGCTCGGCGATATCCATGCGCTTCTCGCCGATCACTACGCCGGACAGTCAATTGTCGAGTTGGTCCCGATGGAAGAGTCGGCCGCCCTCAAGCGCATTGTGGCGACGGAGCTCGCCGGCAAGGACACGATGAAGCTTTTCGTCTGCGGCAACGAAGCCACAGGTCAGGTCAATCTCATCGCAATCCTGGACAATCTCGGCAAAGGCGCCTCCGGCGCCGCTGTGCAGAACATGAACCTGATGCTCGCGGCCTGATCAATCAGGCCGCGGCCAACGCTTTTTTCGGATACCTGTAACTGCCGTAATAGGCGCGCCAGTGCGCGACGGCGAAACCGAGCACCAGCAGCGCCACGGCCTGATGCGTCAGCGCCAGATGCATGGGCACGACCAGCAGAAGCGTTGCTATCCCGATGATCGCCTGGATAGTCACCAATGCGAAGAGGACAACACTCCGCCTGGCGTGGGTGGTGTTGGGCGCTGCGCGCAATGACGCAATCATGTGCCAGCCCGCCAACACCCATAGCAGATAGGCGACCATGCGATGGTCGAACTGTACGGTGAGCGCGTTCTCGAAAAGGTTGATGAACCAGGGTTTCATGATGAACAGGCCGGAAGGAACGAACTGGCCATCCATCAACGGCCAGGTGTTGCTGGCAAGCCCTGCCTTCATGCCGGCGACCAGACCGCCTAGATAAATCTGCACAAGCACGAGACAGGCGATCGTTCCAGAATAGGCGGATGAGGACGGCGTCGGCGCCGCATCGTTGGAATGCCGACCAATGCCCCGCCAGACCCAAACGATGGCGGCGAATATGAAACATGCGAGAGTCAGATGCGTGGCGAGACGGTACTGACTGACGTCGATCCGGTCGACGAGGCCGGAGGCCACCATCCACCAGCCAACGAAACCCTGCAGACCTCCCAGCGCCAGAATGCCAAGAAGAGGGAGTTTCAGCCTGTCCTCGACCCGGCCGGTCAGCCAGAAGAACGCAAGAGGCGCGGCGAAGAGAATTCCGACGCTGCGCGCAAGCAACCGGTGCGCCCATTCCCACCAGAAGATGAATTTGAACGCGTCAAGGCTCATCCCCTTGTTGACCTGCTCATACTCCGGGATCGCCTTGTAAAGCTCCAGTTCTTCCTGCCACTCCGCCTCATTCAAGGGCGGGATGACGCCATGGATCGGTTTCCACTGGGTAATGGAAAGCCCGGAATCCGTCATACGCGTGGCTCCGCCAACGATCACGAGCGCGGTAATGGCCAGAAGGACGATGAACAGCCACCAGCGAAGCAGCCTGCGATTGTTGGAGAGAGTTCTTTCGGACATATGGTCAGCAGTTGGTTGTTTGAACGCCCATTTGGAGCACTGTTCCGGCTAAAGCAAGGTGCAAACTGTCTCACCTGACCGTGCACACAAAAATGGCTTGCAGGTTTCGCCAAAACCGTTACTCCGTGCCGCAGCAACAGGACAACCTATGCCTATTCGTCTGAAAAAACTGATTGGAAGCCTGCTGATCGTCGCGCTGGCGATCATCTACGCGCTCGTAGCAACGACGATCGCGACCTACAGGCTTGCGGAATCGCCTTGGTGGATCCATCTGCTCTATTTCTTCGTGAGTGGCCTGATTTGGATAATCCCCGCGATGTTCCTGATCCGGTGGATGCAGGGACGGCCGGAAGGAAACGAAAAGTCGTAAGGGCTTTCTCCGGCCGACAGGCTCTATTTACTCCTTGCCGCTAGAATGGCCTCCAAGAGCCGACAATGGCCGATGGAACCATGACCAAAACGCTGAGCATTACACATACCGATGATATCACGCCGCTTGAAAAGGAGTGGCGTGAACTGGAGACTCTGCCCCAGTGCAGCATTCACCAGAGCTATCATTGGTGCCGCGCATGGTCCGGGCGCGACAGTCGGCCGCTCTTCATTGTCGGGCGTTTCACGGCCGGAGAGTTTGATGGACGAATTGCGTTCGTCCTGCCGCTTTCGATCAGGAAAGCGGGTCCGTTGCGTATTGCGGGCTATGCAGGCGGCACGTTCAACAATCTTAATTTTGGTCTCTTCCATCCGGATTTCATCGCAATTTCAACGCCGCACGCCATGTGGAACGTCATCGACCAGGTTCGAAAGGTCGTGGATGGGGTCGATCTGCTGTTGCTGGAAAGACATCCGGAAACTTGGCGTGGATTTGCGCATCCCTTTGCAAACCTGCCGCATTTCGAGGACCAGAACAGATCGTTCCAGGTTTCGCTGGAGAGCGATTTCGAGACGGTGGTCAGACGCGGGAATGCGAAACGACGGCGCAAGAAATTTCGCACTTCGGCAAAGCTCCTGGAAGCCCTTGGCGGCTACGACTACGTTCAGGCGGCGACACCGCAAGAAGCTCGCGCGCTCCTTGACTGTTTCTATGAACAAAAAGCTGCCCGCTTTAACATGAAGGGCATTCCGGATGTCTTCGCATCGCAGAGCATTCAGGAGTTGTTCAAGGACCTCGCCGCCGGTTGCTTCGAAGAGGTGCGAAAACCGCTCGAAATGCACGCCATCCGTCTCAGGGTCGACGGCAGACCGATCGCCATCGCCGGTCTCTCAGTGAAAGACGGACACGTCATTTGCCAGTTCAGTTCGTTCGAAAGCGGCGAAACCGAGAATGCGAGCCCAGGAGACCTGCTCTTCTATCACATGATCAAAAACGCGTGCGAAAGCGGCAAGGAACTCTTTGATTTCGGCGTCGGCGACGAGCAATTCAAGCGCAACTGGTGCGACGTCGAAACGCAACTCTACGACTGTGTAATCGCGCTGACTGCGAAGGGGCGCGCAGGCGCCGTCGCAGTCGCCGGATTGACGCATGCAAAACGCATGATCAAAACCAATCCGCGCCTGTTCGCGCTGGCGCGCAAGGCGAGAATGGCTCTGCGACGCAAGACAGACTGAGGATATTCAGGCAGCGCTGCGATCAGGCCTCTCGGGCGGCGCGCCGACGCCCGGGCTCATGACAACGAAATTGTCGAAGCCGTGAGAATGGAAATCGCTCAGAATTTCAGTCATCAGATCCTCGTCGGGATGAACCACGGACACGATCAGCTCGATGTTCTCGTCTCCGAGCAGCCGTCGCACGCCCCGCGAGTCGGTCGGGCCGCATTCAATGACCACGATATCATAGACCTGAGACAGGGCTTCAACGATGTGCGGTAACTGACTGGAATGACTCATCGCCTGCACCGGATCGGCGGTGCCTTGCGGCATAATGTGCGCGGCTGAAAGGCGATCGCCATGGACGGCCTCCGACAGTGAACATTCTCCGACGAGCACATTGGTCACGCCTTGCAGATCGTTCTGCATCGTCATCATGCGCGTCGGACAGGCCGAACCGGTCATATCCACAAGCAGCGCCTGTTGACCATCGTTGGCGAGCATACGCGCCAACATAACGGAGGTGGTGGACCCCCTGTCTCCTTCAGGCGAGATAATGACGGCGATCGGGGCCTCGGTACTTCTCAGATGGCCCGCGACGCCGCTGACGCTGTTTCCGCCGTTGCGCTTATCCATATCCGCCTTTTCAAGCTGACCGCCGTTGTCCGCCGGAACCGCAGTCGCGATGACTGGCCGCGGCTCCGGCGCCGGTTTTGTATCCATCAGGGTATTGCGGACAGAGGGGGTCTCAAATGCATAAGCTCGATCTTTTTCCGGCTCAATTGCTGCAGCATCAGGCGTCGTTCGCTGCTCTTCGGCGACGGCGTTTTCTGAATCCTCGGTCAAATCCATGTCGGCTGCAGGCCCATCAACGACTTTTTCCCCACTGACAGAATCGTCCAGCTCTTCTTCTCTGAACGGTCTCGCGCTGGAATCGCCACGCAGGCCTTCGCCGGCAAACAGTTCACGCAGCATAATGACCATCGAGGCCAGCATGAGCGTCGCCAGACCCGCCATCATGACCGTGGCAATCGCTTTCGGGAAATAGGGTTCGGAGGGAACCAGCGCGCGAGAAATAACCCGCGCATCGGCTGGCAAACTCGCCGGGTTCATCCGCGAATTCGCCTCGCGATATCGGCTGAGATAGGATTCCAGCAATTGACGCTGGGCCGCGGCTTCCCGCTCCAGCGCTCGCAGTTCGACTTCCCGGTCGCCTGCCTGCGCGGAGTTCTGTTTCAATTCGTCCAGTTGACTGACGAGTTCACGTTCCCTGACGCGGGCGACTTCCGCCTCGTTCTCGAGACTGCTGAGCACGCGCGTCGTTTCACTGCGGATCTGACGATCGATATCCTCGAGTTGGGAACGCAGGGCCCGCATGCGCGGATGGCGATCGAGCAAGGTTGTCGACAGATCCGCGAGTTCCGACTGGACTGAAGCCCGGCGGTCCTGCAAGCGCAGAACCTGCTCGGATTCAATTACATTGCTGAATGCGTCGGTGGACTGGCCACGTTCGATCGCATTGCGCACCGTTTCCGCCCGCGCTTGCGCATTCGCTCTTTCCGCCCGAACCGCTGCAATCTCGCTGGTGATATCGCTGAGTTGCTGGGTCACCAGGGTTTCATTGCCGTCGACCAGGAGCAGATCAGCGTCGGCGCGGTAGCGGGCGACTTTCGCCTCGGCCTCGCGCACCCTGTCGCCGAGTTGCTGGATTTCCGGCTCCAGCCAGGCGCTGGCGTCCGCGTTGGAGACCTGCTTGGCGCCGCTCTGAATTTCCAGATAGGCGTCTGCGATAGCATTGGCCACCTGCGCCGACAACTCCCGATCAACCGACCAGAACTGGACGACGATGACGCGGGAGCTCGCAACCTGGTAGATCTTCAGATGCTCGCGGAAGAGTTCGACAAGCCGCTCGCCGGGTGGCGCGTCGGATGGATCGGGCTCGAGCCCGACAATGATCATGACGCGGGATATCAAAGATGGGCGGGCCGCTGCGCTGAATTCGGGATGGGACGTAAGGTCGAGCCTCTCGGCTACCGCCCTGATCAGATCGGTCGAGCGCATGATCTCGACCTGGCTCGCAACCCCCTCCTGGTCCAGATACTGGTTTTCGACGCCATCCAGCGGCGCAGACCGCACGGCGATCGTGTCGCGCGTCTCGATCAGGATGCGTGTTTCCGCACGGTAGCGGGACGGAATCATCGACAGCACCGAAAGCGCGATGACACAGACCAGAACGACGAGAGAAATCACGGCCGCGCGCCGGCGCCATACAGCGGCGATCAGACGCGCTATGTCGATTTCCACATCACCGTTGCCATCGCCATTCCGGCTCATACGTCAGACTCCTGCCCTGCCCATCGCAATCCGCCAAGGCTCCTATGCGCGCGTGTACGGATATATACAGCGCCGCGAAGCGTAAACGAACATGGTAACCTAACCGTTAAACAGCTTCCAGCGTGCAGAAGCGCCCTCCGGAGACAATTCAAATTAAGCCGGGGTGTTTTACCGGACATTAACCTTAACCGTTCGATAAAGGAGGCCGGATGGAGCACTCTTGCCACCAGGTATCACAGTTATGGCGTTTCGGAGTTTCAGATATGCGATAGTGGCGTCACTAGCCGTATTGGCGATAGCGCCATATGGCTGTAGCGGCTATCGCCCTGCTCCCGACGCGTTCCACGAAGCGGTGATCGAACCCTACCGTCTTGGCGCGGGCGACGTTCTGCGCATCACCGTTTACGGTCAGGATGACATCTCGAACACCTACACGGTCGATCAGGCTGGTTATATTGCCTTTCCCCTCGTTGGCGCCGTAAGCGCGCGCGGCCAGACGGCGCAGTCGCTCGAAGGCAAGATCGCCAGCGGCCTGCGCCAGGGCTTCCTGCGCGATCCCGACGTGACGGTGCAGGTGGACCGGCATCGCTCGATCTTCGTGATGGGCGAAGTCAACGCCGCCGGCCAATACACCTATGTCCCGGGAATGACCGTGCAGAATGCAATCGCCATCGCCGGCGGATTTACGGTGCGGGCCAACCAGGCCAACGCCGACGTCACCCGGCAGGTCAATGGCGAAGTCATAACCGGTCGCGTGCCGATTTCCGACCCGATCATTGGCGGCGACACAATTTATATTCGCGAGAGACTGTTTTAGACGCCCATGAACGGCGCTGACCGACCCTTGAGGATCATTCACTGCTTCCGCTCGCCGATCGGCGGCATCTTCCGGCATGTCAGGGATCTGGCCCGCCATCACAGCGCCGTCGGACACGAAGTCGGCATCGTCTGCGACAGCATTACGGGAGGCGCCCACGAGGACGCTCTCTTCGACACCATTTTGCCGATGCTGAAACTGGGGGTAACGCGCCTTCCTGTGAGGCGCGCGATTACCCCGGCAGACCTGTTCGCATTATACCGCTACGGCCAGGTGATCGGCAACCTTCAACCTGACATACTACATGGGCATGGAGCCAAGGGCGGCGCATTGGCGCGCGTCATCGGCTCACGATTACGGGCGAAAGGGTCTCGCGTAGCCCGTCTTTATTCTCCGCATGGCGGGTCTCTGCACTATTCGCCGAAGACCCTGCATGGCCGTGCCTTCTTCGCGATCGAACGCATGCTAGAACGTCGCACCGATCAGCTGATATTCGTCAGCCGCTATGAGCAAGAGGCCTACTCCGAGAAAGTCGGACCGCCGCAGGCGCAGTGGCATGTGGTGCATAACGGGGTCAGCGAAGAAGAGTTCGAACCGGTTGCTCCGGACGGCGACGCTGCTGATTTCCTGTTTATCGGCATGATGCGGAAACTGAAGGGACCGGACCGGTTCATCGAGGCCTTCGGCATGGCGGAACGCATTGTAGGCAGACCGCTACGGGCCAGGATGGTGGGCGATGGTGAATCGTCCGACGCGTACAAGAAAACGATCATCCAGCGCGGATACGGCGCACGGATCGAAATGTCGCCGGCCATGCCCGCGAGAAACGCATTTCGCAAGGGACGCATCGTGGTGGTCCCCTCGCGCGCTGAATCCATGCCCTATATCGTTCTCGAAGCGATCGCCGCCGGACGCCCTGTCATCGCCTCGCGCGTCGGCGGCATTCCGGAAGTCCTCGGCGCGGAGAGTCCGGCGCTTGTTCCGACCGACAGTATCGACCTGCTGGCGACGGCAATGTCAGAAGGGGTGAAAAACCCGGACCGCCTTGCGGCCGAAATGCCGGAAACCGAAGAATTTCGGAGACAATTCTCTTCCGCAGCAATGGCGGACAGGATATTGAATATTTACCAAGTCTGCAGTCTTTGACAGACGTTTGCCGCTAGCCGGCCCGCCCTCAACAAAAATTAAGGGCTCCTGTTTAATTTGAGCGTACTTACCTGCTATCTGTGGTCAGGATCCATCACAGAAGGAAAACTACGCTGAAAGCGCGGCGCGTCCGCCTTCCTGGAATTGCTTGAGACATGAATACCGATAGAATCCACGCTCAGGACGACGCGAAAGCGCCGGAACCGGTCATTGCTCCGCTTGGCGAAGCGGACAGAGAGAAGGTAAAGCGACTGGCTGCGCAGCTTTCGGCGCAACTTGGCGATGAAGGCGTTTCACCCGTCATCATGACGGGCTTGATACGTCTGGTGGATTTCTGCCTGCTGGCGCTCTCAGGACTTACCATACAACTGATCTACGTCCTGCCGCGGTCCGGCTTCTCCTTCGGATATCTGTTTACGATCCTTATGGGATCGGCGCTCGCCGTTCTCGCCTTTCAAATCGCGGACACCTATCAGATCCAGTCGCTGCGTTCACCTCTGCGCAATATACCGCGCATCATCGTCGGCTGGCTGATCGCGTTTTCCGCCATGGCGGTTCTGGCCTTCTTCCTGAAAATCGGCGCCAGTTTTTCCCGCGTCTGGTTCGGATCATGGTTTGTTACCGGCTTGGCGACGCTTGTCATCTGGCGCCACTTCGTGGCTTTCAGTATCCGAAGATGGGTGCGCGACGGCACGATGGAACGCAGGGCCATTATCGTCGGCGGCGGCCAACCGGCGGAAAAGCTTATCCGGTCACTGGAGAAACAGCCGGAAAACGACGTCCGGATTTGCGGCATTTTCGATGACCGCGACAACAGGCGTTCGCCGCCTATCGTCGCCGGATATCCGAAACTGGGCAACATCAGCGAACTCGTCGAACTAGCCAGGCTCGTGCGCATCGACATGCTGATCCTGACATTGCCGCTGACGGCGGAAAAGCGGGTCGCCCAGTTGCTCAAGAAGCTCTGGGTCCTGCCTGTCGACATACGCCTGGCCGCGCATTCCAGCGAATTGCGCTTTCGTCCCCGCGCCTACTCGTCCATCGGCACGGTGCAGTTGCTCGACCTTCTCGACAGGCCGATCACCGACTGGGATTCAGTCGCGAAACGGGCATTCGACATCTTTTTCAGCGTGCTGGGCATCCTGCTTTTATGGCCGATCATGCTGGGCGCCGCCATCGCCGTGAAGGCCACATCGCGCGGCCCCGTCATCTTCACGCAGAAACGGCACGGCTTCAACAACGAAACCATCGACGTTCACAAATTCCGGTCCATGTATGTCGATCAGACGGACCAGACGGCGATCAGGCCGGTCACCAAGGATGATCCTCGTGTGACTCCCGTCGGCCGTTTCTTAAGACGCACCTCGATCGACGAACTGCCGCAGTTCTTCAACGTGCTGAAGGGCGATCTTTCCCTCGTCGGACCCCGCCCGCACGCCGTGCACGCCCGATCGCACGACCGGATATTCAACGAGATCGTCGAGGAATATTTCGGGCGTCACAAGGTGAAGCCGGGCGTGACCGGCTGGGCCCAGATCAACGGCTGGCGCGGTGAGATAGACAGTGACGAGAAAATCCGCCAGCGCACGGCGTTCGATCTCTACTACATCGAAAACTGGTCGCTGCTTTTCGACCTCAAGATTCTCTTCCTGACGCCCATCAACCTGATCAAGGGGGTCAACGCCTATTGACGGCGGCTGCTTCCATACCGGCCCGACGTTTCGTCCTCAGGATAAATCCGGCGAAGGCGTTTATCGGACTGGGCGCGTTCCTGTCCGGCTTCGTCATCAACGAACCGGCGCCCTACGAACTCTACATGTCGGCGCTGATCGGCGTCTGGTTCATCCTTGGACTGAGGATCACCGCCAACGCAGCGTCGCTGCTGGCTCTCCTTGTGTTTTTCAATGTCGGCGGCCTGCTCTCGCTGACTACAATGGCGGAGCTCAATTTCGACGCCGTCCTATATATGGCCGTATCGTTGTTTCTGGCGCTGTCGGCGGTCTTCTTCGCCGCGATCATCGAACAGGACGAAAGCCGGCTTGCAACCATCTTCTACGCCTATCTCGCCGGCGCGCTGGTTACCGCGACCATCGGTATCGCCGCCTATTTCTATCTTATACCGGGCAGCGAAGCCTTCATTCTCTACGATCGCGCCAAGGGCACATTTCAGGACCCCAATGTGTTCGGGCCGTTTCTGATCCTGCCAATCGTCTTCCTCCTGCACTCGATCCTGTCCGGGCCGCTCTTGGCAGCGCCTTTGCGGATAGCCGCCTTTCTTGTTCTGAGCTTCGGCGTCTTCCTCTCGTTTTCACGCGCGGCATGGGGCCTCTACTTCCTGTCGGTCGCCCTGTTGATCCTGTTGATGCTCCTCAAGGAAAACGCCCCTGCCTTCAGAATGAAAATCATTGGGCTGAGCGTCGCCGGGCTGGGCCTCGTCGTCGTGGCGCTCGTCGTCGCCCTCCAGTTCGAACAGGTCTCGAGCCTGTTCGCCGACCGCGCGCAACTGGTGCAATCTTATGACACCGCCGTTTACGGACGCTTTGCCCGGCACGGCATCGGGTTTTACATGGCCATGGAGCATCCGCTCGGCATCGGGCCGGTGGTCTTCGGCACGATCTATGGGGAAGACACCCACAACATCTGGCTGAAAGCGTTGCTGGACTATGGCTGGATCGGTTTCGCCTCCTATTTCACGCTGATCGCCCTAACTCTCGCCGTCGGGTTCAAATGCCTGTTGCGGGACCGGGCCTGGCAGCCCTTCCTGCTGTGCGCCTATGTCGTTTTTGTCGGGCATGTCCTGATCGGCACGGTCATCGATACGGACCACTGGCGTCACTTCTACCTGATCCTCGGACTGATCTGGGGTTGCTTCGGGCTGGAGCGGCGTTATCAGCGTGAACGGTCAGAAAGCGTTCCCGACAGTTAAAAAACACAAATAACTTATTGTTTTTATTGTTATTTATAAAATTCTACGCCAATTCCATGCGAAAACGAGATCTGGCTTTGTTTCGGGAATCCGCGTTTTCAGGCATCAAGCGCATGGCTGCAGGCAAATTCCAACGCCCTTCTTGTAGCACAGACGAGCGGAAAATGCAGCAACGATGTTCTCTTTTTGTTCCTACACGGGCGCATTGGTCAAAACTGATTATGAAATCTAACCGGCGTCTTCTGCAGTCTCCCGGATCAGTTCGAAACGGTCGACGTCGAACATGCCGCGGTCGGTGATCTTCAGGTGCGGAATGACCGGCAGCGGCAGGAAGGCGACCTGGAGGAACGGCTCCTCAAGCACCGTGCCGAGCGCGTATGCAGCCTCTCTAAGTTTTTTCAGACTGTCATAGACCGTCTCGTAGGGCTCAAGGCTCATGAGACCGGCAACGGGAAGACTGATCTCGGCTTTGACTTCGCCGTCTTCGACCACCGCGAAACCGCCCTCGATCTCGCCCAGCCGATTGGCGGCGACCGCCATGTCGCGCTCGTTGGTTCCGACGATGCACAGATTGTGGCTGTCGTGACCCAAGGTTGACGCGATCGCTCCCTTCCTGAGGCCGAACCCGTGTACGAAGCCGACGCTGATATTGCTGTTTTTACCGTGCCGCTCGATGACCGCGACTTTGAGCGCATCCTGTTCGAAATCAATTTGCGGCCTGCTGTCTTCGACAGGCAGGCGCAATTCCAAATGCTCGGTAATAATCTTGCCGGGAATGACGCCGATGACCGGCGTGGTTCCGTTCGTCTGGTGGGCCTTCAGATCTTCCGCTGAGACGGGCTGTATGTGAACGCTGTTACGGCCCACCGGCGGAACAAGCCTGCGGGTGGCAAACAGCGCCTCGTCGACAACGCGGCCGGCGCAGACGACCTGGTCGACATCGCATGACCCCAGATCGTTGAGGATGACAATGTCCGCCCGCCAGCCGGGGGCGATCAGTCCGCGATCCCTCAGCGTGTGCGCCTGAGCGCCGGACAGGCTGGCGGCGCGATAGATCGCAAGCGGTTCGACGCCGGCCGCGATCGCCGTGCGGATCATGTAGTCGATGTGTCCGTGTTCGCCGATATCAAGCGGATTGCGATCGTCCGTGCACAGGGCGATGAACGGTGAATTGCGCTCTGTGATGATCGGCATCAGCGCGGCGAGGTCCTTCGACACCGACCCCTCGCGCACGAAGACCCGCATGCCCTTCTGCAGCTTTTCGAGCGCCTCTTCCGCCGTCGTCACCTCGTGATCGGTGCGAATGCCGGCGGACAAATATCCGTTGAGGTCGAGACCGCGCAATTGCGGGGCGTGGCCGTCGATTGGGACGTCCGAGAACGCCGCCAGCTTTTCCAGGCAGACCGGATCCTTTGCGAGCACGCCCGGATAATTCATCATTTCGGCGAGCCCGAGCACCTTGGGGTGGTTTCGGAGCGCTTCCAGATCGTGAACGTCGAGCGATGCGCCAGACGTCTCGAAAGCAGTCGCCGGAACGCAACTGCTGAGCTGGATACGGATATCCATGATCGTGTTTTCGGCGCAGGCCTGAAAATAGCGGATACCCTCGGCGCCGATGACGTTGGCGATTTCATGCGGATCACAGACGGCGGTGGTGACACCACGCGGCAGGACGCAGCGATCGAATTCAAACGGCGTAACGGCCGACGATTCAATATGCAGGTGCGTGTCCACGAATCCCGGAACGACGGTCTTGCCGGTGATGTCGATTTCCGTCACGCCAGCATAATCGCCGCATGTACCGACGATCACATCGCCGCAAATTGCGATATCTGTGTGAATGAACGCGCCGGTGACAAGGTCGAAAATCGCGCCGCCCTTCAGAACCAGATCGGCCTTTTCCACCCCTCTGCCCTGGTCAATACGACGCGCAAGCGTATCCATCATGTCCCCACACCCAATCAATCGGCGATGCCTGTTCCGGCCCGTCTACTTGTAATCCCGCTCATAGAAAATGCCGGCCTTGGTATTGCCGTCGATTCCGGCTTCCCCACGCAGCTTGAGATGATCCGTCAGTTCAACATCAATGCGCACGCGACCCGAGTCCCCTGTCAGACCCTTCTCGACATTGAGATAGGTCCTGTCGTTCAGATAGCGTCCGATGCCGACGGTCGTCTCACCGTCATTTCCTCCGGATTGAATATCGATGTCATCGAGTCCGGTGAAATTGCGCAGGCTTCCAAACAGACCCCCGCCACCACCCGTTCCGCTGATTTCGGCGATCGCGCCGGCCAGTTGCGCGATCTGGATCGCGGACAGGTTTGAAACGCCCTTTCCGAAGAACAACTGGGCGAGCACTTCGTCCTGTGGCATCTCCGGGCTCGAGGAAAACGTAATCTGCGGCGACGAAGCAGTTCCATCGACATTGACCGAGAAGGTAACGCCGCTCTGGGTCGTCGCGGTCTCGAAATCGAGTGTAGGATCGAGTGGGCCTGTGAAAATGATCTTGCCATGATTGAACTCGAAACGCTTTGTCAGGACGTTGATGCGGCCGCGCACCATTTCGAAATCACCCGTGGCGCTCGGATTGCCCACCGAACCAACGACCTCGATATTGCCGCGAAACTCCGCATCCATGCCGCGTCCACGCAGGAATATCCGTCCTGGCGCGCTGACTGTAAGATCGAGCTGCAACCCACCTGTATCGTCGCTGCTCGAACTCGAACTGCTGCTCGTAATTTCCTGCGTCTGCCGGGCGACAGCCGCAGGCGGATTGATGTGTTTGACGTCGACCAACGGAACGGAAGACGGCAGCGTATCGGGCACAGTGATGTCCATGCGCCTGATATCGACGGTCCCGTCCAGCACTCCAGTGGTGGCGACCGGCCCGTTAATGTGCATCTTTGCATCAAACTCGGCCGTGACGATCTCCCCGTCGGAATAGACCCCGTCGTCAAGCGACACCTGTATGTCTGCCGGGAAGCCCGCGCCGGCGTCCAGGTCGACATAGCCCGAACCGGATATCTTGCCGTTCTGGCCCAAACGTCCGGACAGGCTGCTGATTGTGGCTCGGGCCGCAGTGAAATCAATCGTGGTCGCGATGTCACGAATTACAAGCTGGGCGGCGTCCTCGATAAACGTCGCTCCGCTGGTCGATATCTGGCCGCTGAGATTCGGATTGGCTGCCGAACCAGACACGGACAATGACACGTTGGCGACGCCATTCATCTGTACGCCGGACGACGCCAGCGCCAGACCCGCGAATGCAAACGGGGCGGCGCCCTGCAGGCTGATATCGAGCTGAGGCGAGGCTCCTTTGAGATTGACGCTGCCATTGGCGTTCAATTCAAGCCCGCCCCCGAAGGCGCGGCTGGTTGTGTTCAGGACCATGCTCGCGAACGTGCCGGAGGATTCGATGGAAAGCGCGGGCGCCTGTATGGAACGTGTGATTTCGGTTGAGAGGCTTTCGACATTCACTCGATAATCGACTGTCGGATCAGACGACGCGCCGGTTATCTTTGCGGTGGCGTTGAGCGTTCCCTGAGGCCCAATGCCGGTTGCCGCGACATTGTCGATGATCGACAGCGGCAGCCGCTCGATCTTGACGTCTACGGCTAACTGATCGCCGGCCGAGCCGCTAATAGTCGCCGTGCCTTGTCCGATCTGCAGCGCGATGTCCGGCAGTTGCGTCGTTTCGCCGGTAATTCGGACCTCGATCGGCTGGGTCAGGTTCAGCGGAATGTTCGAATAGGTTCCTTTCGCCTCATCGAGCGCAATCGTCGTCACATTGTCGACCATCGAAACCCAGCCCGAAACCCGGACGGGAGAATCCGCCACATTGGCGCTGATGCTGAGCGGCATCTTGTCGAGATCGCCGGAGGCCTTGACCACGGCGTCGGTTATTTTCTGGCCTTGCGCGTCAATCTGCCCGGCCCGGACGTCGGCCAGCATGCCAAGTCCGTCCGGCAGGATCGAAACATTGAGATCGGCCGTCATGTTCTGGACGACGACGCCGGCGGCGTCGAGCCTGTCGGTGCTGAACTTGGCGTTGACGGTCTGGCGGGAATTTTTGTCGGCGAAAACGACCTTGCCAGTCAGCTTGCCCGCGAGATCGTCGCGCAGCAACAACGGCGCGAGTTCTTCAAGCGCGGTGACGTCGACGTCGAGTTCTCCGGTTACCACACCGTCTGCGTTTGGCTGGAGGCCTCCGCTGGCCGTGACGCCCGGAATGTCCACTATCAGATTGCTGATCAGCGGTATCGGTCCGGAGCCGCGACTGACATCGGCGACGATTGACAGAGGCTGTTTGTTATATCGGCCATCGAGCTTGATATCGGCGGCGAGATCCGAAACCGCGTTCCTGCCCTGCGCTTTGAGAACGAGGTCCTCGAGCGCATTTTCCAGGACAACGACATCGCGACCGCGGGCGGTGATCTCGAATGACGGATCTTCCGGAGAGCCGCTCAGACGGACGTCGGCCTGCACCGAACCGGCGACATCGGCATTGAGAGCTGAAAGGTCTTGCAGCGCGACGTCTCCGTCGAATTCGAGAGCAGTTGAGGAAAGCTGCCCCTTGCCGCCAAGCATCAGATTGCCGCTCTTGACGTCGAGATTGCTGAAACTCAGCACCCCTTCGCCGTTGCGCGCCAGATTTCCTGAAACATCCAGCGCCTGATCGCCGAACAACTGGTGGGCTAGCCCCTCCTTCTGCGCAGCAACATTGGCGCTGAGAGCCAGCGAGAGCGAGAGATCAGCCAGATCGACGTCGCCCTTGAGAGCGCCCCTGATCTGGTTCAGCGCGAACTGAATATCCTGAAGGTCAAGCCTGTCGCCGTCCAGGTTCGCCTGAAGCGTCATGCTGGCGGGTCCATCCACAAGATCCGCGACTTCTGCCTGCCCCGAATTGAGTGAACCAATATCGAGTTTGACAACGGCCGAACCGGAACGCGCATTCACATTGATGTCTGGCGAACTTCCCGTAATGCGCAGATCGGTCAATGACCGCGCGTCGTCGGAAAGCGATGCGACTGCAGCCTCAAGCCGCCATTGCGCATCGTCCATGGACCCCTTTAGCGCCGTGGTCATCTGCACATGCCCGACGGTGATGGACGCATTGTCGTCGAGCTGGATCATCACATCCGAGCCCGGCATGCCGAATTCGAGACTGGCCTGCATGTCGACGGCGTCGCTGTCCGGCAGCACATGGCCGGAGGCGCTGATCGAGGCGAGTTGTGACTTGACGCTCAGCGTATCGATGCGAAGCGTGTTGTCGCTCGCCCGGGTCACATCCACCTTGATATCCGTTTCACCGGCGAGCACCGGCTTGATTTGCTGCGGCGCCAATCGCGCCAGTTGTCCAGCCAGGGCGCCGGAAACCTGCTGGCGATCCTGTGTCCAGGAAAGCGCCACCGTTCCCGAAACCGTTTCCTCGCCGTCGAGGCTCACCGAAATCTCGGACTGCCAGTCGTCGAGCGGCCCGTCGCCTTTGATCCGCGCATCGACCGACGGCAGGCCGTAAATATCAAGGGTACGCGCAAGCAGACCGTCGCGAGGTTCGCTGACGGCCAGATCCAGCTTCAGTTCGTTCGTATCCGGCGCCAGTTTCCAGTCGGCCTTGATGTCGCCCTGCGCGCCATCGGTGCGCAGGAGTTCGAGATTGCCGGCGATATTGACCGGAGCGTCGTCAAGCATGGCGGCGCCGGTCAATTGCAAAGTGGCGGCCTCACCGATGACCGGTTCTCCGAGCCTGATTTCGCGAACGAAGATATTCTGAATGTCGGCGCGAATAGCCGGCAGCGAAAAGCCGCCGCCATCGCTCGGCGCGGGTTTGGCCTCCGGATTGCCCTGCGGCAGCCTTGCCAGGTCGATCATGTCGGCTGAAAGTCCGGCCGCCTGGATATTCACCGTCAGGAGCGGCAGGAGCGCGAGTTCCGCCTCAACATTCGCAACGGTCAGCCAAACGCCTTCACGGTCGGCGATCGTCACCTTTTCCACCGAAGGCCTGCCGGAAAGAACGCCGTCTATACCGGTTATCTCGATTGTCTGATCATCGTTGCTGGCGACGGAGTTGACGACCGAGGCTACAAGATCGAGACCCGGACGCGTCCCAAGCAGCCCGAACACCGCAGCGACCAGCACGATGATCACAATGCAAAGACCAAGCAGAATGCGCGTAAGGATCTTCATCATGCCTACCTTGTAAGGCTCAATAACGGCGACACTATATCGATTCACTCAATCAATGGTAACGATCAGAACGCCTGACCCAGCCCGAGATAAATCCCGTAGGAGGGTTCGTCCCTGATCTGTTCCAGCGGAATGGCGAAATCCATGCGCAACGGCCCAACCGGCGTATTGTAGCGCACGCCCGCGCCGACGCCGGTGTACCATTGGCCGCCATCGCCCGGGGTCGATGACGAGAAGGCGCCGCCGGTGTCGACAAAGAAGGCAAGGCCAAAATTCTCGGTCAGTCCGACGCGGGCTTCAACGGACGCCTCGATCAGCGACAAGCCGCCAATCAGTTCGTTTTCGCTGTCGCGCGGGCTTGCCGCCTGATAGGCGTAGCCACGGATCGAACCGCCGCCGCCGGCAAAGAACAGCCGGTCGGGAGGCACCTCGGATATGCCTGCGCCTACGATCGTGCCGGCGGCAAGGCGGCCTGCGAGGACGAATGTCCGGGCCTCGTTCAGCGCCTGATAGGCGCTAAAGACCGCCTTTGTCTTGAAGAAGGACGCTGAATCTTCGAAATCGAAGGCCGGCTCTCCATAGAGTACAAAACGCATGCCTTTCGTGGGATTGAGCTTGTCGTCCCTGGTGTCCCAGGTGAGTTCCAGCGGCGTCGAAACGATCAGTGATCGCGACGGATACACGGTTTCCGTAAAGTCAGCATATTCGATATCCAGCGCGGCCGTGCCGGAGACCGTGTCGGTGAATTCCCGTTCGAGCGCCAAATTGGCGGAAACGGATTTTTTCAAATAGGCGTCGTTGTCGAGAAGCTCGGCCTCGAGTTTCGTGCTGAACGTCGTCAGCGGTCCGAAGACACCGGGCTTCGAGAAAATCATCGCTGCGCGATAATCGAGATCGGTTTCGAGATTATCGCGGCCGACGCCCTGCATGGATGCTTCAAAGCGCAGAGACTCCGCGCGGCCGAACAGGTTCCTGTTCACCCAGAACGCCTCACCACCAAGGCCATCCTGCGTGGCGGCGGTCAGACCGATGCCGAATCCCTTTGGATCGCGCTCACTCACCGTAATCGTGACCGGAACGGATCCGTCGGGATCAGGAGCGCCCGCTTCCTCTATGACGACGCTGGAGAACACGCCCAGCGCGCGAAGCCGCTTGCTGGCGTCGGCAAGGTCTTTCGGACTGAAGATCGCGCCGCGCCTGATATTTGCCTGCTGGATGATGAAATCCGGCTCTATGTCTACGGCGCCTACCACTTTCACATCGCCGAAAACCGTCTTTATGCCCGTATCGAGGCGCAATTTGACTTCCAGCAGATCGTTGTTGTGATTGGCGATAAGTTCCTGGTTCGAAATCTTCGCAAAGGCGTAGCCCTTGTCGCGCCAGGCGCTCACCACCTTTGAGGCGGCCTGCGCGACCTGTCCGGATTGCGCGACCTCGCCAGGGACCACGCCATATTCCGACAGGTCCACCGCCTCGCCGTCCGAGGCGACGACATCCGCCGGGGCAAAATGGAACAAAGGGCCGGTCTTGACGTGGATCACGACATTGACGGTTCCGGCCCTGTCCAGGCCGGCGTCGATCGGGACCAGTTCATACGGACGACCGTTTACAAGGATCGAAACGATGCCGCCGTAATAGCCCAGCGAGTACAGCGTCGCAACGAGCCGCCTCTGGTCATTGTGCGCGCGGGTCAGAAGCCCGATCGTACCCGAGGGCGGCTTGGTTTCTTCCGCGAGTAGAAGCGACGAAGATTCAAGATCCGATTTGATCTCTTCGTTGTCGACGCTGAGTTCAACCTTGTAGGTGACTGGATCGGGGACGGGTTCGACTTCTTCGACCGCTTCCTGTTTCTTGCCCCACAGATGGATCCCGAAAAGCTCGAACGCAAAAGCCGCCTGAGGAACATGAATCAAGCCGGCGCAAAGCATCGCGGCGAGACAATGTCTGCCCCTGGAATGCGCCCGTTCAGACATGGTTCGGCAGCCCGTCATCGATTTATCAGTGCGGCTTGAAGCAAGTGTTCCTGAAGTCTGGAAACAAACCCGTGCTGCCCCTTCCCTGTACGCGATACGTCGCCCATTCGCTCTCGCAAACGGTGTTCTTTCAATCAATAACCGGGAAGTCGGCTTTCGGCCAGTACCCGGAACGCAATACTCAACCGGCGCAAACAACAATTGTGTCTGCCATACTCGGTGATTGAACAACAATAGAATTAAGAAATCACCAATTCCTAACCATAGTTCTTTTCAGAAAATGACTATGAATCTTGGTGATATCTCAATCGGATACTGTATTCAGATTACAGCGAAGCCTTGATTTCGTCCTTCCAGTTGTCCCACTGGCTTTCATCGCCCTTCAACATCAGGATGCCTTCCTTGACCTTTACAAGGCCAAAGCCCCAGGCCTGATTAATTTCGATGTGCGGCGGCATGGCGAACTCGCCAGACGTGACGATCGCATCGATAATGAAGGGTTTGTCGGATGCTGCGGCCTTTTCGATGGCGGGAATGACCTGATCAGCGTCTTCAACCCGAACGCCGTCTCCGCCGCAGATCTTCGCGTATTCAGCAAAGTCCGGATTCTGCAGATGCGTGGCGTTCTTGTTGTAGGCGTAGCCCGCGACCTCCATCTCCATTTTGACGAAACCCAGTTCGGAATTGTTGAAGATGATCACCTTGAGCGGCCAGTCATAGCGCACGGCGGTGACGAAGTCCTGCATGGCCATACCGAAGCCGCCATCGCCGCATAGCGACCAGACCTGACGTCCGGGATTGAGCGCAATCGCGCCGAGCGCGGAGGGCAGGCCGGAACCGAGGGAGCCGTGATTGAAGGCGCTGACCATGCGGCGCTCGCCCTTCAAACGCATCTGACGCGCGAGCCACACTGTGCATTCGCCGACATCGGCCGCGAAAACCGCATCGTCGTCCGCCATATCCGACACAGCCTTGGCGAAAAGTTGAGGATGCAATGGCTTGGAAGTGCGTTCCGGCGACCCCTGCTCCTCCATCGCTTTCAACCATTTCGACGACCGCTTTTTCTGCTTGTCGAAGAAATCGGCGTCCGACTTGTCCTTTATCAGGGGCGCGAGCAGACCGACGGTCTCCTTGATCGTGCCGATCAGCCCAACCGTGACATTTGTCCGCCTGCCGACATTTTCGGCGCGGCAATCCACCTGGACGACCTCGATGCCGTCGGGAATGAACCACTCATAGGGAAAGTCGGTTCCCAGCATCACCAGAACGTCGCAGTCCCGCACGCTGTGATAGCCGCCCGGATTGCCCAGGAGGCCCGTCATGCCGACCACGGGACCGTCATCATAGTCGAAGACTTCCTTGCCCTTGAGAGTATGGGTGATCGGCGCGTGAATGCGTTTGGCGAGCTCCACGATTTCATCTCTCGCGCCGTGGCAGCCGTGACCGCAGAAGAACGCCACCTTCTTGCCCTGATTAATCAGGTCGGCGGCGCGTTCGATTTCCTCCTGCGGCGGGATAATCGCCGAAGGTTTCGTCACGAAATGGAAGTCCTTGCGGATTTCTGGCACTTTCTGTTCGGTGACGTCGATGGGCAATTCTATGCGCACGACCTCGCGCTCGATCAGCGCTTTCTGAATCGCCATCTGCATCAGCCGCGGCGCCGCTTCGGCCGTGTGAATAATCGCCTGAAAGCCGCAGACGTCGTCAAAAATCTTCTCCAGGTTTACTTCCTGGTGATAGTTCGTGCTGCGCTCTTTGTGGGCGACCTGACCGGTGATCGCAACAACGCCCGCCCGCTCCTTCTTGGCGTTGTAGAGACCGTTTATCAGGTGCAGAGCGCCCGGGCCGACCGTGCCTGCGCACACGCCTATTCCGCCGCTCAGCGCCGCCTGGCTATAGGCTGCATAGGCTGCGTTTTCCTCGTGGCGCACGCCGAACCACTCGAAGCGTCCGTCTCCGCGGATCGCCTCGAGGAACGGATTGAGCGCATCGCCTGTGACGCCGAAAATGTGATGGGCTCCAGCATGAGCGAGGTTGTCCAGCAGGACTTCACAAACATTCTTCGACGCCATTTTAATTCCTCCATTTTGATTTGTTAGCAACCTATCGATGAAGAGTTACCGAAATATCCATCTCGCCAGACACTATATACAAATCGCGCCGACACGAAATAACCAGTCTTTGCAACCATACTCGTTCTTGACGGAACAGACGCGCCCCTTCATGTGTATCTCACCGCCAACCAAGCATGAACGAGGACTATCGGGATGAATGAACCGGCCTATGACGATCAGAACATCTTCGCGAAGATTCTCCGTGGCGAACTGCCCTGCCACAAGGTTTTCGAGGATGAAGACACGCTGGTTTTCATGGACATCATGCCTCGCGGACCCGGACATTGCCTGGTCATTCCGAAAAACCCGGCGCGCAATATTCTCGATATCGCGCATGAAGACTACGCCAGCGTAGGAAAAACCGTCCAACGGATAGCGCGGGCTTGCAAGAAGGCATTCGCGGCCGACGGCGTGACCATCCAGCAATTCAACGAAGCTGCTGGCGGACAAGTGGTGTTCCACCTGCATGTCCACGTTATTCCGCGTTTCGAGGGCGTCGCCCTTCTCCCGCCCGCCTCGCAGCAGGGCGACGCGGACGAACTCAAGGCCAACGCGGCAAAGATTGCCGCCGCAGTCGATTAACTGGCGATATAGGCCTTGATTTCCTCGGCTTCGCGCTCGACCTGTTCGATGCGCAGGCGTACGACGTCGCCGATCGAGACGAGGCCTCCCAGTTTTCCGTCGACCTCGACCGGCAGGTGACGGAACCGTCCCTGCGTCATCATCTCCATCAACTGATTGACCGAATGGGTCTCGCTGCAGACCTTTACATTCGCCGTCATGGCGGATGAGACCGGTCCGGACATCGCGTCAGCCCCCTTGGCTGCCAGCGCGCGCACAATATCGCGTTCCGACAGGATCCCGCAGATCCTGTCGGACCCGTCGACGACGACGACGGCGCCGATCTTGTACTCCGCCAGCCTGGCGTTGGCTTCCGACAGTGAGATTTCAGGCGTGACCGTGATCACTTCACGGCCCTTCTGATCGAGTATTGCCTTGACTGTCATGGGTGTCTCCTCACTCACATTCGTTACGGCGGCATCCTTTCCCGGCCGCCATATCGGCGCATCAGTCATCGTATCGTGCGCGCAGCCGAGGCGAATTGCAAGCAAATGGTAGCGCGGAGACTGATCGCGAATTCTTCGTGAAACGAAATGAAATGTGAGACTTAAGCCATTGCGCCAAAGGCTCAGGCGGCAGGTTTGAAATGCGAGCCGACGTCGAAGAACCGAAATGCAAAGAAGCCGAAGAGAAAGCCGCCGACATGCGCTTCCCAGGCGATCTGCGCATCGGGGCCCGGTCCGCCAAGCAGGCCGAAGGCCGCAATCGCGTTTATTGCAAACCATATCACCACGTAAGTGATCACAGTGCGGTTCACGAGGGTTTCCTGCAGCGTCTGATAAGGCAGCCTGTGCGCATTGAGGCGATTGAAGCCGCCGTGCCTGGGGAAGGCGAAACGAGCCGCAGCGCCCATGAGAGCTGATATCACGCCGGAAGCGCCGATCATCGGAGCGCCGCTCTGCGCATGAAACAGGAAATACAGCCCCGCCGACGCCATAGCCGACAGGATCCAGAATATGACAAATCGCTGTGTTCCGATTCGACGCGCGACAACCGCGCCAAATGCGATGAGCCAAAGCGTGTTGACGATCAAGTGCGCGAAATTCGCGTGAAGCAAGGAATAGGTGACCGGCGTCCAGAAAGCAGCCGGATCGGTAAACAGCGACACGGATTCATAGCGTATCGGAATAAAGGCGCCATGAATGAGAACGAAAATATTCTGGTCCTGCGTAAGGACGTAGGCCCTGGCTATATGGATGAACCACATCGCGAATGTCGCCCAGGTGACGACCGCCGGCAGATTGAAAATCGGCTGTCGCGGCGGTCGCCCGCTCGACCA
Source organism: Hoeflea sp. CAU 1731 (assembly GCF_039888615.1). Lineage (NCBI taxonomy): Bacteria > Pseudomonadati > Pseudomonadota > Alphaproteobacteria > Hyphomicrobiales > Rhizobiaceae > Hoeflea > Hoeflea sp. CAU 1731. Next base: position 276,138 of record NZ_JBDQQS010000002.1, on the reverse strand, counting down.
GTCGCCTGCGGGACCGTTGTGTTCTTGATCCGGCTGTCTATCCGCCATGACACGCGCCTTTCACACTGAATCGGACTTAGCTAGTATTCCGTTCGGCGCAAAAAAAGAAGTGGCTCGACAAAACGCGCACAGGCTGCCGGCTGAATGGCAAACACTCGCCAACAAATTGTTAACCAAGATGGATAATACCAGTTTGCAACCATTGATCTTTTATCTGATGGACTTCTAATTATAATTGTATCGTTTCCATCGATAACATCTATTACCGGTTGTTAACGGTTGAGCATAGATATATAATATAACGGTGGCTGGATCCCACCCTTTCAAGGTTCAGTATTCCATGCAAACGACGAGGCCGACATTGGAGCGCATTATCACGCCTGATCCAGAGGGAAATGGACACAAGGTAGTCGCCCTTGATCTCAGCGGGCGGCTCATGTGCGCGGATTTCAATGAATATCAATGCGTTGCGGTAGAAATGTCTCCCTTCGAGGCCTATTTTCGCTGTGCGGCCAGGCCACAAAACCAGGAGAGAATTATCGCCTATATCGACCATATTGGACGGGTCGAAGGCAAGATGTCCGCGCTGACCGAAGACGGCTTCCGAATCAAGATCAAGGCGACCGAAAGAAAGCGGCAGAAACTCGCGGCGCAGTTGAACTGGTTCGCAAACCGCAACGAAATGGGCGTAGCAGAAGATCGTCGGCATGAGCGGATTGTCCCGCGCGATCCGAATGCGGAAATCAAACTCGCCGACGGCGACACCTATCCCTGTCGTATCGTGGACCTTTCGATGTCCGGCGCCGCAATCGAGATCGAGGCCAGGCCGGCGCTCGGTTCGCATGTCCTTCTCGGAAACATGCGCGGCCGTGTCGTGCGCCATTTCGATGACGGCATCGCCATCGAATTCGCCACCATCCAGCCGCCGGAAGCGCTGGAAAATTACATCTGACCTCTGCGTCGCGCGCGCAATTCATGAAGCAACGACGACAAGATCGACGGGCGTCTCGAGACTCCGCAGAGCCGATTGCAGTGATTTTCTGTAATTCTCGATATCACCGGTCGTAGCGTCAGACGCGGTATCGATCGCGACTTCGACAAACAGCCTGTCGCCTCCCCGTCGCGTTCGAAATCCGATCAGCGCGCGTTCGGGAACAGAGGCCTCCACCGCCGCGCGCACCGCCTCCATCCTGTCAGGATCGGCCGGCTGGTCGAACAGGCTCGAAAGACCGGCGCTGATCATCCGCAGGCCCCGGCGCAGCATGAGAAAGACGACAAGCAGCGCTCCGAACGAGTCGAGCAGAAGAACGACCCCTGGATCCTTGGCGAACACGGCCAAAGTCAGTGTCACCTGAAGAATGCCGGTGCCAACGACGGCTCCCCGCCGGGCGCTGAGTTCGGCGCCGAGAACGCCGCCCGTTTCTTCTCTGGCCGCAGCGCGCATGCCGCGCCAGCTGAGCCAGTTGATGCAGAAGTTGAGAGCATTGAAGATCGCGGCCACCGAGAGCCCGAGCGGACTGGCTGCGGGACTGTCGCCATCCAGGGCCCGGAATACGCTCTGTCCCACCCATAATGCGCCAAGGACCATGCCAAGTCCGACGACGACCCAGGCGAACTGCTCGATCTTTCCCGTGCCGAATTGAAATCCCTTCAACATGTTTCGGTGCACGGCGCGCAACAGCCACAACGAATAGTATCCAATGCCAAGGGTGAGCGCTCCGCGCGTCGCCTCGCCCAGCATCGTCAGCGATCCGCTGGCGAGGGCTGCGGCGATCAACAGGACGACAATGGCCGTGTCGGCGACTTCCGTGATGATCAGAGTTCGCTCTCTTTCGAGCTCGATCGGAGTCGGCGTGCGGCGCCCGCTGGCGATCATAGCCGCAAACGCGCCTTCAGCACGTCAAACAGGCCGACGCCCGGAAACCGGACATAGGCGGATTGGCCAATCGGACACTGGTCCGGTCCCATCCCTTCCCTGTCGAGCGAAAGCAACGCCTGCGCGACGCCTGCAGTGCGCCCCTTTGCAACCGCCGCCAGATCCTTGCGGCCGATCGGAGACGCCGATCCCCGCGTCAGAACAACCGTCGCGTCACGGACCGAGGATTCTCCTTCCATGATCACCTCCGCGCGATCGCCTTTCCTGATCAGCGGAATCTCGGCGTCAGGCACCGGCACGTCCACCAGCAGCACCTCGCAATTGATCCATTCGACAATGGGTTGACCAGCGGTGACTGCGGCGTCCGGCGCGGCGAGGACGCTGAAGATCAGCGAGCCGCCCGGCGCAGTCACATTTGCAGCGGAAAGTTCCGCCAGCGCCGTCGTCGCCAATGCGAGTCCACGTTTTGCGTCCTCGACGCGGGCATTTGCGCGGTCGAGTTCGTGGCGCAGTCTCTGCTGTTGCAATTGCAACTCCAGTTCACTGTAGCGAAGCCAGTCGGGCGTGCTGCCGTCGGCCGCGATGAACACGCCGGATTCGGCCGCCTTGTCCCGCAATAGCGCAAAAGCAAGTTCGGCGTTGAGTTCGGCCGCCCGCGCGTTGGCGTCGGATAGCCGGAGGGCGGCTTCGTCAAGATCGGCGTTCGATCCAACACCGCGCTCCGTCAAGGTCTGGCTGCGATCCACGATCCGCTGCAGCACGTCGATCCGCTTTGCATTGACCGCAATCTGCCGCCTGAGCGTCTGGATTTCCGTCTCAAGGGTTTCGTGAAAAACCTCCGCCAACTGATCGCGCTGACTCACTCTTCGCCGTTCCAAACTTTCGGTGTCGTCAAGCTGATCAGTGGCTTCGGCGGCATTGCTTTGCGCGGTGGCGACCTGCTGACGCATGTCGTCCACCGATCGTTTTTCATCAAACAGCAGCGGATTTTCAATCGTTGCCACGAGGCCGTCGCTCCCCACGATCGAACCGGCGAGCGGCAGCTCGGTTACGATACGGCCTTCAATGGGCGCAACAGCCATCCGCGACCAGGTTGTGATGGCGGAGTCGCGAACCAGCGTGGATCGGATATACGGCCCGATCATCCAGAGGCAATAGGCTCCGAACACCAAGATTGTCAGTAACAGAACTTTCCTGCCGCGCATCGATACCCCCGTTTCATTCCCGGAAAAGTGATTACATGATCGTCTGTGTCGTCACGTTTCCTGTCCATCGGCCTGATGTTCGGAAAGAACCGCGAGTTCGATCCGCATCGCGCCGTCCTGCAGGCGATCCAGTATGTCCTGACGCCACCGTGACAAAGCCGAGGCCGGCATATCCGGCGGCGTCGTCACGAAGACTTCCGCCTGGACACCCTCCATGATCGGCCGCGCCCTGAAACGGGCGACCTGGGCGGGGGCGACGACCGCCTCGGCCGCCTCGCGCACAGCCTTGCAGACGTCCTCGTCCGGCCTTGAATCCAGTATCTGAGGCGCTGAGCGGAAAAGCATCGAAACACCGCGCAACACCATGATCGTCGCGACGAAAGCGGCGCCAAGCGCATCCATCAGCAGCGCCACGACGGGATCGATCGCCAAAGCGGCGATCGTCAGCGTGATCTGGAGAAAGACCGAAGACGCCATCATGATGAACCGCGCGTTGAGCTGGGCCCTGAAGACATCGGACGGCTCTTCCGGCTCGGCCTTCTTCATCCCCCACCAACCGAGAATATTCACGACGCCATTGACGGCGTTCACCACCGCCCCCACGGCCAGCCCCAGCGGCGATGCGGTCGGCTCGCCTCCGACGATGGTCGAAACCACGCTCTGGGCAACCCACAGACCGCTTGCAAGAAGTCCGCCCCCTACGACAAGTCCGACGAAGCTCTCAATCTTGTCCAGCCCGTATTCGTAGTGATCGAAGCGGCCGCGATGCTTGGCGCGCAGCACAATATAGGCATAGGTCGACGCAGCCAGCATCAGGAAGCTCCGAATGCCTTCGCTGATCAGCGTCAACGAGCCGGACATGAAGCCGGCGAGCAGCAGCATTGCATTCGTCACATTATCCGCCAGAAACGGATCGCGCATGGAATGCTCGATCCTGAGCTCCGCCTTGGTTGGCTGCCGCATTAGCGATGACTCCCCATTCGGGCACCTTAGTTCGGTATACGGCCGATAGAAAGCGCCTGGTAAAGCCATCCGCGCAATTGCGTTTTCGGTTTCCCGCCGCTTACCCGGTTCGATAGAATTTTAACTGCATTTATTCTGAATTAGCCTTTGTTTTTATTGCGATAATTTCCGGTATCTAAAATCCAATGTGAGATAGTTCCCTCAAGATGGAGAGGGACGCATCATGAAATCCACACTGTGCATCGGCGGTATTCTCGCGCTCGCCATGGTCTGGCTGACAGGGCCGGCGCTGGGCTTCTCGCCCAACATGCAGACGCTCGGAGGCACCAGCCAGCCGATCGGTCACTACAATTTTTGCAAGGTTCATCCGTCCGAGTGCAGCTACCGTACGCCCGTCAGCGCGCCCATGAGGCTGACAAAGGACGTCTGGAACCGGATGGTCAGCATTAATGCACGGGTCAATCGCGACATCATCCCGATGACCGATCAGGATGTGTTCGGCGTCGAAGAGTTCTGGGCTTACCCCAAGGCTGTCGGCGACTGCGAGGACTACGTTCTGCTGAAACAGAAGCTGCTTATGCAGATGGGCTATCGCGCTTCTGACCTGCTAATCACCATTGTACGTCAAACCGACGGATCGGGACACGCCGTGCTTACGGTCAGAACCGACCATGGCGACTTCATCCTCGACAATATGCACGATGAAGTCCTGCTGTGGTCACAAACGGATTACACCTTTTTGAAGCGTCAATCCTCGGTCAACACCGGCAGATGGACCAAGCTGCAGGACAGCCGCGCCACTTTTGTCGGAAGCATCCGCAAATAGAACGGCGCGCAACCGGAATTCAGGCCTCGGTCGGTCCCCACCCTTCCCATCTCAGACCAGGCCTGTGAGCCGTCCCGCCCCAGGGACGGCTCTTTTTTGTTCTCAGGAAATTCTTTCGAGACCGGCTGCAAACCGACGCGCATTTTCGATGTAGTGGCGCGCGGACCATTGCAGCATGGCGACCGCCTTGTCGTCGAGTTCACGAACCGGCTTTGCCGGCGACCCCATGACGAGGCTGTTGTCCGGTATTTCCTTTCCCTCCGTCACGAGAGCTCCTGCCCCTATAAGGCAATTATCGCCGATCCTGGCTCCATTGAGCACGATCGCGCCCATCCCAATCAGGCTGTTGTCGCCGATCGTGCAGCCATGCAGCATCGCCTTGTGACCGATCGTGCAGCCTTCGCCAATGACGAGCGGAAATCCGATATCGGTGTGCATGACGCAATTTTCCTGGACATTCGTGCCCTTGCCAAGGGTCATCGGCTCGTTGTCCCCGCGCAGAACCGAACCGAACCAAATTCCAACATCCTCGCCGATATTCACCTTGCCGATTACAGACGCGCTTTCCGCAACCCAGAAAAATCCGTCAGGCAGGTTGGGGCTTTCGTCGTCGAGCTTGTACAGCGCCATATCAAATCCTCCAGGTGTCTGCGCAATCCCGTCCTCGCATAGCAGCTACCGGGAAAATGACAATGCGCCGGGGAGCCGGAATTACGCCGGTTTACGAGGTCTTAACTACATTCCGCGAAAATCGCATCCAAAATAACCTGATCCATAGGTGCGGGCGTTGCTCGCATGGGAATTCCATTTGATGCCCTCCTCGCAATCGGCAAATCCGGCGATCGACCCGCGCCCCCTGATATCGCAGGCGTTCATCTGGAAAACCGCCGTAGTCGCTGCGTCCCTGATGTTGCTCACAGTTCTGCTGAACATCGCCGGACACTGGTACGGCGACACAATCGTCACCAGCGGTTTCAGCGCGGATCCGACAATCCGGACCATCACAATTGGCGATAATGCGTTGCGTATCCCGGACAACATGATCCGCTTCGAAGAGCAGCGAAACGACGGCGCTGCAAACCGGGTTGACCTCTACGTGCTCTGGCCGAGTCTGGAGGGATACAGTGAGAAGACCAAGGATCTTTTCAACGGCATCGACAGTTCACAGGATATCGTTTTCATCACGCTCAGCAGGCAGGAGATGCAGCTCGACATGTCGGAGCGATTTGCGCCTGTATACAGCCGACTTGTCGATCATCGCGGTCAGTCACTGAGTTACGGCCTGACCCGGTTTACCTTTGACGAAACCAGCCGCTACGCCGGTGAATATCTCTATGTCGAGACGAACACAGCCCATCCCTTTGTCGCCAGATGCATCGACCCTTCGGATCTGCCGAACGAGTCGCGCACCTGCATGCGCGATGTTCATAAAGGTCAAGGCCTGAGCTTGATGTACCGCTTCAGCGAAGACCTGCTGCCGCAATGGAAAGCCCTGGATCAGGCTATGAATTTTTACGTGTCGTCGGCAATCGTAAGCGCCCGCCCTCCCCGCAAGCAGCGCCTGACCCAGTGAACCTGAGACTTAATGATCGTCCAGATCGATCTCGAGAATAGCCATCGTGAAATTGTAGGAAAGATCGTCTTCTTCGTCATCGTCGCGGAACAGCACGCCGAGAAATTCATCTCCGATATAGACTTCCGCCGAATCGTTCTTGTTGGGGCGCTTTCGAACCGCCATCTGGGCGTTGAATGTGCGTTTGAAATAGGAATCCAGTTTGCGCAGTTCTTCCGGCTTCAAGACAATCTCCGTCAATTGACCTGTCGGCGACACGGGTCGCCCGGCGTTTCAGGTTAGCGGCGCTTCTCGCACGTCAGAAGCGGCAATGTAAAGAGCGACCGGCCGCTTGTACTATTTCGATCTGCAGCAAAACCCACTGCAACCACCGACAATCCCGTGTCTTTAAACTAGAAAGCCCGCACCTCGGGATGCGGGCCTGAAACGCGGGATTTCTGTTGTCTCAGCTTTCGCCGACGATCTGGTCCATGGATCGCGACGGCTCCAGGCACCCGGCCTTGCCGACAACCCGCGCCGGCACTCCGGCCACCGTGGACGCCTCGGGCACGGCCGAAAGCACCACCGAACCGGAGGCGATGCGCGAACATCTTCCTATTTCCAGATTGCCGAGAATCTTTGCGCCGGCGCCGATCAGAACGCCTTGACGAACTTTCGGGTGCCGGTTGCCCGGCTCCTTGCCGGTTCCTCCCAGCGTTACGCCATGCAGAATGGAAACGTCGTCCTCGATAATCGCCGTGCCGCCGACAACAAGACCGGTCGCATGATCGAGGAAGATGCCCTTGCCCATGCGCGCCGCCGGATGAATATCCGTCTGGAAAACTTCCGAAGACCGGCTCTGCAGGTAAAGGGCGTAATCCCGGCGACCGTTTTCCCACAGCCAGTGTGCAAGACGATGCGCCTGGATTGCATGGAATCCCTTGAAATAAAGCACCGGCTCAATGAAGCGGTCGCAAGCCGGATCACGGTCGTAAACAGCCTGAATATCAACCCGCAGGATCGCGCTCCATTCCGGCCAGTCTTCCAGCATCTCATCGAATGTCTGGCGCAGCAGGTTGGTCGGCATGTCCGCATGATCAAGACGTTCGCACACGCGATGAATGACGGCTTCTTCGAGCGTCCGGAAATTCAGGATGGTCGAATAATGGTAGGTTGCGAGAACGGGATCATTGTCGGCGGCCTGCTGGGCCTCCATGCGGATGGCGTCCCAAATCGGATCCATCGCCTTGATCTGTTCCGCCCTTAGCGCCTTCGGTGCTGGCATCGCGGCGTCTCCCTCGATATTTTTGCGTCACGACCGGAGCCGCATTTGCTTCGGAACCTATCGCGCCTTGGTAAACTTGCGATAAAAATAGGGCGAATCCGCGATTATTCAAATCGAAAACTTTTCAACGACGGTGACAAAGAAATTGAACAATCAATCTTCGAAACCGCTTGCCGACGGCCAGATCGTTCTAAGCTGGTCCGATTCCATAGCGACGATTACCTTCGATCGACCGGACAAGAAGAACGCGATCACGCACCAGATGTGGCGCGAGATCGTCCATGCATTCGAACTGATCGACCAGGCTGACGACATTCGATGCGTGCTGATGAAGGGCGGCGGGGAAAGCGACTTTTCCGCAGGCGCCGACATCGGAGAATTCGATTCAGCAAGACGCGATCCGCACACCGCCGACCGATACGAGCAGTCGAATTCCGACGCGTTTCGGGCTGTGCGCGAATGTCCCATACCGGTCCTGGCCGTTATCAGAGGAATCTGTTTCGGCGGGGCGTTTGGCCTTGCGGCCGCCGCCGATCTGCGCATAGCCAGCCACACCGCTTCTTTCAGCGTGCCTGCAGGCAAGCTTGGCCTGTCCTATCCGGCGGATGCAATGATTGACATCGTGGAGGCAGCAGGTCCGCAATTCGCCCGCTACATGCTCTATTCGGCCCGCCGGATCGACGCTGCGACGGCGCTCGACGCCGGCTTTATTCTCTCGCTGCACGACGACCGGGACCTGGAGGAAAACGCGCTGCAACTGGCTGCGGAGATCTGCGCGAACGCGCCCCTCAGCAACCGCGCGTCAAAGGCGGCCATACGCGCCGCGCTCAGCCATAGCGCCGACGATTTCCAAAAAGCCTCTGCTCTCGGAGCATCGACGTTTTCAAGCAGGGATTACAAGGAAGGCAGACTGGCGTTCCGCGAAAGGCGCAAACCCGTTTTCAACGGAAGCTGAGGTCAAACCAGGACGTCCCGCTCTTCCTGAGCGCCGACGCCGAAGACCTTCTTGTAGCGTTCGATCTCTTGCGGCGGCCCCATGGCCTTGCGGGGATTGTCCGACAGCTTGACGGTCGGCCGGCCATCGGCGGAAACGGCCTTGCAGACGAGCGAGAACGGCGCAAGTCGATCCCCGTCGACGAGGCCCCGGAAATCGTTTGTCAGCAGCGTGCCCCATCCAAAACTGACGCGGGCGCGTCCATGGAAGCGGTTGTAGATGTCGATGATCTTGTCGGTATCGAGCCCATCGGAGAATATCAGCAGCTTCTTTTGCGGGTCCTGTCCGCGGGAGCGCCACCAGTGTATCGCCGTTTCGGCGGCGACGACCGGATCACCGCTGTCAATGCGAATGCCCGTCCAGTCCGCCAGCCAGTCAGGAGCCCGGTTCAGAAAGCCTTCTGTGCCGTACGTGTCCGGCAATATGATCAGCAAGTTGCCGTCGTGCTCTTCCTGCCAGTCCTCCAGCACCCTGTATGGCGCCGAAGCCAGCTCTTCATCGCAGTTCGCCAGCGCGGAATAGACCATCGGCAATTCATGCGCGTTGGTGCCGATGGCTTCGACGTCGCGCCGCATCGCGATCAGGCAGTTCGACGTGCCGATGAACTTGTCGCCCAGACCTTCGAGCATCGCCTGAACACACCAGTCCTGCCACAGGAAGGAATGCCTTCGGCGCGTGCCGAAATCGGCGATCTTGAGAGCGTCCAAATCGCGCAGGTCACCGACTTTTTCCCAGATCCTCGTCATTGCGCGCGCATAAAGGACCTGCAGTTCGAAACGGCCCATGTCACGGAGGACAGCGCGGGATCGCAGTTCCATCAGTACGGCAAGCGCCGGTATTTCCCAAAGCATGACGGCGGGCCATGGCCCCTCGAATGTCAATTCGTACTGATCGCCGCGCCGCTCCAGATGATAGGGCGGCAATCGCAGGTTCTCGAACCACTCCATGAAGTCCGGACGGAACATGTAGCGTTTGCCATAAAACATGTTGCCCCGCAGCCAGGTGCTCTCGCCGGGAGTAAGCCTGAGGTCGCGTATGTGGTCGAGTTGGTCGCGCAGTTCCTTCTCGTCGATAAGCTGCGCCAGAGGCACCTCTTTCGTCCGGTTGATGATGCTGAACGTCACCTGCGTGTCCGGATTGTTTCCGAAAACCGACTGCGCCATCAGCAATTTGTAGAAGTCCGTGTCGATCAGGGATCGGACGATCGGATCAATCTTCCAATTGTGATCGTAAACTCGCGATGCGATGTCCATGTCATGCCTATTCTAACAGAACCGTCGTTCGTGCAGCCGATATGCGTCAATTCCGCCACACGGGCGACTGACAGATCATACTGGCCGCGCTGCGTCAATAAATGCGGATGCAACCATTACGTGGCGGCGCTGTCGCGTAATTCACCAAGAAAATCGAGTATGGCCGCCTGGAAGAGATCATTGCGATCGCCCGCAACCATGTGCCCGGCCCCCGAAACATCCGCAAGTCTTGCGTGCGGCGCTATTTCGAGAAACTCCTCAGTGTGCTCCTCCTGGACAAGCTCCGATTGTCGCCCGCGAACCAGCAGGGTGGGAATGGTCAGCGCGCGGGCAGCCTCCAGGCGATGCTTTTCCGAGGTGAATTGGCCGGCATCGATCGGATGCGGCCCCGAAACAATGGCCGGATCCCAATGCCAGCGATAGCGGCCGTCCTCTCCCCGCCGCAGGTTCTTGGAAAGGCCCGACAGCGATTTGGGACGATTTCGATTCGGCAGATAGGCGCTGATCGTGTCAGCGGCCTCTTCCAGGGAGGCAAATCCTTCATGGGCTCTCTCTCCCATGAAACCCAGGATCTTTTCGACGCCGTCACGCCGCATCCGGGGCGTCACGTCAACGAGAACCAGCCCGGCGAGAAGATCCTGGCCGGACAACTGTTGTGCGATCAGCGACGAAATGCCGCCGAGCGACGCGCCCACCGCCACGGGCTTTTCCCCGTAATCCTCTTTGATTGTACGAAACAGGCGGATCGCGTCTCGGGAAAAGTCATCGAAATTGTAGTGCCCGCCATCAATCCAGTCACTGTCGCCATGACCTCGCAAATCGACAGAGATTGCAGTCCAACCGGCGCGGGCGACACTTCTCGCGGTCGCCAGCCAGGCATGGCGGGTCTGGCCGCCGCCATGCAGGAATACCACGGGAGGTCCTTCTACCCCCAAGACAGTCGCGACCAGAGTATTCTGATGCGTTCCGATAAACTTGCGGACTTGCTCGACCGGTCGAGTTATATCGACAGTCTGCCCGCTCATCCGGAAACGCAGCTTCCGGAACCGTCGGCAAGGAACTCGAGCACCGCAGCCTTGTAGGTTTTGTCGCCAACAGCAAGCATGTGGTCCCGGCCTTCGATGTGAAACACCTCGCCGTGCGCAAGCGCGTTTGCGAACGGCTCCGGCGGACCCGCAATGTCGTCCTTCGTTCCGGTCGCTACCAGGGCGCGCTTTTCGATCTGAGCCAGTTCCACTTCCGTAAAAAAGGTGCGGATTGACTGAATGCAAGCCGCAAGCGCAAGTCGATCAGACCCCGTCTGGTCGGCGAAGAGACGAAACCGACGCGCCGGCTCGCCAGTAACGTCGTCGGCCGAAGGCGCGCGCAGACCATTGGCGATCGACTCCCAGTCGAGGTTCGGCTCCAGGATCGCGGCCCCGCGGCCGCCGAAAATCAGGGACGCCGCCCTGTCGGGATCGTCGAGCGCAAGTCGCACTGTTATCGACGCTCCCATGGAGTAACCCATGACATTGGCCTGCGGAACAGACAGATAATCCAGCAGCGCCACGGAATCGCTCTTCATCTCCGACAATGTATAGCGGTCGGGATCATGCGGTTTGTCGCTGACGCCATGACCGCGATTATCGAGAGCAATCACCCGGTGTCCGGCGTCAGTCAGAGTTTTGACCCAACCCGTGTTGACCCAGTTGATGTGAGCTGTGGAGGCAAATCCGTGAATCAGCAGGATTGGAAACGCATCGCGCGGGCCTGCATCGAGATAGGCGATCCGCAGATCACCATTCATGAAATGCTGCATTGGCAGCGCCTCTATAACCATATCGTCCAGATCCGAAGCATGAAACACCGCAAGGCGATCCATTCGACATGCGGAGCCTTTGCGTTTCTGTTTTCAAACCCAGCGGGTCCCGAAAATCAAGTGATACATCGAGCATCGCGCTGGAATGGTTTGATCACAAACAAGTTTACCCCAAATATTTGGACTTGAAGACAGGCCCGAATTTTGCGATCAGCAAGCGGGGCGATGGAAAGCGGAAATGCTTACTCGAAACATTTATTCTTATGGAGAATTCCATGGCCGGACATACAATTCCTCACTTCCACAATGACGCGGGTCACACCACGATCGAGGTTGGAACGAAGGAGTTCATGTGTGTCGGCGCGAATCCGCCTTTCGATCATCCGCACGAATTTCTCGATATGGGAGACGACACGGAAATCGTTTGTCCCTATTGTTCGACGCACTATCGCTACAATCCGCTTCTCAGCGTGACAACAACGCTTCCGGAAAACTGCCTCTTCAACGCCGCAGTTCTTTAAGGCGGGGCTGTCAGGGACGCGTCGGCCCTGAACGCAAATCAGACACTACGACTGTCCGAACGAAATGCACGGATACCCGTGAAGAACACAAAGCATATCGATATCGTTGGCGCCGGGGTTGCGGGACTGACGACGGCGCTCGCCTTGGCCGAAAGAGGCCATACTGTGCGGATATTCGAACAATCTCCGGCGCTTGAGGAAATCGGCGCCGGCTTGCAGCTTTCGCCGAATGCGACCAGGATTTACGATGCGCTCGGCCTTAGGGGCCACCTCGCCGAAGTCTGGTATGAACCCGATAATCTGCAGTTGGTTTCCGGTCTTTCACTGCGAACGCTTGCCCGATTGCCCGTCAGAGCCATGTCAAGGGATCGCTGGAAGGCGCCTTACGCCGTCATCCACCGCGCCAGACTGCAGGATGTTCTTTTGAATGCCTGCCGGCGCTACAGTTCAATCGATTTCGAATTCGGCAAGCGGATCGAGGCGCCGGCGCGTGGCGCCGCCGATGTGACCGTCGGCGCAGACGGCGTCTGGTCGAGCCTGCGGCGCATGGTTCGCGGGTCTGCGGAGCCTCGCTTCTCGGGTTACTCCGCGTGGCGGGCGACAATGCCGATTGCGGAGCTTCCAGCTTCATTTTCGCGCACCGACGTGACGGCCCTGCTAGGCCCCGGCGCTCATCTCGTGATCTACCGAATCGGTTCCGGGACGATAAACCTCGTTGCAACGATCCCCGAACATCACAGTGAGAAAGGCTGGAACCTCAAGGGCGACGCCGCCCGTCTGCTGTCAGCATTCAAAAGGTGGCACGCGTCGATCGGAATTGTTCTGGCGAATGCCGAATGGCGCCACTGGCCGATCTACGAAGTCGCAGACGCGTCCTGGCGAGGCGACGACAGCACGATACTCATCGGCGACGCCGCCCACGCGATGGCGCCGCATGCAGCTCAAGGGGCGGCTATGGCGATAGAGGATTCCTGTGAACTCGCGTCCTGGCTGGATCGGACCGACATCGAAACGGCGACCGCCCTCATGCGCTTCGAAGCGCATCGCAGGCCCCGCATCCGACGCGTTGGCCAGCGCGGCTTGCTCAACAAGTTCGCCTACCAGGCCATCGGCCCCTTCAGGCTGGGCCGCGACATCGTCTTCACACTCCGCGGCGGGCAATCGCTTCTGGCCGACCTCGACTGGCTCTACGGCTACGAGACCGGCTGAAGAAACAGTTTCCGCAGGATCAGTGAAGGATCTGGCTGAGGAATAGCTTGGTGCGCTCGTGCTGCGGATTGTCGAAGAATTCGTCCGGCGCATTCTCTTCGACGATCTGCCCCTGATCCATGAAAATCACACGGTTTGCCACCTGACGGGCAAATCCCATCTCGTGGGTCACGCACAGCATCGTCATGCCTTCTTCCGCGAGGCCGACCATGGTGTCGAGCACTTCCTTGATCATTTCCGGGTCGAGGGCCGAGGTCGGCTCGTCGAACAGCATGATACGCGGGTTCATGCACAGCGACCGGGCGATCGCCACGCGCTGCTGCTGACCGCCGGACAACTGGCCCGGATATTTGTGGGCCTGCTCCGGGATCTTGACCCGTGTCAGGAAATGCATCGCCGTTTCCTCGGCTTGCTTCTTCGGCATCTTGCGAACCCAGATCGGCGCCAGCGTACAGTTTTCCAGGATCGTCAGATGCGGGAAAAGATTGAAATGCTGGAACACCATGCCGACTTCGCGCCGTACTTCGTCGATCTTCTTCAGGTCGTTGGTCAGTTCGATTCCGTCGACGACGATCGTGCCCTGCTGATGTTCTTCCAGCCGGTTGATGCAGCGGATCATCGTCGATTTGCCCGATCCGGACGGGCCTGCGATGACAATTCTTTCGCCACGCATGACTTTCAGGTTTATGTCGCGCAGGACGTGGAAATCACCGAACCACTTGTTCATGCCCACGATTTCTACCGCGACCTCCGTGTCGGACACGGTCATTTTGGAACGGTCGACTTCCTCGATGGCTGGTTCTGACATTGTTGTTATTCCCCTGTCTTATTTGTGTCCGGTGTCAAGCCGGCGTTCCATATAGGCTGAATAGCGCGACATGCTGAAGCAGAAGCAGAAATACACGGCGGCGGCGAATGAGTACGCCGTCATAGACTGCAAGGGCGTCGCCCATGTCGGATCGGTGAAGCTCGACTGGATCATGCCGAGGAAGTCGAACAAACCAATGATCAGCACCAGCGTCGTGTCCTTGAAGAGGCCGATGAAGGTGTTGACGATCCCCGGGATCACCAGCTTCAGCGCTTGCGGCAGAATGATCATACGCATCATCTGCCAATAGCCGAGGCCCAGCGCCATCGCGCCTTCGTACTGTCCCTTGGGAATGGCCTGCAAACCACCGCGGATCACTTCCGCCATGTACGCGGCCGAGAACATCGCGACGCCGATCAACGCGCGCAGCAATTTATCGAAGGTCACGCCTTCCGGCAGGAAGAGCGGCAGCATCACCGAAGACATGAAAAGAACGGTGATCAGCGGCACGCCGCGCCAGAACTCGATGAAGATCACCGAGATCAGACGGACGATCGGCATCTTGGACCGCCGGCCGAGGGCGAGCACGATGCCGATCGGCAGCGAAGCCACAATGCCGGTCACCGCGATGACCAGCGTCACCAGCAGGCCTCCCCAACGGTCCGTCGGAACTTCCTCCAGACCGAAGTTTACAGCGCATACAATGAAGATCACCGCGAGGCCGCCCATTGCGATGAGAATTCCCCGCACGATGGGTCGGGGATTGGAGTCTGTGCCCCGCGCAATGGCGACGCCGATCCCGATGATTATCGCGGTCAGGATGATGTAATCGACCCAGAACTTCGCCGCAGAAGGTTCCATGATGAAGTCCGGCAGCAGGAAACCGCTATATTCGAAGTGGCCGCCCGTCAGCAGAATGAACGCCGCCACCGGGAAGATGATCAACAGAAACGCGATGTTTTCCCGCTTGTATGGAACCGACGGCATGAGCAACGGGACCAAGCCGATCGCGAACATCGCGAAGACCAGATTGACCCTCCAAAGATCGGCGCTGGGATATCGGCCATAGATGAACTGCCCCATGTAAGCGCCGACATAGGCCCAGCAGCCGCCGACCCATCCGTCCGGCTGGACGCCGCCCTGGGCTATCGTCGTGCACTGCTCCCTGCCCTCTGCGGTCCACACGCCGTTGATGAACACGAATTCGATCAAAGGCGGCAAGAAGAGAACGATGATTACGATGGCCAGAAGCGTCAGGATCGCATTGTACCAGGGATAGAGCAGATTGGCTCTGACCCAGGCGACGATGCCTGTTGAGGTGATCGGCGGGGTTTCCTCGCCGAGCATCTCGGTTCTGACATAGGCGGTGGATTTCGTTGACGTCGACATGACCCTACCTCTCCACCAGCGCCATTCGCGCATTGTACCAGTTCATGAAGGCCGATGTGAGCAGCGAGATGCCCAGATAGGTCAGCATAGTCATCAGCAATATCTCGACAGCCTGACCGGTCTGGTTGAGCGCTGTTCCGCCAAACACCGAAACAAGGTCCGGATAGGCGATTGCGACGGCCAGAGACGAGTTCTTGGTCAGGTTTAGATACTGGCTGGTCAGCGGAGGAATGATCACCCGCATCGCCTGCGGAATGATCACAAGGCGCAGCGTCGGACCATTGCGAAGACCCAGCGCGTGGGCCGCTTCGGTCTGCCCCTTGTTGATCGCCAGAATGCCCGCGCGCACGATTTCCGCGATGAAGGCGGCCGTATAGGACGTCAATGCCAGCAGCAGCGCAATGAATTCCGGGATTATGGTGAAGCCGCCGCTTGGCCGGAAGCCTCCGGCGACAGGCATATCGAAGGCCAAGGGCAGTCCGGTGACGAGGAAGACCAGCAACGGGAAACCGATGATGAGCGCTAGGCCGGTCTGGAAGACCGGGAACTGCTGACCAGTCGCCATCTGCCGCTTTCTGGACCAGTTCGAGATGACGATGGTCGCGACAAGGCCGATGACGAAAGCGATCGATGTCAGGAAGAACAGATCATCGGTGATCGGCAAGGGCGCAAACCATCCGCGGTTGTTCAGGAGGCCAAGAAAACCCAGATCAGCGCTTTCCCGCGGATGCGGCAACAGCCGCAAGACGCCGAAATACCAGATGAAGATGTGAAGCAGCAGAGGAATATTCCGGAAGACCTCGACATAGACCGTCGCCACCCCCCTCAGCACAAAGTTGGGAGACAGGCGCGCAATGCCGACAATGAAACCGAGGATCGTCGCCAGAAATACCCCGCTCACCGCAACGGCAAGCGTATTGATCAAGCCGACCAGGTATACCCGTCCGTAGCTCGACTCCCCCTGGCTGTAATCGATGAAAGTCTGGCTTATGGCGAAACCGGCGTTGCGCCCGAGAAATCCGAAGCCGGATGCGATGTTTTGCGCCGCAAGGTTGGCGAACATATTCTGGATGCCGACATAGGCAACGTACACGATCGCGACAAGAAGAACCGTCTGGTAAACCCAGCCCCTGATTTTCGGATCGTTGAATATTGCAACCTTTGGCTGACCGACGTCGTGTGAAACGCCCTGCAGAGCCATAGTACTTTCTCCTGCCCGAATCCCGCGATTGTTGTCGCGAAGACCGGGTGATGTAGTCCCCTCGCCCGCCTTTCAGGCGGATCGTTTGCGTCTTTTGTGAAACCGCCCGGCGGAGGTGCTCCACCGGGCGGCTTTCTGTTTGTTAGCGGATCGGAGGTCCGTACTGCAGACCGCCATTGGTCCACAGCGCATTCACGCCGCGCGAAATCGCCAGCGGCGTATCCGGGCCGACGTTTCGGTCGAAGGTTTCGCCGTAGTTTCCGACTTCCTTGATGATATTGTAGGCCCAGTCGTTCGGGACGCCGATCGGCGTACCGAATTCACCTTCGGTGCCGAGCAGACGCTTGATCGCCGGGTTGGCGCTCTCTTTCATGCTATCGACATTCTCGGAGGTTACGCCGAGTTCTTCAGCATTGAGCATGGCGAAGTGGGTCCACTTGATGACGTTGAGCCACTCGTCGTCACCCTGGCGGACGACCGGTCCCAGCGGTTCCTTGGAAATGATTTCCGGCAGAACGATATGGGCGTTCGGATCCGTCAGCTTGAGGCGCTGTGCGTACAGGCCGGAAGCGTCCGTAGTGTAGACGTCGCAACGTCCCGCGTCGTAGGCGGCGACGACTTCGTCGGCCTTTTCGAACGCGACCAGTTCGTATTCCATGTCGTTGGCGCGGAAATAGTCGGCGACGTTCAGCTCGGTCGTCGTGCCGGTGTTCGTACAGATCGACGCGCCCGAAAGCTGCAGAGCGGAGTTGATGTTCATGTCCTTACGGATCATGAAGCCCTGACCGTCATAGTAGTTCACGACGGAAAAATTCAGGCCGAGCGTGGTGTCGCGTGTCATCGTCCAGGTGGTGTTTCTCGACAGAACGTCAACTTCCCCTGACTGAAGTGCTGTGAAACGTTCCTTCGCGGAGAGCGGCGTGAAGTTGACCTTCGTTGCATCGCCAAAAATAGCGGCGGCGACCGCCCGGCAAAAATCGACGTCCAGACCGGACCAGTTGCCACTGTCATCCGGGTTCGAGAAGCCGGGGAGACCCTGACTCACGCCGCATTGCAACGATCCTTTCGCCTTGACGTCTTCAAGGGTGGTTGCTGACGCGTAACCCGCCGTCAGGCCCAAGACCGCTGTGCCGACGATTGTCGACAGAATCTGTTTTTTCATTTTATACAACCTTTTCTGTTGCCCTGTTTGTCACTCCCAATAGGCCGCATGACGATGATTTGTCGTCATGCGGACGACTTCACGCGACATAACAGCCTTTGACACAGTCATCACATTCCACAATCGCCCCTCGGGTCAAGCCCTTTAGCTCAAAAACCGACTTTTCCCTGAATAATTGACCAACAAAAGCAATGCATCTTGGATTTTAGACGCATCTTGCACCCTTCCTCGGGGCATGGCAGAGCATTCGATGAAATCAAAACAGGATCAACGCCTCCATGTCAGACAAGAACCGGGATTCACAAAAAAACATAGACACAGTCATTACCCACGCCGGCAACAATCCAAGGGAATTTCACGGATTCGTCAATCCGCCGGTGGTGCATGCTTCGACTGTGCTGTTTCCCGATGCGGCGACGCTCGCCTCCCGCAACCAGAAATACACATACGGCACGCGCGGCACCCCCACATCCGACGCGCTGGCCGACGCGATCACGGAGATCGAAGGCGCGGCGGGCACAATCGTGGTTCCGTCCGGGCTTGCCGCGATCACAGTTCCGCTGCTTGGATTAGTCAAAGCGGGAGATCATATCCTGGTTGTCGATTCCGTTTACAGCCCGACCCGCAGGTTCTGCGACACGATTCTGGCGAAGATGGGAGTAGAAACCACCTACTACGACCCGGAGATCGGCGCGGAAATCGAATCACTGTTCAAGCCGAACACAAGCATTGTCTTCACAGAGACGCCGGGTTCGAACACCTACGAGATCCAGGACATCCCGGCGATTGTCGAGGTCGCCCATCGGCATGACGCCATTGTCATGCTCGACAACACCTGGGCCACCGCCGTCTTCTACAAGGCGATGAGTTTCGGCGTCGACATCGTCGTACACGCCGGAACGAAGTACCCGTCAGGGCATTCGGACGTGCTGCTGGGCATGGTGTCCGCGAACGAGAAGTACTGGGACAAGCTCTACGAGGCCTATGTCACCCTCGGCGTATGCGCCGGACCGGACGACATTTATCTTGTGTTGCGCGGGTTGCGCTCCATGGCGGTCAGGCTCGCCCATCATGAAAAAAGCGCGCTGAGCATAGCGCAACGACTGCAGGACGCCGCCGGCGTCGCCAGGGTTCTGCATCCGGCGCTGCCCGAATTCCCGGGCCACGACTTGTGGAAACGCGATTTCAGCGGCTCGAGCGGACTGTTCTCCATCGTGCTCGACGGCGGCGATGCATCGGCGTCGCGCTGGAAAAGGAAGGCGGACGCCTTCCTGGACGCTCTCGAGATTTTCGGTCTCGGCTATTCCTGGGGCGGCTTCGAAAGTCTGGCGGTGCCCGTCTATCTGGGTGACCGGGTCGTGGTAAAGCAGCCGAAGGAAGGACCGGTCATCCGGCTGCAGATCGGCCTGGAGGGCACGGAGGACCTGCTTGCGGATATCCAGCAGGGACTTGCGGCGGCCAACGCCGTTTCCTGAAATTTCGTTCAGTCGTAAAGTATCGCCCTGCCAAGACGGCGTTGCAGGGCGGGCACGCGACCGATGGCCGCCGTCAACACGCGAAACAGAATGGCGTTGACACCGGATTGCGACGTCACGAATTTTCTCAGTCCCTCGCTGGCCTTGATGACGCGTCGGCCCCGCGCGTGTCGACTTTCGCCGTAGCCGTCGAGCGTTCCTTGCGCTAGCCTCCTTGCGAATTCCGCCGCATCGTCGATACCCAGGTTCATGCCCCTTCCCCCGACCGGCGAATGGCAGTGGGCTGCGTCGCCGGCGAGATAGACCCGGTCGATATCGTATCGGTCGACCTGACGAACAGATATCTTGAATTCGCCTTCGCGATGGGTATTCGTGACCGCCAGCGGCAAAGGCAGCGCCGCAAGCGCGTTGTCCGTATTCGAGATGACCCGGTATCGATTGGCGTCGAGCGGCACGACCACCGCCACGCGACCATGATCCAGCCTGAAGATGACGAAGCTCTTGTCATAGGGCCAGCCGTTTGCGTCGACATCGGCGATCGACCAGGTTTCGGGCAGATCTATCCCGTCATAGTCGACGCCAAGCGCCTCGCGAACGTGGCTTCGAACGCCGTCGGCCCCAACCAGATAGTCGAAGTCCTCCGTCGCGCCGTCCGCAAAGACCGCGTGGACGCAGTCGGCCTCCTGCCGGAAATCAGTCAGTTCTCGCGACCATTCCACGGCGACGCCATGGTGTGAGAGGCAGTCGCGCAGGATCGCTTCCGTTCGGTCCTGCGCCAACGCGAGAATGAAACCACCGTCAGCGCCCTGCTGACCCAGCGATACCGTGAGTACTTCCTGCTTTCCCTGAAAAACATGGACGCGCTGAATTCTGACGCCTTCATCGAGCAATCGTGCGCTTGCGCCCGACGCCTCCAGAAGTTCGAGACTTTTGGGCAGGATTCCGACGGCCCGCGAAAAGCCGGAGCCGTCGGCGCGTTTATCGACGATACGGACATCGACGCCGCGTCTGGCAAGCTCGACCGCAGCAGTCAGTCCGGTCGGCCCCGCGCCGACAACCATCACATTCATCACAGCCCCCTCCGATTTCCAAACAGGACCTGAACATACCGCATATCAACAGGTAGTAGAATGGCCGGGCTGCAGTTCCACCCGTCAAAGAGAACCTTGGACTGCTCAGCCTTTCAATACGCCTCCGGCTTCCGTCACCGCCTCCCGCGTATCCACGTCTATCAGCGCGGCGTCTCCGATATCGACGTCGACGACATCGAGACCGCTGGAGGCGACGATGCTCCTGGCTCCGACATCGCCTTCCAACTGGCCGATGGCGGCGAATGTGCTTCTGGGCAAAATCAGCGGATTGCCTCGCTTGTTCCCGCTGGCTGCGCGAGTGATCGACTGGCCGCCAGCATCATCGAAAGCCTTTGCGAGACGGCGAAGATCATCCGCCGAGACAAATGGCATGTCCGCAAGCAAGACCAGCATTCCGGAGGTCTTTTCCGACAGCGCGGCAAGACCGGCGCGCAGCGAAAACGCCATGCCGTCCTGATAATCCGGGCAATGGACCACGTTGACGTCGAGCCCTGTCAGCGCCGCCTCAATCTCGGCAGCGCGGTATCCGGTCACAACATGAACTTTACCGACGCCGGCCGCCAAAGCCGTTTCGACCGTTCGACGGATCAGAGGAACCCCGTCAAATTCGGCGAGAAGCTTGTGCGGGGCGTCACCGGACGCCCCCTTTTGCATGCGGCTCGATCTGCCGGCGGCGAGAATGATCGTCTCCAACACAGGTTTGAGGCTCCCGGGCGTTTCTCCCGCCTGACGCGGCGAAGGCCTGCTCGGTATTTCCGCCAGCAAACCGCCCACGCCCATTCCGGCGATAACGTCGGAGGTTGGCGTTTCACCGGCGAGGATGCGGGCAAGCACCCAGTCGAAACCGTTTTCCTTCGGGCTGCGCGCGCAGCCGGGCGCACCGATGACCGGAATCTGATCAAGGCTTCCGAGCACCAGAAGATTGCCGGGATCGACCGGCATGCCGACGCGTTCGACAGCTCCTCCGGCAAGTTCGATCGCAGCCGGTATTACGTCATGATCGTCCACCACTGCTGACGCTCCGAAGACGACGATCATGTCGCAGTCTTCCGCCAGTGCGCGAATACCGTCTGCGACCGCCTTCGCATCGTGAGGAACGCGACGTTCCGTTCTGATTTCGCTGCCAGAGACGCCGAGCCGTTGGGCAAGCAGACGCGCGGTCTTGTCCATGACAGAAGGTTTCAGAGACGGTAGTTCGGTGGCGATCAGACCGACGGCGCGCGGTTCAAAGGGCTTTACGCGAAAAATGGCGTCTCCCTCCAGAAGCGCAAACGCATCGGCCAATCGACTTTCAGAAACGGCGAGCGGGATGATCTTGACGGTCGCCGCCATCTCGCCCGCCAGAAGGGTCGTGCAATCTGGTACGGTGGCGAGCGTTATCGCCGGATCAATGCGGTTGAATGCGTCAACCCGGTCACGATCGACCCGAAACAGGCCATTCCAGCGCGCAACGAGATTGACCCTTCCGGTCGACGCCGGCTCCGCAGTCAGTCCCGGTTCGACCATGGAATTGCCGAGCGTGCCTGCGGCTGCGTCCTCTCCGACGTCCCCGGAATCCAGCCTCGCCACGATAACTTCACCAATGCCGGCGTCGCGCAGCATGGCGATTTCGTCCTCGCCGAGAACCGTGCCTTTTCTCAGCCGTCGCGCACCCGCCTTGACGGAGTGGGCAAGAACCGAGCCTCGTGCGTCATCGAGCCCGACGGGACCAAATTTCACGGGGCGACCGCCTTTCTCTTCCTGAGCGCCTGGATGATGTCCGCAAGTATTGCGACTGCGATTTCCGATGGGCTTGCCGCGCCGATATCAAGGCCGATGGGCGCGGAAATGCGTCCGATCTCCGCCTCGGACTTGCCCGCCTTGATAAGCCGCGCCACTCGGGACGCATGGGTTTTTCGGCTACCGAGCGCGCCGATATAGAAGCATTCCGCATCGATCGCCGCCTGCAGCGGGTAATCGTCGATCTTGGGATCGTGGGTCAGCGCCGCAAGCGCGGTATAGGCGTCGAGCGGATGGGCTTTAAGCGCTTCATCAGGCCATTCCGCCGCCAGATCGACATCGACGAACCGCACTTCCGTGGCGAAAGCCGTGCGCGGGTCAATGATGCGCACATCGAAACCGGCAAGTTTCGCCATGGGCGCAAGGGCCTGGCTGATGTGGACTGCGCCGACGACGACGATGCGCGCCGGAGGAACGTAGACATTGAGGAACTGTCTGCGCCCGGCAATCTCGACCATCGACGATTTGCCCGAATTGAAAGCTCCGACGACCGCCTCTCCCAGTTCTCCGGATATCTCATCCTGCTCCAGAACGAGTTGTTCGTCGTCGTCGTCAACGCCCGTGACGTGGATGACAGCGCGCCGCGCCGCCCGCTCCGCATTGAGTTTTTTGAGGAGTTGAAAATCCACCGTCTAAACCAGCCTTTCGACATAGACGGATATTTTTCCGCCACAGGAGAGCCCTACCCGCCAGGCCGTCTCATCGGCGACGCCGAATTCCAGCATCTTCGATTTACCGGCGTCGATAACGTCCAGGGCTTCGCTCACCACCGCGCCTTCGACACAGCCGCCCGATACGGACCCCTGGAAGTTGCCCTCGCCATCGATCACAAGATGGCTGCCTACGGGTCGCGGCGCCGATCCCCAGGTCTGAACGACGGTGGCGATCGCAACCTCCCGTCCTTCCTGCTTCCATTTCTCCGCAATGGAGAGCGGATCCTGAATAGTGTCAGCTTCGCTCATGAAAAATCTCCCTCGGGTCAGGCCACCTACAGAAACCGTCGTGGATCCACATCGGCCCTGCCGCTACCGTCCAGTGCTGCGACCAGGTCGGATATGGCGTTAAGATTGTGCACGGCGCGGAACTCGTCAACATGCGGGAGCATCTTTCTCACACCGCCTGCCCGCGCCTCGAACCCGTCGAAACGCAGCAACGGATTAAGCCAGATCAGCCGTCGGCAGGATTTATGCAACCTCTCGATCTGCGCTTCGAGATCGTTATCGACCTCCCGCTCCAGACCGTCGGTGATCAACAACACAACCGCGCCCTGCGAAAGCACACGCCGCGACCACAGACGATTGAACTCTTCCAGCGTCTCGGCGATACGCGTGCCGCCTGACCAGTCCTCCACGGCCGCCGAACATTCCTCGACCGCGACGTCTGGATCCTTGAAACGCATCTGCCGGGTGACATTCGTCAATCGTGTGCCGAAGAGAAATGTGTGCACCTTGCGGCGCTTCTCGGTGAGAAGATGCAGGAAATGCAGGAAAATGCGCGTGTACTGGTTCATGGATCCGGAGATATCGGCCAGAACGACCAGCGGCGGATGGATCTCCCTGCGTTTTCGAAACTCGGGCAATATGATCGAGCCGCCGCGTCTCAGAGCGGTTCGCATAGTGGCGCGCGGATCGATCTGCCGCCCGTTCGACGCGCGTCGATAGCGGCGCGTTCGAACCATATCCACGGGCAACATCAATCGACCGAGAGCCCGCTTCGCCTCTTCCATCTCGGAGGCCGTCATCTGCGCAAAATCCAGCGATTTGAGGACTTCCGTCCCGGAACTCGATTGCCGCGCGTCCACCTCGATCTCCGGCGGCGTGTCACGCGTCGGCGGATTGCGGCGATTTTCGGCAAGCGCGTCGTTGATTCGCGTTTCACCGGCGCGGGGCTTCTCTCGCGGCCGATTAGGCGGCGCCACGGGTGAAAACAACTCCAGCATCTTTTCGACAAGATCGCGCGACCGCCAGAAGAGCCGAAACGCCTCATCGAACAGGACATGATCCTCGCGGCGATTGACGAGAACGGCGTGCAGCGTCCAGTAGAAATCCTCGCGAGAGCCGATGCCGCCGGCGCGAACCGCTTCGATCGCGTCGCGAACGGCCGCCGGTCCGATCCGCATGCCGGCCTTCCGCAGTGTTCGCGCGAAAAATACGATATTGTCGGCCAGTCGGCCGGTCTCCACTGCCTTGTCGGTTGTGGTCATCTCACTCTACTGCGCCGGCGACAGATCGACTTTAACCTCTTCGAGGATTTTCCGACCTTCGCTGCCCTCGATCCGGGCGATGTCGTCCTGGTATTTCAGGAGCGTTCCCAACGTGTCTGACACGGTTTCCGGATCAAGCGCCAGTTTGTCGAGTTCGGTCAAGGCCGTCGCCCAGTCGATCGTTTCGGCGACGCCCGGGTTCTTGAAAAGCTCAATCTCGCGCAATTTCTGAACATAGGCGACAATCTCGGCCGACAGATCCTCGTTGCAGCCCGGCACCTTGCGTCTGATGATCTCGAGCTCCGTTGCTGCGTCCGGGTAATCCACCCAATGATAGAGGCAACGCCGCTTCAAGGCGTCGTGGATCTCGCGCGTCCGGTTGGTCGTGATGATCACGATCGGCGGTTCCGACGCCCTGATCGTACCAATTTCGGGAATCGTCACCTGGTTGTCGGAAAGGATTTCGAGGAGAAAAGCCTCGAAGGCCTCGTCTGTGCGATCGAGTT
This sequence comes from Hoeflea sp. CAU 1731, assembly GCF_039888615.1. NCBI lineage: Bacteria > Pseudomonadati > Pseudomonadota > Alphaproteobacteria > Hyphomicrobiales > Rhizobiaceae > Hoeflea > Hoeflea sp. CAU 1731. The sequence goes on along the minus strand of NZ_JBDQQS010000002.1, from coordinate 251,042 downwards.
CGTCGATCAGGAAGACGGGCGCTTCGCCCTCCGGCGCCGACACCGCCTGCAAAACGGGACGCTTGATCAGGTAGCGTTCGGAAAATATACCCTTCTCTATACTGTCGCGACTGGTCTCTCCGGTGGCTTCAGCCATGCGGATCTCCAGCATTTGCGCCGGATAGTTCCATTCATAGACTGCCGACGAGATATCCAGACCCTCGTAGCATTGCAGTCTGATCAGCGGCCGGCCCAACGCCTGAGAAAGCACCTTGGCGATTTCAGTCTTGCCGACGCCCGCCTCTCCTTCGAGGAAGATCGGCCGGCGCATCTTGAGCCCCAGATACAAAACGGTGGAAAGCGCGCGGCTTGCGACGTAGTCCTGACCTTCGAGAAGCGCCTGCGTTTCATCGATTGTCGCGGGAAAGGCATTGATTTCGTTTTTCGACATCTGACTACAAGGTTCTCCAGGTGCGTTCCAGAAACATCAGCGCCTGCTGGTTTTCGGTTTCACGCAAGCCGACCACTTCCCCGAACAGGATCATGTGTGTCGCGACGATCTTATGCTCAATCAGCCGGCAATCAAAAACAGCCGTGGCGTCCATCAAGGTCGGGCATCCGGTGACGAGCGTATCCCACCGAGCCATGGCGAACCGTTCGTCAGCAGTCTTGTTGTCGAATCCGGCGAACGCCGCAGCCATTTCCTGATGCTGAACCGCCAGCGTGTTGAGCGCAAAATACCCCCTGTCGAGAAATATTCCGTTGCTCGCATTGGATCGGTTCAGGCAGACCAGAACCGTGGGAGGATTATCGGAAACCGAGCACGCCGCCGTCACCGTAACCCCGCGGCGAACGCCCTCATGCTCTGTGGTGACGAGCTGCACATGGCCGGCGTAATGCGCCATGGCGTCCCGATAATCCTGTGCGTTAACTGTTTTGCTGTCCAACAATTGCATACTCCGACGCCGCAGCGACGTCCGCGGCGTATCGTCCTACATAAATGGATTGGCTTTGAATGAAAGCACCACCGGTGAATTTTTCTTGCGCTTCGAGCGATGACAAGCCCGGTTTGCGGTGAGGCCGCCTGTTCGATTTTTCTAACCCTCACATTGACGAACGCCACCTGCTCGTGTCCAAATCAGGCCGGTGGACCAGCGCTGGCGACGGCATCCTTTCAGGCTGCTTTCGTCAGCGTCAGAATGAACGAATTCGTCAGATGCGTTCGCCGAACCAACAGGAATGCGCTCCGAAAGCCGACAACACATGGTAAAATTCAGGTCCAACAGGCTGCTGGCTGCGCTCTTTTTCGCCATGTTGGTGGATCCAACCGGAATGGCGCATGCGCAGTCGCGTCCAAAAGGCCTGCGCATCGGCATATTCGCGCCTTCTGACGGCAATTTCTCCATTCTCGGCAAACAGGTCGACCAAGGGGTCAGAATTTTTGCCGATACGGCCCCCGGATCAATCGTCGACATTGTCGACGAACCGGACAATTGCGACGCCGAAAGCGGCGCGGATGCGGCCAGCGCGTTTGTCGAGGCCGGCGTGGACGTGGTCATCGGCTTCCTGTGCATGGAGAGCCTGGCGTCGGCCCTGCCGATACTTTCGTCTTCAGATATTCCGGCAATCACCCTCGGTGTGCGTTCTGAACTCGTTTCAGAAGACGCCGACCGTTTCGGTTGGGAGTTTTACAGATTGGCCCCGAGCGTCGCAGATGAATCAGCCAAGATTGCCGAAATAATCGCCACGCAATGGTCGGGCAAGCCGCTGGCGCTCATCGACGACGGCACCGTCTATGGTCGCGAACTCGCCGAGTCCGTGCGCCTGGCGCTAGAAACAACAGGCATCAAGCCGGTGTTCGTCGACAATTACCGCCCATCGCAGGAAAAGCAGTTTCCGCTTGTGCGGCGGCTCGAGAAATCCGGGGCAACGCATATTTTCCTCGGCGGAGACCGCCCTGACGCGGCGATAATCGCACGAGACGCTGCGGAAGCCGGGCTGGAGTTGACCTTCATGGGCGGCGATGCGCTGAATGCGCCGGACGCAGATCCGCCGCTCGCCAATGGCGTTTTCGCGGTCATGTTGCCTGGCGCCGAAACGCTTGACACGGCGGCCGCCGCCCGCGCCGTTTTCGAGAGAACCGAGACGCTTCCGAACGGATACCGCATACCGGCTTTCGCCGCAGCCCAGATCGCGCTCGCAGCCAAACGGTCAGCGGAAATGGCCGACACCAGCGTAGCGCAGGAAATGTCCAAAGGCGCGTTCCGAACGGCGCTTGGTCCGATCTCCTTTGCAGCCGACGGCAACCGGCGAGACAATCCCATGCGCCTTATGGTCTGGCGGGACGTCGAGTTTGTCCCGGCTGAAAGCCAGTGACCTTTTCGATCAGAGGTATTGCGTGAAAACAGGACCGTTCAATCTCATAACCGACGTCGACGGGTTGCTTGTGGGCAACGCCGCTGACGATACTCTGAAATCGGGCGTGACCGCTCTTGTCTGCCCGAAACCGGCGACAGCGGCCGTGCAGGTTCTCGGCGGTGCGCCGGGCACCCGCGAGACCGATCTCCTTGAACCGCACAACGCCGTCGAACATATCGACGCCATCGCGATTTCCGGCGGTTCGGCGTTTGGCCTCGACGCCGCCTCGGGGGTCCAGGCGGCCCTGCGCGAACAGGGCGTCGGCTTCCAGACTGGCGATTTCCGGATTCCCATTGTGCCTTCTGCCATTATCTTCGACCTCACCAACGGCGGAGACAAGGACTGGGGGCGGTATTCTCCCTATCGCGAACTCGGATACGCAGCCGCACAAAACGCGGGGAAGGCCTTCGACGTCGGCACAGCCGGCGCCGGCTATGGCGCGCTGACGGCGATCGTCAAGGGCGGCCTGGGCTCCTCGTCCTGCGGCGTTGCCGACAGCTTCACCCTCGGCGCGCTTGTCGCGGTCAATCCGGTGGGATCGGTTCTGGTCGGCGAGGGGCCGCATTTCTGGGCCGCGCCTTTTGAAATCGACGGCGAATTCGGCGGCCTGGGCTTGCCGGGAGAATTCGGCAAGACTGCAACCGAGCTGCGCATCAAGTTCCGCGAGATGCAGCGCGGTCGGAGCCCGCAATACGGAACCAATACGACGATCGGCGTCATCGCGACCGACGCGGTTCTGACCAAGGCGGAAGCCAAGCGGCTCGCAATATCCGCGCATGACGGTTTCGCCCGCGCCATCTGGCCGACCCACACGGCCCATGACGGCGATCTGGTCTTCGCACTCGCCACCGGCGCAAGCGGACAGCGTCCGGATTCGGACCAGATGCTCGAGATGTGCGCAGCCGCAGGCGCGGTCATGGCGCGCGCAATCGCTCGAGGGGTTTATGAGGCCGCGCCGGCGCCGGGCGACGTCATGCCCGCATGGCGGACCCTATTTGGCGATTCACAGGGCTGAATGGCGGTTTGTAACCGGACGGCCGAGGTGCTAGAGGCTGAGCCAAACACCAACAACGACCGAGCCAACGAATGAATCGCCCCGTCAAGATCGCCCCGTCCATCCTTGCATCCGACTTTTCCAAGCTTGGCCAGGAAGTGCGCGACGTCGTCGCGGCCGGCGCTGACTGGGTGCATCTGGATGTCATGGACGGTCATTTCGTGCCGAATATCTCCTATGGCCCCGACGTCATCAAGGCGCTGCGGCACCATACACAAGCAACGTTTGACTGCCATCTGATGATCGCGCCTTGCGACCCCTACCTGGAAGCCTTTGCGGACGCCGGCTGCGACATCATTACGGTGCATGCGGAAGCGGGACCGCATCTTCATCGATCCGTCCAGGCGATCCGCGCTCTCGGGAAAAAAGCGGGCGTATCTCTCAATCCCGCTACTCCGGAACACGCGCTGGAGGCGGTCATCGACATGATTGATCTGGTGTTGGTGATGAGCGTCAACCCGGGCTTCGGCGGCCAGAAATTCATCGGCGGCGTTCTCGACAAGGCGCGCCGTATCGACGCCATGATCGGCGACCGCCCGATAGACCTCGAAATCGACGGCGGCGTCACGCCGGAAACCGCTCCCCTCGCCGCTGCGGCAGGCGTCAATGTTTTCGTCGCCGGCTCTGCGGTTTTCAAAGGCGGAACAGAAGAGCACTACAGGAAAAACATCGATGCGATCCGCGCCGCCGCGACGGAGTGCGGCTGACCTCGTGAATCACCGCCGCAGGCAGCCATCGATCCGCGCCCTGGCCATCGGCTCACTCCTGTGGGGAACGGCGATGGCGGCGACCGTGCTGGTCGATCTGCGCTTCTGGCTGGATGGTCATACGCTCAACGCCAATGCCCTGGTCGCGCTCTATTTTGCAGGCGGACTCGCCGGCTTTTCGCCGGCCTGGCTCGTCGCCCGGCGCATCGCCGCCGAAAAGCCGTTCACCGCCCGTGTTTCAGCATCATTTCTGTGCCTCGTAATCCTGACGATCGCGGCAACGGCGATTGTCTTCGCCGTCAGCTTTCAGTATTCGAACGGATACTACCATCCGAGGGCTCTCGGATGGTTCTGGCCGTTCTATATCGCCGCGTCTGGAATTGCGGCTGTTTTTCAGTTTCTTGTCATGGGCAGCCGCTACTTCCTGCCTCTGGGGCTTCCCCTGCTTGCTCTGGCCAGCTACGTGATGGCGAAAGCTTTGCGTTGAGATCGCAGGCGATATCTGCTAGCAGGCGGGCCGTTCCCTCCAACAACTGCAAGAACCCATGATTCCCAGATATTCCCGCCCTGAAATGACAACCATTTGGTCCCCGGAATCGAAGTTCCGCATCTGGTTCGAGATTGAGGCGCACGCCTGCGACGCTCTTGCCGAACTTGGCGTTATTCCGAAAAGCGCCGCCGAAACGATTTGGGAAAACGGCAACGCCGCCGAGTTCAATGTCGACCGGATCGACGAGATCGAGCGGGAAACCAAGCACGATGTCATCGCCTTCCTGACCCACCTTGCAGAGATTGTCGGACCGGACGCCCGTTTTGTTCATCAGGGCATGACCTCGTCGGACGTTCTCGACACGTGCTTCAACGTACAGCTGGTCAAGGCGAGCGATATCCTGCTTGCAGACATGGACAAGTTGCTGGAAGCACTGAAAAAGCGCGCCCTGGAGCATAAAGACACGATCACCATTGGCCGAAGCCACGGCATTCACGCGGAGCCGACCACCTTCGGCGTCAAAATGGCCTACGCTTACGCCGAGTTCGAACGGTGCCGAAAGCGGCTGGAAGCAGCCCGCGAGGAAATCGCAACCTGCGCGATCTCGGGCGCCGTCGGCACCTTCGCCAATATCGATCCGCGGGTCGAGGAGCATGTGGCGAGCGCGATGGGCCTGAAAGCCGAGCCGGTGTCCACGCAAGTTATACCGCGCGACCGGCACGCCATGTTCTTCGCAACGCTCGGCGTGATCGCCTCCTCTGTGGAAAGACTGGCCGTCGAAATCCGCCATCTGCAGCGCACGGAAGTGCTGGAAGCCGAGGAATATTTTTCGCCTGGCCAGAAAGGCTCGTCCGCGATGCCGCACAAGCGCAATCCGGTGCTGACGGAAAACCTGACAGGCCTCGCACGCATGGTGCGCTCCTATGCGATGCCGGCGATGGAGAACGTCGCGCTATGGCACGAGCGCGACATTTCGCACTCCTCGGTCGAACGCATGATCGGTCCGGACGCCACCGTAACGCTAGATTTTTCCCTGGCGCGCCTGACGGGCGTCATTGAGAAGCTGGTCGTCTATCCCGAAACCATGTTGGCCAATTTGAACAAGTTCAAGGGGCTGGTGCATTCGCAGCGCGTGCTGCTTGCTTTGACCCAGGCAGGCGTCAGCCGCGAGGACGCCTACCGGCTGGTCCAGCGCAACGCGATGAAGGTCTGGGAGGATGGAAAGGATTTTCTAACGGAACTGCTGGCGGACAAGGACGTACGCGCCGCTCTTTCCGAAGAGGATCTTCGCGAGAAATTCGATCTCGGCTACCACACGAAGCAGGTCGATACGATCTTCAAAAGGGTCTTCGGCTGAGATCGTTCAGCAAACTGATCAGAGACCATGAAAGCCTCCGAAGCAGATATCCTCATCGTACCCGGCTACAAGAACTCGGGACCACAGCACTGGCAGTCGCGCTGGGAGGCCAAGCTGTCAACCGCGCGGCGCGTCGAACAGGAAGCCTGGTCCAAGCCGGTCTGCGAGGACTGGATGGAGAACATCTGCAAGGCTGTGGTAGAGGCTACGAAACCGGTTGTCATTGTCGCGCATTCGCTCGGCGTCGCGGCGACGATCAAGACTGTTCCGCAAATCGGCCATCTGGTTTCCGGCGCGCTGCTTGTCGCGCCTCCGGACGTCGCCAATCCGAAAATCCGGCCGCGGCATCTTCAGACCTTTGGCCCCTACTCGCGCGATCCCCTGCCCTTCCCGTCGGTTGTCATCGCCAGTCGCGACGATCCGTTCTGCAGCTATGACGTCGCGGACGAGATCGCGGCCGCATGGGGATCGCTGATGATGGACGCCGGTGAGGCCGGGCACATCAACGACGAGGCCGGCTTCGGCCCCTGGCCCGAAGGCCTCATGGTGTTTTCACGCTTTCTGGGGCGGCTGCCGGCTTAGGAAACCTGATCCTTTGCGGCCTTCATGACGTTGTTGACGCCCGCCTGGAGCAACGCCAAATCGGACGTGCAGGTGATCAATCGATAGCCCAGCGCGTGATAGCGACCGATATCTTTCGTCTCGGTGACGTATACACCGGCGATCTTGCCCGCAGCGGTGATTTTCTTCGCAATCCTGGCGATCACATTCTGCAGTTCTTCTGTGGCGGGCTCCATCAGAGCGCCGCCGGTCCAGCTTATGGACAGGTCGGCGGGACCGACGAAAATGCCGTCGATACCTTCGACCGCGAGTATCTCGTCGATATTCAGGACCGCGTCGCGCGTTTCCACCATCGCCAGAGCGAGTGTTTGCGCATTGCGAGAGGTGAAGTAGCTCTTTGGATCCGGAGATTGCGATAACACCAGGTCGCGAACGGGACCCCATGACCGCTCGCCCAGCGGCGGATATTTGCAAGCCGCGGCAAAAACGCTCGCCTGCTTCGCGGAATTGATCATCGGAGCAATCACCCCGTCAGCGCCGAAATCAAGGACCCGGCTTGCGAGATCCGGACGATCCACGGGAACCCGAACGAGAACCGGTTTTTGCGCCGCCTTGCAGACGCCGATCGAATCGACCAAATCCGATTCGCCATAGGCGCCGTGCTGGGCGTCGAGGACTATGGAATCCACGCTACTGCGCGCAAACAATTCGAGCGGCTGCTTCGCATACAGGAAAGACCACAGGGTGAGGTTCGTTTCACCCCGTCTCAAGGCATCGCTGAAGGGCATCGTGACGGCGTCCGTTGCTGGCGCCGATGATTCGATTTTACTCAGAAATCACCTGCTGTTTTGCGACTTGCATCAATTCGTCCATCGTGCGCCGGATCTGGTGATCGGACTGCTCCACGCCGGCCGCGTCGAAATCGCCGCGAATCTTGCGGAAGACGTCAGCGTCTCCGGCTTCTTCGAAATCGGCAAGCACTACCTCTTTGGCGTAGGCTTCGGCTTCATCACCGGCTTTTCCGAGGTGTTCGGCCGCCCACAGTCCCAACAGTTTGTTGCGGCGGGCTTCCGCCTTGAACCGCAATTCCTCGTCGTGAGCGAACTTGTTCTCATAGGCGTCGCTGCGATCGTCCATACCGCTCATGTTCAGATCTCCAGAAGTCTTCCATTTGGCCGTGGCATAAAGATTGCCGGGTTTCGGTCCGACCTCATAACCGAATACCGGAACAAAGATCAATCACCGTCTCGAGACATCAGCCGGTTCGGTGGCTGTAATCCTTTCTTTTCGATATTATATGCCGATTGTGAAATCTTCGCATTTCAGCTACAGCAAGGCGAGATTTCTCCATCCAAATGCAGCGGATCAAAGCAATCTGCAGAAACCAGAGTTTACAATGAGTCGTCGACGCCGCATCTATGAGGGCAAGGCCAAGGTCCTCTACGAAGGACCTGAACCTGGCACGCTTATCCAGTTCTTCAAGGATGACGCCACCGCCTTCAACGCCAAGAAGCATGATGTCATCGAAGGCAAGGGCGTCCTGAACAACAGGATATCCGAGTTTATCTTCGAGCAATTGAACCGCATCGGCATTCCCACCCATTTCATCCGCCGCGTCAATATGCGCGAGCAGTTGATCAAGGAGGTGGAAATCATTCCGCTCGAGATCGTCGTGCGCAATGTCGCAGCCGGCTCTCTCGCGAAGAGGCTGGGCATCGACGAAGGCACGATGCTGCCCCGTTCGATCATCGAATTCTACTACAAGTCGGACGAACTCGACGATCCGATGGTCTCGGAAGAACACATCACCGCGTTCGGATGGGCAAATCCGCAGGAAATCGACGACATCATGGCGCTCGCCATCCGCGTCAACGACTTTCTCTCCGGCCTGTTCATGGGCGTCGGCATCCAACTCGTCGATTTCAAGATCGAGTGCGGCCGGCTCTACGAAGGCGACATGATGCGAATCGTCGTCGCCGACGAGATATCGCCGGACAATTGCCGCCTGTGGGACATCGAGACCCAGGACAAGCTCGACAAGGATCGCTACCGGCGCGATATGGGCGGCCTGGTCGACGCATATCAGGAAGTCGCCAGACGGCTCGGTATCGTCAATGGCAATGAACCCCCGCGCAGCGGACCGGTTCTGGTCAAATAACCGGACAGGAAACGGGAAACAGGATCGTGATACAGGCGCGTGTAACCGTCACCCTCAAGAACGGCGTTCTCGACCCGCAAGGCAAGGCGATCGAGGGCGCTCTGGGAACGCTGGGTTTCGACGGCGTTGGCCAGGTCCGTCAGGGCAAGGTCTTCGACGTGGAAATGGACGGGGCGGACAAGGAAGCCGCTCGCATGAAACTGTCCGCCATGTGCGAGAAGCTGCTCGCCAATACGGTGATCGAAGACTACGCGGTCGACATTCTGTAGCGGCGAAGCGCTGGGCGGCGGCTCATAGCCGGGTTCTGATTTCCCACAGTTCCGGAAAGAAGCTTTTCTCCAGCGCGGTTTTCAGGAAGCCGACGCCGGACGATCCGCCTGTTCCGGTCTTGTGACCAATGATGCGCTCCACGGTCTTCATGTGCCGGAACCGCCATTGCTGGAAATGGTCCTCCACGTCGACCAGTTCTTCGGCCAATTCGTAGAGCTCGAAATGCTTCTGCGGCGCTCGATAAATCGCAAGCCAGATATCGCTCAGCGCCTCGCTTGAGGGACGGCTCTGCGAGAAATCGCGGTCCAGCAAGCCGCGTGGAACATCGAAACCGGCCCTTGCCACGACGGCGATCGCCTCGTCGTAAATGCTTGGCGCATTAAACGCCGTCTCCAGCCTTTCATAAATCTCCGGCCGATGTTTGTGGGGCCCGAGCATGCGCCTGTCGCGGGCGCCCAGCAGAATTTCGACAAGCCGGTACTGATAGGACTGGAAGCCTGACGACTGGCCAAGCTGGTTGCGGAACGTCAGATAGTCGGACGGCGTCATGGTCGACAGCACGTCCCAGGCCGAGATCAGTTGTTCCTGCACCCGCGATATGCGGGCGAGCGCCTTGAAGGCTATCCCGGTTTCATCGCTGCGCATCTTGGCGATCGCCAGTTCGAGCTCGTGCACGATGAGATTGATCCAGAGCTCCTGAACCTGGTGAATCACGATGAAAAGGGTTTCGTCGTGGCTTTTGGTGAGGGGCTCCTGAGCCGCAAGCAGCGTGTCCAGCTTCAGATAGTCGCCATAGGACATGCGATCCCTGAAATCCAGGGATATGCCTTTCTCGACCCGTGTTTCGTCTTCGCTCATCACACGCTCCCGCCCGACGGAATACTTTATGCCTAAAACAATCTATGCATCAGTTCCGCGGGGAAAGAAAGCTGCGAACTATCGCAATTGACCGCCACATACGCTAAGGAACGGACATCCGACACCCTCGTTTGCACAGATTCGATTCATGAAGTCCGCAGTTCTCCTCCTCCCCGGCCTCAACCGCGACCGGGACATGATTGCCGCGCTGACGAAGATCTCGGGCGCGCCGCCCGTGACTGTCTGGCAGACCGAGACCGAAATTCCAGATGTAGACCTGATCGTTGTGCCGGGCGGTTTCTCCTACGGAGATTACCTGCGCTGCGGGGCCATCGCCGCCCGCATGCCCGTGATGGACGCGGTTCGCGAAAAGGCCGCGGCCGGCGTGCGCGTACTGGGCGTCTGCAACGGCTTCCAGATTTTGCTGGAAGCTGGCCTGCTGCCTGGCGCGCTGATGCGCAACGCGTCGCTGAAATTCGTCTGCAAGGAAGTCTCGCTCGAGGTTACAAATGCGCAGACTTGCTTCACCAGCCAGTATGAGGCGGGCCAGGTGATCCGCTGCCCCGTCGCGCATCACGACGGCAATTACTACGCCGACGCGGACACGCTGGCGCGTCTCGAGGATAGCAGCCGCGTTGTCTTCCGCTATGCGAACGGAAGCAACCCGAACGGATCGATGAACGACATCGCTGGAATCATCAATGAGAACGGCAATGTGCTCGGCATGATGCCCCACCCGGAAGATCTGATCGAGCCGGCCCATGGCGGCGAGGACGGCGCCGGCCTTTTCCGGGCGGCGCTCGACATCGCGGCGTGAACAAGCAAGGCGAACCCGGATGATGAAAAATGTACCGACGCTGGCCCTGACGCTTTCAGCCCTCGCCGGGTTAACGGGATGCCAGTCCACCGGTCCGGGCAACAGCGCCTACAAAACGAACAAGAAGGCGCTGCCCGCCATGGAACAGGTGGCGCTGGCGGCGCGTGAATGCTGGTTCCGTTCGAATGACGCCGACTTCAGGACCTATCGCATGGCGCCGGAACTCAATTCCTTCAGCGGACGTCCACGCATTCTGGTCGTGCCGAAACGCGACCCGAACGGCAAGCCGCTGGCGGTTATCGAGGCGCATGGCGATCCGGCGACCATCGACGCCTACGGCCCGCTGATGGACCAACCCGTCGGCGCGCGAATCAACACGGACTTGAAGCGCTGGACAGGCGATTCCTCGTCCTGCGCCTGAAAAGAACAATGACATACACCTGGTCGACATGAACATTCCCAACGATATCGCGATTACCCCGGAGATGGTGGAAGCCCACGGGCTCAAGGAAGATGAATATCAGAGGATCATTGATCTAATTGGCCGTGCGCCGAGCTTTACCGAACTCGGCATCTTCTCGGCCATGTGGAACGAGCACTGCTCCTACAAATCCTCCAAGAAATGGCTGCGAACCCTGCCGACGGAAGGCCCGCAGGTGATCCAGGGACCGGGTGAAAACGCCGGCGTCGTCGATATCGGCGACGGCGACTGCGTGGTCTTCAAGATGGAAAGCCACAATCACCCCTCCTATATCGAACCGTACCAGGGGGCGGCGACCGGCGTCGGCGGCATTCTGCGCGACGTCTTCACCATGGGCGCAAGACCCATCGCCGCCATGAACGCGCTGCGTTTCGGCGAGCCGGACCATCCCAAGACCCGCCATCTCGTTTCCGGCGTGGTCGCCGGCATTGGCGGGTACGGAAATGCGTTCGGCGTGCCGACGGTCGGCGGCGAGGTGCAGTTCGACGCGCGCTATAACGGCAATTGCCTGGTCAACGCCTTTGCGGCGGGGCTCGCGAAAGCGGATGCGATTTTCTATTCGAAGGCGGAAGGCGTCGGCCTGCCGGTCGTGTATCTGGGCGCCAAGACCGGTCGCGACGGCGTCGGCGGAGCAACCATGGCGTCAGCGGAATTCGACGAATCGATCGAGGAAAAACGCCCGACCGTCCAGGTTGGCGACCCGTTCACCGAAAAATGCCTGCTCGAAGCCTGTCTTGAGCTGATGGCGTCCGGCGCCGTCATCGCCATTCAGGACATGGGGGCTGCCGGCCTGACCTGTTCCGCTGTCGAAATGGGCGCCAAGGGCGGCCTTGGCATCGAACTCGATCTCGACAAGGTGCCGGTGCGCGAAGACCGTATGAGCGCCTACGAAATGATGCTTTCCGAAAGCCAGGAACGCATGCTGATGGTGCTTCGCCCCGAACTGGAAGCAGACGCCGAGGCGATATTCCGCAAATGGGGACTGGATTTCGCAATCGTCGGCAAGACCACGGACGACCTGCGCTTCAGGGTATTCCACCAGAAGGACGAAGTCGCCAATCTGCCGATTCGCGAACTCGGCGACGAAGCGCCCGAATATGACAGGCCGTGGCGTGAGACGGGACTCTACTCTCCCCTCCCCGCAGACCAGATCTCCGAACCGGAAGACTATGGCGAGGCGCTGCTTAAGGTCCTGGGATCTCCCAACAACGCGTCAAAGCGCTGGGTATACGAGCAATATGACACGCTGATCCAGGCCAACACCCTGCAGATTCCCGGCGGAGACGCCGGCGTGGTGCGAGTCGACGGCCATCCCGCCAAAGCGCTCGCCTTTTCCTCCGACGTCACGCCGCGCTATTGCGAGGCGGATCCGTTTGAAGGCGGCAAACAGGCGGTCGCCGAGTGCTGGCGCAATCTGACCGCGACAGGCGCGCTTCCGCTGGCGGCGACCGACAATCTTAATTTCGGCAATCCCGAACGTCCCGAGATCATGGGGCAATTCGTCAAGGCGATCGAGGGCGTGGGCGAGGCCTGCAGCGCGCTCGGTTTCCCGATCGTTTCGGGCAATGTATCTCTCTACAACGAAACGAATGGAGAGGCGATCCTGCCGACCCCGACCATCGCCGGCGTCGGCCTGATCGCCGACTGGGCGAACATGGCGCGCGTCAGCGGCGCAAAGGACGGCGACGCCGTGGTTCTGTTTGGCGGCGACGGCGCGCATCTTGGTCAGTCGGCCTATATGCGCGATTGCCTCGATCAGAGAGACGGCCCGCCGCCGCCGGTTGATCTCGCAATCGAGCGGCGCAACGGCGATTTCATTCGATCCGCCATCGGCAACGGCCAGTTTTCGTCCTGCCACGACATCTCGGACGGAGGTCTGGCGATATGCCTCGCCGAAATGGCGATTGCCTCAAACAAGGGAATGGACATCGAAATCTCCCACAATGACGGCCTATTGCACGCCCAGCTCTTCGGCGAAGACCAGGCGCGCTACGTGGCGACGATCCCGGCGGAGCTGGCCAATTTTGTTTGCCTGAATGCTGAGGGCGCCGGCGTTCCCTTCCGCATCATCGGAACTGTAAGCGGCCAGGAATTGAGATTGGGCGATTTGCTGAGCATTCCCGTATCCCAATTGCGCACGGCGCATGAATCGTGGTTTCCTTCCTATATGGAAGGCTGATGATGCGAATGACCGGATCGAACCGGTAAAGCAAGGAGACGGATTCGGCCTGCAACGCCGCAATCCGCAGTACAGGAGACCGAACATGCCGATGAACGCCGGAGACATTGAAACGATGATCAAGACGGCCATACCGGACGCGAAGGTGACCATCAGGGATCTGGCAGGCGATGGCGATCACTATGCGGCGGAAGTGGTTTCTGAAAGCTTCCGCGGCAAATCACGCGTCCAGCAGCACCAGATGGTCTACAACGCACTGCAGGGAAATATGGGCGGCGTGCTGCACGCGCTGGCACTGCAGACGAGCGCGCCCGACTGACTTTTCAAAGCATTGCAAAACAGTTTTTCCACATGAACTGTGGGTGAACCGGTCGTTTCGGCAACGTTCAGTTGCAAAGGTCTACTTCTGTTCCTGCATCCGATGGGGATGCGGATATATGGAGAGAACCTATGAAAAAGATCGTAACCACCCTTGCTTCGCTGGCAGTCCTCGCAACAATGTCCACAACTGTCACAACGCCGGCAAGCGCCGATACCATCCGCGAAGTCCGATGCTCCAACGGCAAGACCGTCAAGGCAAGCGGCACCGAATCCAACAAGGAAGCCTGCCTGAAGGCAAAACTCGCAGCGCCCATGCGCGGCGGCGCACAGTCCGCTCAGCCCATGAAAGTTTTCAAGGCTCCGGGTCACTCGCCGGTTGCAAAGCCTTTCGACAACACCGCCTACGCCTGGACGGCGGGTTGCTATGCGGAATTCGGCCCCAACGCCAAATATCCGGACGCCGGCCTTCTCGAAAAGTGCCTGAACTTCTGATCAACGCCACACTTCCACGAAAAGTCGCGGCCCGCGCCGCGGCTTTTCCGATTCCTCGGACGACATCCCACAAGGGACTGGAAATCTGACTGGTACGGAGCTATTTACGGACGACACCGAAACCTCCGGGCCTTTTACCCGGCAGCGAAAAGGAAACGTTCCATGACCGTAATCAACGAATTCATCGACAGTGAAGTCAAAAGCAGCGACGTCGTGCTGTTCATGAAGGGCACGCCTACTTTCCCGCAATGCGGTTTTTCCGGTCAGGTAGTGCAGATTCTTGACTATCTCGGCGTCGACTACAAGGGCGTCAACGTTCTCGAAAACGACGACCTTCGCCAGGGAATCAAGGAATACTCCAACTGGCCGACCATCCCGCAGCTTTATGTAAAGGGTGAATTCGTGGGCGGCTGCGACATCATCCGTGAGATGTTCCAGGCCAGCGAACTGCAGAGCCACCTCGCCGAGAAGGGAATCACCGTCAAGGGCGCTGCCTGATGGCTTGGAATGTCTACCTCTCCGGCGAAATCCATACGGACTGGAGAGAACGGATCGAAGAAAAGGCAGGCCAGGCCGGCCTGCCGGTGACGTTCAGCGCGCCCGTAACCCATCACGAAGCGTCCGACGATTGCGGCGTTCAGATTCTGGGCGCCGAGCAAAACAAGTTCTGGCATGACCACAAGGGCGCGCAGGTCAACGCCATCCGCACCCGCACGCTGATCGGCAAGGCCGATATTGTGGTGGTGCGTTTCGGCGAAAAGTACAAACAGTGGAACGCCGCTTTCGACGCCGGGTATGCAGCGGCGCTTGGCAAACCCCTGATCATCATCCACGGCTCCGATCACCAGCACGCCTTGAAAGAAGTCGATGCGGCGGCGCTCGCCGTCGCGGAGACTCCTGATCAGACGGTCGAAATCCTCGACTATGTAATCAACGGACGTCTCGCCGGCTACAACGTCTGATCGGCGGGACCGGAACCTCCGGCCCCGCGATATCCATCCTGCCGGTTCCGGAGGTCGCGCACCGGAGCCAGACAAAGTTTGTTGAATAAGACCGGAGGGCTCTGCATCCAGGCTCCTGGCCGTCACTCGGAAGGAGTTTCCATGCCGTCTGGATCCGGGGTCCAGCCAAGTTCGGATCCGCGCGGAACCGGCTCTATGACAAAGGCAGGCACTGGCTTTGTCGAGTTCATCATCCTTGTCGCCCTGCTCAATTCCGTCGTGGCGCTGGCCATCGACATCATGCTGCCGGCCCTGCCCCAGATCGGAGAAGGATTGGGTGTCGGAGATCACAATGACCGGCAAATGGTCGTTGTGGTCTTTGGCCTCGGATTTGGTCTCTCGCAGATTGTTTTCGGCCCGTTTTCCGACCGGTTCGGCCGCCGAACGGTCCTGATCCCGGCAATGGCGTTGTACACAGTGTTCTCCCTCGCCGCCATCTGGACAGAAAGCTACGCAGCCCTGCTGGCAATGCGCGCAGCGCAGGGCGCATGCGCCGCCGCCGTGCGGGTCGTGACGACCGCAATCGTGCGCGATTGTTTCACCGGACGGGAAATGTCGCGCGTCATGTCCTATTCCTATTCGATTTTCATGGTGGTTCCGATCGTCGCGCCCGGCATCGGCCAGGCGATCCTGGTCGTCGCGCCCTGGCAGTGGATCTTCGCCTTTCTAGGTGTGTTTGGCGCGGTGCTCGGTTTTTGGGCCTTTCTGCGTTTGAAGGAAACTCTGCCCGAGGAGGAGCGCAGGCCGATATCCTATGCTGCCGTGAGCCAGGCCTTCGGCGAGATCGCCTCCAATCGTATCAGCGTAGGCTACACCGTGGCGGCCATGCTGTGTTTCGGCGGGCTTTACGCCTATATCGTCAGTTCCCAGCAGGTCTTTGACGTTGTCTTCGACAAGGCGGAGTGGTTCGCCACCGCCTTCGGAGCCACCGCCTGCCTCATGGCGATTTTCAGCCTGTTCAACGGCCAGCTGGTGCGTCGGCTCGGCATGAGAATGATCTCTCACTGGGCGTTGATCGCCTATGCCGTCGCTGCAACCTTGCTGGTGGCGATCAGCTTGCAGGAGAACACGTCCTTCTGGCCGTCATTTCTGCTCATGGCCATGATCATGGGGGCGTTCGGTGTGGTTTCCGCCAATTTCAATGCGATCGCCATGGAGCCGATGGGGCGCATCGCAGGTTCTGCGTCGTCGCTGATCGGCGTCGTCACCTTTACGGGCGGCGCCGCGCTGGGCGCGGTGGTTGGACGCTTTTTTGACGGAACGCTGGTTCCGCTCGCGCTGGGTTTCGCGATCTTCGGCTATCTTTCTATCCTGGTGGTGGTCTGGACCGACAGAGGACGGCTGTTCAGGCGATCGGCCGACGACTGATTTTCAATCGCCGATAATTTCCGAGCGAATCAACCGCCAGGTATCGCGGTCGGGCGCAGTGATCAGTCCGCCATCGGTCATGCCTGGCAGATAGGGCGAGCCGTCGAGCCGCGCCGAATAGCCGCCCGCCTCCTGGTGGATGAGCACGCCGGCGAGATGATCCCATGGCAATAGCCGTTGCCCGCCGATGAAATGCGCCTTGCCGGTGGCGACGACCCGGTATTCCCAGGCCGAGCACCTCAAGTGAAAGGTCATGGCGATCTTCGCCATGTTGCCCGCTACCCGAGAACGACGCGGTTCTTCCATCAGGCTCCAGGTGATGGTTCCGATCATTTCCGAAAGCGGAACGGGTTCGGCCACCAGTGCCGGACGGGAAATCAGATGCTCGTCGACAAGCCTGCTGCCCGCCCCCTTGGCGCCGATCAGGCTTTCACCGGTCACTGGATAATGAATGACGCCTGCGACGCATTCCCCTTTGACAACCACGGCCAGCATGACGCCGAACAGCGGCATGTCGGAGGCGAAATTGTAGGTTCCGTCGATCGGATCAATGACGAAAGCCAGTTCCGCGCCATGCAGCGCGCCGATAATCGAAGGGTTCTTCTCTGCGGCTTCCTCGCCGACGATGATCGCGTCGGGATATGCTTCGCGCAACGCCGCCTCGATCGCATGCTCGGCGGCGACATCGGCTTCGGTGACAAGATCGAGGGCTGACTTCTTTTCCCGGACCTGATTGTCTTCCAGCCGGCGGAATCGCGGCGCGATCTGTTCCGCCGCCGCCCGCCGCAGGATGCCGTCGAGCGCGTCGATGTCGTTGTCCGAAAATGTCATGTCTACTCCGGTATGGGATTAGTCTTGAGAGAAAGGCCTGCAAAGTCGAACAGTTTCGTATCAAGGAGATGTGACGGCCGTGCATTGGCGAGCGCCCTGATCATCGCGTCCTTGCGCCCCGGCATGCGGCGTTCGATATCGGCGATCATCGCTTTCATGGCGTTGCGCTGCAGACCATCCTGCGAACCGCAGAGATCGCAGGGAATGATCGGGAATCGCAAGGCGTCGGCGAATTTCTCCAGATCGTCCTCGGCGCAGAGCGCAAGCGGTCGCAGCACGAGAAGGTCGCCTTCGTCGTTGACGAGCTTTGGCGGCATGGCCTCCAGCCGTCCGCCGTGAAACAGGTTCATGAAGAATGTCTCGAGGATATCCTCGCGATGGTGGCCAAGCACGAGCGCGTCGCATCCCTCCTCTCGGGCGATACGATAAAGGTGGCCGCGTCGCAGGCGAGAACAGAGCGAGCAGTAGGTGCTCGTCTCGGGCAGCTTTTCGGTCACGATCGAATAAGTGTCGCGATATTCGATCCGGTGCGCGACGCCGATCGATTCGAGAAACTCAGGCAACACATGCTTCGGGAAATTCGGCTGGCCCTGATCGAGATTGCAGGCCAGAAGATCGACGGGCAGCAACCCGCGCCACTGCAAATCGAGCAGCAGCGCCAGCATGCCGTAGGAATCCTTGCCGCCCGACAACGCGACCAGCCAGCGCGGGCGCCGCTGCGCGTCCGCGTCCACCATTGCATAGGTGTCGATGGCTTCCCGCGTCTGCCGCAGCAGGCGTTTTCTAAGCTTCTTGAAGTTGACCGAGCCCGGCGCGTCCCTGAACATCGGATGATACGACATTGCAGAGCCGGGCATGTCCATGACAGGCTCCGTCCAGGCCTTGACTGCGGTTTCGGCGGTGGTCATGAGACGTTCCGGTTCGGTATGAATCGCGCTGGGTCGCGAAGGCAAGGATTAAAACAAAAAAGCCGCCGGAGCAAACCGGCGGCTTCGAATGTCGACTGTCGAAAAACGATCAGCGCGAATAGAACTCGACGACGAGGTTCGGCTCCATGTGCACCGGATACGGCACATCGGCCAGACCCGGCACGCGCACGAAAGTGGCGACCATCTTGTTGTGGTCGGCTTCGACGTAGTCCGGAACATCGCGCTCGGCGAGCTGCACCGATTCCAGGACCAGCACCATCTGCTTGGACTTTTCGCGAACTTCGATCACGTCGCCCGGCTTGCAGCGGTAGGACGGGATGTTGGTCCGAACGCCATTGACCGTGACGTGGCCGTGGTTGACGAACTGGCGCGCGGCGAAGACCGTCGGCACGAACTTCGCGCGGTAGACGACGGCGTCCAGACGCGATTCCAGAAGACCGATCAGGTTTTCCGGCGTATCGCCCTTCCGGCGGTTGGCTTCGTCATAGATCTTGCGGAACTGCTTTTCACGGATATCGCCGTAATAGCCTTTCAGCTTCTGCTTGGCGCGAAGCTGCACGCCGAAGTCGGACAGCTTGCCCTTGCGGCGCTGACCGTGCTGGCCGGGGCCATATTCACGACGGTTAACCGGAGACTTCGGACGTCCCCAGATGTTTTCGCCCATACGGCGATCGAGTTTGTATTTGGATGGTTCGCGCTTGCTCACCGCATTCCCTTTCATACAGTTGCACCGGTTTGTTGCCAAACCGGTCGAAGGAAACGCGCCCTCCTCTGCCGGCTGTTTTTGCCGACTGACAGAATATCCGCAGCCACTGTGCGAAAACGGACATTCACGGGACACGTAATGAAAAAACGGGCCGCGAGGCCCGAATTCCGGGGTTGATTAGGAGAAACCCGGAGCAAAGTCAACGAAAATCATGACACGACCGAAAGTCCGAACCCACCCATCAACCGGCGTATCGCGAAATCCGGCGCTCCCGAGGTGAAAACCGCGATATCGGGCTCTTCCGATACCGAGCGCGTATCGGGCAGCAGCGACAGCGCGCGCCGGGCGATCGCTTCAGCCGGATCCAGCCAGTCCACCGGCCAGGGCGCAAGGCGGCGAAACACATTGGCGAGGAACGGATAATGGGTGCAGGCGAGCACGACGATATCGGTGCGTTTGCCATCGTGCTCAACGAAACAGGGCTCGATCTCCGCCAGGATGGCGCCCGGATCGTTGTGCACGCCGCGAATGTGCTTTTCAGCAAGAGACGCCAGATTTTCCGAGCCGACTAGCCGCACATGGCACTGCGCGGCGAAGGACTGTATGAGATCGCGCGTATAGGCGCGTCTGACCGTGCCGGGCGTCGCAAGCACGGAGACCAGGCCGGAGCGCGTGCGCTCGGCCGCAGGTTTGATTGCAGGCACGGTGCCGACGAAGGGCATGTCGGCGAAGGCCTTACGCAGACTTCCGAGAACCAAGGTCGAAGCGGTGTTGCAGGCGATCACGCAGAGCTGCGGCTGGTGCTCATCAACAAGCCGTCCAAACAAATCGACGATATGGCTATCGAGTTCGCCCTCCTCCCATCCGCCATAGGGAAAGGCAGCGTCATCGACAATATAGACGAAGCGCCTGTCGGGCATCAGGACGCGCGCCTCGCGCAAGACCGTCAGCCCGCCGATACCGGAATCGAAAACGAGGATCGGCCCGTCACTCACCGGATTGCACCGTCTCGTCGCTTGCGTCCATGTCCGGCGCTCCACTGCCTTTCGGCCTTTTGCGGCTGAACCGGTCGAGCGACCGGATGACGCCTCTCAAGAGATTGATTTCCGGCAGATAGAGCCCCTGCCGGCTAAGTACGGCGCGCAGGTTCTCCACCATTTTCGGCTTTTTGGAGGCGGGTCTGAAATAGCCGCGAGCCTCCAGCGCCTCCTCCAGATGTTCGAACAGGCCCTGCATGTCGGCTTTGGTGGCCGGCTCCATTTCCGCTTGCCTGAAATCGGCCGGCAGGTCGCTCTCCATGCCCGATTTCATCCACTCGTAGGCCATGAGGAGGACGGCCTGTGCGATGTTGAGAGATGCAAAGGCGGGGTTGACCGGAAAGGTGACAATCTCGTCGGCGAGCGTGATCTCGTGATTCTTCAGCCCCCAGCGTTCGCGGCCGAAAAGGATGCCGGCGCGCCTGTCGCTTTCCTCAACGCGGCGCAGATTGCCGGTCGCCTCGACCGGCCCGCAAACGGGCTTGAAGCCGTCGCGCTCGCGCGCCGTGGTGGCGACGACGAAATTCAGATCGGCGATCGCCTCCGCCAGGGTCTCGAACACCTGTGTCGCGTCGATGACGTGGTCGGCCTTGCTGGCTGCGGACCGGGCCTTGTCGTTCGGCCAGCCGTCGCGCGGATTGACCAGCCGCAGGTCCGACAGTCCGAAGTTCGCCATGGCCCGCGCCACCATGCCGATATTCTCGCCGAGTTGCGGCTCGACGAGAATGATCGCCGGGCCGCCTGTCATGAGTTTCTTGTGCCGGTCTGTTCCCGCCATGCGCTACGCCCGTCCGGAGACTATGCCTTTCCTGTCAAGCCAATCGAAAACCGCGTCGGAAACCTCTTGCGGTCGTTCATGCAGTAGCCAGTGTCCGGTTCCCTTCATACGATGGATCTCAAGATCCGGCGCGAAGTCCCCAAGGCCATCCAGGCAGACATCCTTGAGGGCGGCGTCGTCGGCGCCCCACACGACGAGATGGGGAACCCGAACCGTGACGTGCTCCGCCGGTATATCCAGAAGACGTTCCGCTTCGCGTTCGATTTCAGCCGGGTCCGCATCGGACGCCGGCACCACCAGGGGCGACGCGCGATACCAGTTCACCATCGCTTCCATCGCGCCGGGTTGGCTCCAGGCGTCACGATATCCCTGTTTGACGTCTTCGCTCAGCCAGTCCGTGGACGAAAAGCCCCCGATCATGTTGAACGTGCGGGCGTAGTCGTCCTCCTCGAGCGCCGCCTCGACGCCAGGCTTGCGCAGCCTCGGGATATAATAACTCGCCTCGCGCTGGCCTTTGTCGTACAGCAGCGCGCGCTGGAACGTGACCGGATGGATGCCATTTGCGATGATCAGACCGGTGAGTCTGTCCGGATGACGGAAGGCGTAGGCATAGGCGACCGAAGCGCCCCAATCGTGCCCGAACAGCAGGACTGGCCGGTCCGGCGAAACGTGATCGACAAAGCGGGCGATGTCGTCGGCAAGATATCGCGCGGCGTAGGCGTCAACGCCTTCAGGCTTGAACGACAGATTGTAGCCGCGCTGATCCGGCGCGTAGACGCGGAAACGCTCGGCAAGCAGCGGCATGATATCGCGAAAGCTTGCCCAGTATTCCGGAAATCCGTGCAGGCAGATCAGCGCCGGCGCATCGGAACGCCCAAGCGCGGCATAGTGAAGCCGCACTTCGCCTTCTTCGAAAACATGAAAGTCGATTTGCATGATTTGTCCTGTTTTGGCGCCACATGAGCACTCGGGCGCTCACATAAGACGAAATCATCAGGAACACCACCTTTGCCTTCACGGCGCACAGTGTTATAGGAGCGCGAACTTCACGATAGCGCAGCGGGCGCAACGCCCGAAAACATAAAGACGAGGCTTTCTTCATGGCAAAAATCAAGGTCGAAAATCCTGTTGTCGAACTCGACGGCGACGAGATGACCCGGATCATCTGGCAGTTCATCAAGGACAAGTTGATACACCCCTATCTGGACATCGATCTTGAATATTACGACCTCGGCATGGAAAGCCGCGACGCGACCGACGACCAGATCACCATCGACGCGGCCAACGCCATCAAGAAGCACGGCGTCGGCGTCAAATGCGCAACCATCACGCCGGACGAGGCGCGCGTCGAGGAATTCGGCCTGAAGAAGATGTGGCGCTCGCCGAACGGCACCATCCGCAACATTCTCGGCGGCGTGATCTTCCGCGAACCGATCATCTGCAACAACGTGCCGCGTCTCGTTCCGGGCTGGACGAGGCCGGTGATTGTTGGCCGTCACGCCTTCGGCGATCAGTATCGCGCGACCGACTTCAAGTTTCCGGGCAAAGGCAAGCTGACGATGAAATTCGTCGGCGAAGACGGCTACGAGGAAGAATTCGAGGTCTTCGACGCGCCAGGCGCCGGCATCGCCATGGGCATGTACAACCTCGACGCATCGATCACCGATTTCGCCCGCGCCTCGCTGAACTATGGCCTGCAGCGGAAGGTTCCGGTCTACCTGTCGACCAAGAACACGATCCTCAAGGTCTATGACGGCCGCTTCAAGGACATCTTCCAGGAAATCTACGAAGCCGAATTCCAGGACGCCTTCAAGGAAGCCGGCATCACCTACGAGCACCGTCTGATCGACGACATGGTGGCGGCCAACCTGAAATGGTCCGGCGGCTATGTCTGGGCCTGCAAAAACTACGACGGCGACGTGCAGTCGGACACGGTGGCCCAGGGCTTCGGCTCGCTCGGCCTGATGACCTCCGTTCTGATGACGCCGGACGGCAAGACGGTCGAGGCGGAAGCCGCGCACGGCACCGTGACGCGCCACTTCCGCCAGCACCAGAAGGGCGAGGAAACCTCGACCAACTCGATCGCCTCCATCTTCGCATGGACGCGCGGCCTCGCCCACCGGGCAAAGCTCGACAACAACGAGGCGCTGGCCAAATTCGCCGACACGCTCGAAAAAGTCTGCGTGGACACCGTGGAAAGCGGCCACATGACCAAGGACCTGGCGCTGCTGATCGGCCCTGACCAGCCCTGGCTTTCGACCACCGGCTTCCTCGACAAGGTGGACGAGAACCTGCAGAAGGCGATGGCCTGAGGCCAATTGTTCAATACAGACGAACGATCAACCCCGCCTCATCGGCGGGGTTTTTGTTTGAGAAATCAGTGATTGGCTTCGATCGTCAGCCCGAGCAGTTGCGGCAGGGTCTGCGGCGACGTCATGAAGCCGGCCGCGATCTGGGCGACCGGCAAGGGATTTGCTGGTTTCAGCGTGACGCGAAACGATTTCGGGTTCTCAAGGAAAGCTGACAACTCCGCGTCCACGTCTGAGAGGAATTCCTTGCTTGCGAACGGGCTGAGACTGTTCAGCGCCTCCAGGATCAGCGCGTTTTGCGCCTCAACCTCGCTGATCCCATCATTGCCCGCCCGCGCAGCGAGGAGCGCCTCAACCGCGCCGGCGTTCTCGAAATCCAGCTCAAGCGATTTCAGGTTGGCCGTGGCCATCAAGGCCTCCGGATTTTCAGGGTTTTCCAGCACGAAGCGCGGTACGCCACCGATCTGCATGCGCCCGCTGACCTTGCCGACATTTCCAAGATCAAATACGAGGCGATCGATCGTGACATCGCCGGTGGCCTCATCCCAGGCGATCCGGAAAT
Organism: Hoeflea sp. CAU 1731; assembly: GCF_039888615.1. Taxonomy (NCBI): domain Bacteria; kingdom Pseudomonadati; phylum Pseudomonadota; class Alphaproteobacteria; order Hyphomicrobiales; family Rhizobiaceae; genus Hoeflea; species Hoeflea sp. CAU 1731. Next base: position 227,379 of record NZ_JBDQQS010000002.1, on the reverse strand, counting down.
CTTCATTAAGCGCGATCTTTTCGATGCCTAGGCTTTCGAAGATGACGATGGCTTCCGGATCCTCAATTATGTCGGCAGATATCTCGAATCCATCAATTGCAAGCTCTACGAGGGTCGGAATCGGTGAGACCGCCGACTCAAGTCTGGTGTGAAATCCCTTCAAGATCAGAGCATCATCGGTGTCAGCAATCTGAAGCGACAAATCCCCGAGACCCGCCGTGAGAGCAGTTGGCGTGAAAGCGCGCGCCAGTAGAAGTGGGTCAACATCTTCCAAAATTTCTGGACTATCGATCACTTGTCTGATCCAGGAAACGGACGGAAAGTCGACATCCTTGATGAAGACCTTCTCGAAATTGATGTCCAACACGTTTTCGACTCCGAATTCGAGATCGGTCATCGAGAACTCACCGAGGCCTTGCGAACCCAGATCCGTGAACAAGATTTCATTCAGATTCAAGTCGATCTGGTTTCCATCCTGCTCGGCATCGACGGAGATTCCGCGGAGACCAGCGCGGGCGAGTGAAAAGCTCCGCAGAGTTTCCAAATACATGCGTTCGAATTGCGTATCGTCGACTTCGCTGCCGGTGATCAGGGAGTCCACGTAGCCAAGAACATCGAAATCCGGGCGTTTCATCGTAAGTCCCTCGATCAACACTTCATCGATCGAAGTCCGCTGTCCGGACACATTACTTATATACCCCCGCTGGATCATCGATCCCAGGACCACGGTTTCTTCGATGGACCCCGGCTGCAGCAAGTCAACTGAACCAAACAAATTGTAGTCACGAAATTGCAGTTCTCTGGTGGACGCAACCTGGGTCGTCATTTTTCCGTTTTCATCAGGATACGTATATTCCTCGCGCGCCTCTCCGCTGTCATAGGCGCCAATAACTCCGTTCTCCCACCTGGAAAGCGCAATATCACGCCGTGTAAACTTTCCTGAAACGACCCCTCCTCCGGCGTCGGACAAGTCGGCATCGATCTCGCCGTAAAGAAGCCCCATCCCGGCCCGGTCGACCTGTATTTCCTGCAAGGCCTGGATCAGGGGTACAAACCGACTGACCGGCCGGTCCGGATCGTCGGCGATTTCAGGTAGAGCAGGAAAGAAGAATCCTTCGACGCTGTATTCCTCGACACCGCCTTTAACGGATATTCGGCCTCCCTCGGATGCGAGCGACAGCAGGTACTGCATGTCCTCGGGATAGCTGATCTTGCTTGCCTCAACACCATCACTCCTGAAATCGAGACCATGAAGAACCGCTTCCGGTATATCCAAACTGAAGTTCAATACCCAAGTTCCGTACACGCCATTGACATGGACGCCCAATTCGCTGTCGAGGGTTACCTGATACTCGAGTTTGATATCCTCGATTACCGTTAAATCGTCTCGCTCTTCTATCGCGCCGTGGGATAAAGTAAGCCCTGGGACATCATTGACATTAAGCCACCTTTCCAGCGCGCCTCGAACATCCTCTTGGGCATTAACCTGCGAGGTTGCTGTAAAGACAAACACGACTGCGGCGGCTGAAAATGCTTTCATTGAATAACTCCCGAATAGATCGGGGAAATACTACAGGTTTCATGACCAAAGGCTACAACCGGCGGCGAATTCGTCGTGTAAAGTTTTCGAAATTCCGCCTTCGACATTGCTGCTGCCGAGAGGCTTTTCTGGATGCCGGGTCAAGGCCGGCACGAGGGAGGATTTGTCTTTAAGTTATTGTTTTTATATTGCTAAATGCTGTTTTGCATAAGCCAATGAAATCTGGCTTTGTTTCGGGAATCGGCCCTTGCGGGCCAAACGCCTCATCTGGCTTCGTTTCGGGAATCCGCAAAAACGTCATCCGCGCCGCCTCGAATCCCGATCTGGCTTTGTTTCGGGAATTTCGGTTTTAGCGGTTTCGTCAGGCCGCGATGGCCTCGGCCACTGCCTCGACGGCGGCGTCCGCCTTGCTGGCGTCGGGGCCTCCGGCCTGAGCGAGATCGGGCCGGCCGCCGCCGCCCTTGCCGCCAAGCGTGGCGGAGGCGACGCGCACCAGATCGACGGCGCTGAACCGGTCTGTCAGGTCTGCAGTCACGCCGACCACGACGCTGGCCTTGCCATCGTCGGATACGCCGACCAGCACAACGACGCCGGAGCCGAGCGAGGCCTTGGCCTCGTCGACGAGCCCCTTCAGATCGCGCGGCGCAACGCCGGCGAGCGCTTTGCCGAGATATTTTACGCCCTTGAGATCCCGGGTCTCGTCGGAAGCCTGAGTCGGACCGCCCATGGCGACTTTCTTTTTAAGATCGGCCACTTCCTTTTCGAGCTTGCGACGTTCCTCGACGAGGGTCTCGACGCGGGCGACGAGTTCGGACGGCTGGACGCGCAGTTTCGACGCCAGTTCGCGCACGCGCTTTTCCTGCTCGGCGAGATAATCCCGCGCAGCCTTACCCGTCAGCGCCTCGATGCGCCGCACGCCGGCGCCGACGGCGCTCTCGCCAATGATGTGGATGAGGCCAATGTCGCCGGTGGCCTTGACATGGGTGCCGCCGCAAAGCTCCGTCGAATAGGTCTTGCCTTTCTTGTCGCCGCGCAGAGCGGAGCCCATGGAAACGACGCGGACCTCGTCGCCATATTTCTCTCCGAAAAGCGCCATGGCGCCTTCGGCAATGGCGTCGTCGACGGCCATCAGCCGCGTGGTGACCGGGCTGTTCTGGATCACGATCTCGTTGGCCATGCCTTCGACGACTTCCAGTTCCTCCGCCTCCACAGGTTTTGGATGGGAGATATCGAAGCGCAACCGATCCGGGGCCACGAGCGAACCTTTCTGCGCGACGTGAGCGCCCAGCACCTCGCGAAGCGCCTCGTGGATCAGATGGGTGGCGGAATGGTTGGCGCGCAGTTTCGAGCGGCGCCGGTGATCGACGTCTAGCACGACTTCCATCCCCTTGCGCGGCGCGCCCTCCTCCACGCTGGCGTGGTGGATGAAAAGACCATCGGCCTTTTTCTGCGTGTCGGTGACGACAAGGCGCAGGCCATCGGCGCTGATCACACCCGTGTCGCCCATCTGGCCACCGGACTCGCCGTAGAATGGCGTCTGGTTGACGATGACCTGGATATCGTCGCCGGCTTTCGCTTCATCCGCTTCCTTGCCGTTTCTAACGATCGCCGTGATCACGCCCTCGGCGCGCTCCGTGTCGTAGCCAAGAAAATCCGTTGCGCCGAGTTTATCCTTCAACTCGAACCATACAGTTTCGGTCGCAGCCTCACCGGAGCCCGCCCAATTCTTGCGGGCTTCGGCCTTCTGGCGCTCCATGGCGGCCTTAAAACCATCGTCGTCCACGGAGATGCCGCGCTGGCGCAGCGCATCCTGGGTAAGATCCAGCGGGAAGCCATAAGTGTCGTAAAGCTTGAAGGCCGTCTCGCCATCAAGCACGTCGCCTTCCGTCATGTCGACGGAAGCGTCGGTGAGCAGCGACAGGCCGCGCTCAAGCGTCCGTCCGAAGCGGGTCTCTTCGAGCTTCAGCGTCTCGGAAATCAACGCTTCGGCGCGGACCAGTTCCGGATAGGCGCGACCCATTTCGGCGACCAGCGCGGGAAGCAGGCGCCACATGAGCGGTTCGCTCGCGCCAAGCAACTGGGCGTGACGCATAGCGCGCCGCATGATCCGGCGAAGGACATAGCCGCGACCCTCGTTCGACGGCAGAACACCATCTGCAATGAGGAAAGCGGAAGACCGCAGGTGATCGGCAATCACCCGGTGGCTCGCCCGCGCTTTGCCCTCGGCCGGAACACCCGTCAATTCGACCGACGCGCCGATGAGCGTCTTGAAGAGGTCAATGTCGTAATTGTCGTGTTCGCCCTGCAGGACGGCGGCGATGCGCTCAAGCCCCATACCCGTGTCGATCGACGGTTTCGGCAGATCAACACGCTCTTCGGCCGTCAACTGCTCGTACTGCATGAAGACGAGGTTCCATATTTCTATGAATCGGTCGCCGTCCTCTTCTGCGGAGCCGGGAGGACCTCCCCAGATATGTTCGCCGTGATCATAGAAAATTTCCGAACACGGACCGCACGGCCCGGTATCGCCCATAGCCCAGAAGTTGTCGCTGGTAGGAATACGAATGATCCGATCTTCCGGAAGACCGGCGATCTTTCTCCACAGGTCGAAGGCTTCGTCGTCCGTATGATAGACGGTGACCAGAAGCCTGTCCTTGTCGAGCCCGAATTCCTTCGTGATCAGGTTCCAGGCAAGCTCGATGGCGAAATCCTTGAAATAATCTCCGAAGGAGAAATTGCCGAGCATCTCGAAGAATGTGTGGTGGCGCGCCGTATAGCCGACATTATCGAGGTCGTTGTGCTTGCCGCCGGCGCGCACGCATTTCTGCGAGGTCGTGGCGCGATTGTAGGGACGGTGCTCGAGACCGGTGAAGACGTTCTTGAACTGCACCATTCCGGCGTTCGTGAACATCAGCGTCGGGTCGTTGCGCGGCACAAGCGGGCCGGATGCGACAATCTCATGACCGTTACGGCCGAAATAGTCGAGAAACGCCGTCCGAATATCGTTTACGCTGCTGCTCATCGCCAGCCCTTTACCCCACGCCTTGCGGCAACCCTGATGCGGTCACCTTGATCCTTGCGGCTTTTATCCATCTCGCCGCGGACTGTCCAGATACACTTGACGGGCCTTGTTCGGGTGCGCGGACGCCAGCATTCACCCGCCGCAAATACGGACGAAACCGGCGGCGTCACGAGGACGCCGCCGGTTCCTGGGAACGCTGACAAATATCAGCGGGGATGGATCATGCTTCGGCCGCGTCGTCTTCCTCCGGACCCGTGTCATCGAGCATCTGCTCGGCGATAAGGCCCGCATTCTGGCGCAGGGCCAATTCGATCTCGGCCGCCATCTCGGGATTGTCCTTGAGGAACTGCTTTGCGTTCTCGCGCCCCTGCCCCAGCCGCTGGCTGTTGTAGGAGAACCATGCGCCGGACTTCTCGACGATGCCCGCCTTGACGCCGAGGTCGACAAGTTCGCCGGTCTTCGACACGCCTTCGCCGTACATGATGTCGAATTCCACCTGCTTGAAGGGCGGCGCCATCTTGTTCTTGACGACCTTGATGCGGGTCTGGTTGCCGACGACCTCGTCGCGATCCTTGACTGAGCCAATGCGGCGAATGTCGAGGCGCACGGAGGCGTAGAATTTCAACGCATTGCCGCCGGAGGTCGTCTCGGGCGAACCGAACATGACGCCGATCTTCATGCGGATCTGGTTGATGAAGATGACCATGCATTTGGAGCGCGAGATCGAGCCCGTCAGCTTGCGCAGCGCCTGGCTCATCAACCGGGCCTGCAGGCCGGGCAGCGAATCGCCCATCTCGCCCTCGATTTCGGCGCGCGGCGTGAGTGCTGCGACAGAGTCGATGACCAGCACGTCGATCGCGCCGGAACGCACGAGCGTATCGGCGATTTCCAGCGCCTGCTCGCCGGTGTCCGGCTGCGAGATCAGGAGGTTTTCAAGGTCAACGCCAAGTTTGCGCGCATAGATAGGGTCAAGCGCATGCTCGGCGTCGATGAAGCCGCAAATGCCGCCCTTCTTCTGAGCCTCGGCGACGGTATGCAGCGCCATGGTCGTCTTGCCGGAGCTTTCCGGACCGTAAATCTCGATGATGCGCCCCTTTGGCAGGCCGCCGACGCCGAGCGCTATGTCCAGCCCGAGCGAACCGGTGGAGATTGTCTCGATCTCGACGACGTTCTCGTTCGAGCCGAGCTTCATGATCGAGCCCTTGCCGAAGGCCCGCTCGATCTGCGAGAGCGCCGCATCAAGTGCCTTGCTTTTGTCCACCGAATTTTCCTCTACGAGCCGCAATGAATTCTGAGCCATTCAATCCACCTTTAGGTTATCTGGGCATGACAGGCAATGAGCGCCGCACGCGTTCATTTGTACCCTATTTGTTCCAGTTTCGCAAGAGGCGGTTAAATTATTGTAAATGTGTGATAAACGGCAGAATGTTCTATTTTTGTCCGAAAAAGAAAAGCGTGACTGACAGCCAGCGTCGCCGTAAGAACCATGACCCTCAGAGATACTGCCTGATTCGGTCTTGCGTTTGACTAATCATTTGTAGCAACGCTGCAAGAGGTCCTGATCACGTTCCCGCAATTGGAAGCAGATCACACCCCTTCCAACCGAATACGCTTGCGGTCGACGTGATAAGGCAAGCGTTTTCGGGAGGCGGCGACGCGGCCGACATGGAGTTTCGCGGCGATGACTTCTTCATCCCGTCCGGCGCGCGCGAGATCGCGGCCGTCCGGCCCGACGATGCAGCTGTGCCCGAGAAAGCGCAGGTCGCCATCTTCTCCGCAATGGTTGGCGTAGGCGATATAGACTCCGTTCTCGAGAGCTCGGGTGGGAATGAGATTGCGAGCAACGACTTCCCACTGGCTCGACAGCGCCGTCGGCACGATGACCAGATCGGCGCCGATCTCGCAGACATGGCGAAAGGTCTCGGGAAACTCCGCGTCGTAGCAGATGAGCGGGGCGATGCGAAAACCGTTCATTTCGAACAGGACGCAACCGGCGCCGGAGACGAAATGGTCTTCCTCGAAACCCGGCGGTATGACCAGTTTGCGATGCCTGCTGGCGAGCGCGCCGTCGGCGGTGAAAGTTTGTGAGGAACTGTAAAGCCCGCCCTCGGCGCGCTCCGCATAGCCATAGTGGATGGCGAGGCCAAACCGGCGCGCCGTGTCCGCAATGCGCCGGCTGGACGGCCCGTCGGCGGGCTCGCCCCTCTCCTTCAGTTTGCGCCCGACATTGTAGCCGGAAAGAAAGAGTTCGGGCAGCGCAACGATATCATAGTCGCCGGAACGATGCCGCTGGAGCGTCTGCTCCAGCCAGTTGAGCCGCTCTTCGGGCTCGCCAAGGGAACCCGGGCTCTGCATGACGGCGATGGTGAGTTCAGCGTCCATGAAGTCAGCTCTCCGACACCATCAATTCGCGGGGATAGCTTGTCAGGTAGTCGCACCCGTCTTGCGTGACCACGACGGAATCGCCGATCCGTCCCGCGCAGGACTTTTCGACTGAAATGCCGCCGTCCACTGCGAAAGTCATTCCGGGCTCGAGCACCGTCCTGTCGCCGGCTTTCAGTTCCGGCGCTTCGAGATAGGAGACGCCGATTGAACGGCCGGTGCGATAGCCGGTCTCGTAGCCCCGATCCCGATAGACTTCGTTCGCCGCAGCCGCCACATCCTCGGCGACGACTCCTGGCCGGATCGCCGCAATGGCGGCCTGCTGGGCGTCGATTGCGGCCTGTTGCACCTGCGCTTCATTGTCCGAAATCTCGCCGATATGGAACATGCGGTCGAAACCGAGCTTGTACTGGCGGAACTGCGCCATGTTACAGAAACAGAAATAAACCGGATCGCCGCGCTCGTAGCGGCGCGTACTGGCACGCCTGTGCACCATCGAGGTGTCGGCGCCGCTTTGCAGGATCTGAAGATTGTGGATCATCGGCGACACGAAGCGGTCGAGCCCCTTGTCCGTCAGAAAGCCCGCCGCTTCACGCGTTCCGGCGTCAATCACGGCGAGCGCCGACTCGAATTCCGGCACGCCTTCCGCGAGCGACCCGTGGGCGGCCTTCATCATGGCGCCAGCGACCCGGCCGGCCTGCCGCATCACCTCGATCTCGAAGGGCGACTTGATCATACGCATCCGTCCAAGATGCGGAGAAATGTCGTTCTTCGCCGCGTCGGGCCAGGCTTCATCGATATGGTTGCGCACGAGGGCGGGAATGTGATTGCGCTCGATCCATATTTCGCCTGGCGCATCGCCAACGATTTCGGAAAGCAGGCGCATCCAGCTCCGCTGACCGGAATCTTCCCAGGCGCGCACATCGTCGACCCAGGTCATAGTGGACACCATCTCGGATTCAAGCAGCGGCGCAAGGACGACCGGCTCCACATCCGGCCTTAGGACAAGCATCGTCGGCCTGCCGAATTCTATGCCGAGATACCCCCAGAAACCGGCGAGATAGGCGATCGACGCCTCATCGGTGAAGATTGCAAGCGGAATGGCGTTTTCGGCCATGAGAGACTGCAGCCTTGCAGTTCTCGCCTTTGCTTCTTCAAGCATATGCAGCTCCCTCGCCGGAGGCGGTTTTTCAAGGTCGCGTCGCTTCAGCGCCATTGTTATAGTGCTGGAAGTTTGCGAATGAGACAATCAAACTGATTCAGATCCTTAACGCTTATCGGCAAGCGACGGAATTCGACGGAAAAACCAAACCCGATGGCACGTATCTTCGTCCTTGGCGGCGCCCATCTCGACCGGCGCGCCCGCATATCCACCCGGACCATACCGGGCGCGAGCAATCCGGGACGCTGGCGCGAGGAGCCAGGCGGCGGCGGTTTCAACGCGGCGCGCAACCTGGCGCAACTTGGCAATGCAGTGACCATGGTTTCGGTCGGCGGCGGCGACGCGGCGGCGGAGGCCGTGGAGCGTCGCGCGGCGGACGCCGGCGTCGATTTTCGGCAGCAGATCTTTCTCGACCGGACGACGCCCAGCTATTCGGCCATTCTGGAACAGGACGGCAATCTGGTGATCGCCGTCGCCGATATGGAGCTCTACGACCGGTTCGGACCCCGACAGTTTTCCCGCAGACACATTCGGGAAGCAGTGGAATCATCCGAATGGATCCTGTGCGACGCGAACTTCCAGACGGCTTCGCTTGCGGCGCTCGTCTCCACTGCGGCGCGGAACGGCAAACCGGTGGCGGCGATCGCAATTTCGCCAGCCAAGGTCGTGCGCCTGGCGCCGCTTCTCGACCAACTCTCGGTGCTGTTCCTGAACGAAGCAGAAGCCCGGGAACTGTGCGGCCCCGACAGCGACGCTGACGCCTGGCCCGGCGCCCTTCGCGCCAAGGGGCTGAAATGTGCAGTCATCACGCGCGGCGCGCGACCGGTCATTGCCTTTGACGGCGAGGCTGTGTTGAGCATCGCGACGCGCGAAACCGACGGGCTCGCCGACGTCACCGGCGCCGGCGATGCGCTTGCCGCTGCGACCATCGACGGCCTCGCGCGCGGGCTCGACCTTGCCAAAGCCGTGCGCCGAGGCGTGGCTGCAGCCTGGATCACCGTGCGCTCGGCCGAAGCGGTTTCAAGCGCGCTTGACCGGCCTGCCCTCAACGCGGCGGAGGCTGAGATCGCCCCCGCAACCATCTTCAATCGACAGACAACCGGATACCCAGCGTGACCCCTGCCCCTGACATTGCCTTTTCTACTGACGTTCGCGCGGCGCTCGACGCCGGCCAACCGGTGGTGGCTCTCGAATCCACGATCATCACCCATGGCATGCCCTGGCCCCGCAACCTTGAAATGGCCAAAAGCGTGGAGGCGATCATTCGCGACGGCGGCGCCACGCCCGCGACGATCGCCGTGATCGAGGGCCGGCTGTATGTCGGCCTCGAAGACGCGGAACTGGAAAAACTTGCGCAGACGAAGGACGCGCTCAAAGTCTCGCGCGCCGATCTCGCTTTCGCCATTGCAACGGGACGCACCGGGGCGACAACTGTCGCCGCCACCATGATCGGCGCCCATCTCGCCGGGATCGGCGTGTTCGCGACCGGCGGCATCGGCGGCGTGCATCGCGGCGCGGAGACAAGCTTCGACATATCAGCCGATCTCGAGGAACTGGCGCGCACGCGGGTGACGGTCGTCTGTGCCGGGGCAAAGGCGATCCTCGACATTCCGAAGACGCTTGAAGTGCTGGAAACCAAAGGCGTGCCGGTGGTGACCTTCGGCAGCGACGCCTTTCCAGCTTTCTGGTCGCGCGATTCGGGACTTACCTCGCCCCTTCGGCTAGACACGGCCGGCGAGATCGCCGCCTTTCAGCGGGCGCGAACGCAATACGGGGTCACGGGCGGAATGCTGGTCGCCAATCCCGTGCCGGAAGCCGACGAGATTCCGCGTGAAGAAATGGAAGGTTATATCGCCGCCGCCCTGCGGATGGCGGATGAGCGCGGCGTCAGCGGCAAGGACGTGACGCCATTCCTGCTTGCCGCGATCTTCGACATTACGCAAGGCCGCAGCCTGCAGACCAACATCGCTCTCGTCGCCAGCAATGCGCGTCTGGCGGCGGAGATCGCGGTCACGTCTAGAGAGGGTTGAGAAAGCAGTCCGATCGCCCGCGCAGACAAGCGGGCGAACGGATTACCAAAGAGCCTTAGCTCAGCGGAGCGATCTGGATTTCGACGCGGCGGTTCTGCGCGCGGCCTTCGGCTGTCGCGTTGCTTGCAACCGGACGATCCTGTCCGAAGCCGGTGACATACATGCGCTGGCGGTTGACGCCCTGTCCGCCGAGATAACTTGCGACCGACTGCGCGCGGCGCTGCGAAAGCTCAAGATTGTACTGCGCCGAACCGGTTGAATCAGTAAATCCGTAAACGTCGACAAGCGTTTGATTATACTTTTTCAATACGATCGCGACGGAATTGAGCGTCGGATAGAATCCGGTGTCGATATTCGCCTGGTCCGTTGCGAAGGTGATGTTGGACGGCATGTTGAGCACGAGATTGTTGCCGACGCGGGTCACCGAAATTCCGGTGCCCTGCAGCTGCGCCCTCAGCTCGGCTTCCTGACGGTCCATATAGGCGCCGATCGCGCCGCCGGCGAGCAGGCCGATGCCTGCGCCCACCAGCGCGTTGCGGCGATCGTTGCCGCCAGCGAGAAGCCCGAGGCCAGCGCCCGCGGCCGCGCCGAGCGCCGCGCCCGTCGCCGTATTGCCGACCTTCTGTTGACCGGTGTACGGATCGGTGGTGCACGCGGTCAGAAACAGCGCGCCTGCGATCAATGCAGCCAGTTGCTTATACATTGCAATATTCCCTCTCGTGAATGTAACGCCGGAGTCGGCTTCAATACCAACATTGCGGCACGATTGTGGATGAAAACGCCGGTCAGTCGTCAAGCACCTCGCGAACCGCGGTCGCGAGCTGTTTGAGCGAGAACGGCTTCGGAAGGAAGCCGAAATTGGCGTCTTCCGGAAGGTTTTTGGCGAAGGCTTCCTCGGCGTATCCGGAAACGAAAATGAACTTGAGCTCCGGGTAATCCTTGCGCAATTCGCGCAGCAAGGTCGGTCCGTCCATTTCCGGCATGACGACGTCCGAGACCACGATGTCGATCGCGCCTTCGAGCTCGCGGACGATCTCAAGCGCCTCGACGCCCGAGCTCGCCTCGTGCACTGAGTAACCCCTTGTTTCCAGCATGCGCTTGCCGCCGCGCCGCACGGCCTCTTCGTCCTCGACAAGCAGCACGGTCGCCGCGCCGGTCAGATCCCGCGGTTCGGACGCCGCCGGTTTCTTGACAGCCTCGGCGCCGGGTTTCGTCTCGCCGGACGCAGATACGGACGCCTTTGCGCCGGATTCGACCTTCGCGGGTTCAACCTCCTCCACGATCTCGATATGGCGCGGGAGGAATATCCGGAACGTCGTGCCCTTGCCCACCTCGGAAATCGGGTAGATGTAGCCGCCCGACTGCTTGATGATCCCGTAAACCATGGACAGGCCGAGACCGGTTCCCTTGCCGATATCCTTGGTGGTGAAGAAGGGTTCGAAGATCTTTTCTATAAGTTCGGGCGCGATGCCGGTGCCTTCGTCCTGCACCTCGACCAGCACATAGTCAGCCGCTTCGAGCCCGCGATAGTTGAGCTTTCCGGCGTCTTCGCCGGTCACGTTGGCGGTTCTGACGGTCAGCACGCCGCCTTCGGGCATGGCGTCGCGGGCATTGACGGCGAGGTTGATGATCACCTGCTCGAACTGACCAAGATCGGTCTTCACGAGCCAGAGATCCCGGCCGTACTCGATCTCGAGCTTGACGTCGGCGCCGGTCAGACGGTCTATCAGCATTCTCAGGTCGCCGATAACATCGGTCATCGACAGGACTGTCGGCCGCATCGTCTGCTTGCGCGAGAAGGCGAGCAACTGGCGCACGAGAACGGCCGCGCGATTGGCGTTGCGCTTTATCTCCATCAGATCGGCGAAGCTGGTGTCGGACGGGCGCAGCGACAGAAGCAGATGGTCCGCGGACAGAAGGATCGCGGTGAGCACATTGTTGAAATCATGCGCGATGCCGCCGGCGAGCGTTCCGACGGCGTTCATCTTCTGGTTTTCGGCCATCTGGGCCTCGAGCGCCTTCTGCTCGGTGGTTTCGACGGCGTAAATAATGGCCGCTTCCTCGCCGGCGGGACTGTCGATCACGGCCGTGACGTAGAAGCGGAAATGCCTTTCGCCGTCAGCGGCGTGACCGGTGTCGACAGGCGCGATGTCAGCGAGACCGCGCGAAGCATCCGCAATCGCCATTTGCAGTCCGGCGCGATCAACATCCCGGACGACCTGCGTAAACGGCGCCTTGCGTTCAAGATCATCGCGGGAAACCGCGCCCGAGAACATTTTCAGGAAAGGCGCGTTGGTGCGCAGAATGCGGCCGTCGCTATCGACCGAGGCGATCGCCATCGGCGTGTTGTTGAAGAAGCGGGTGAAGCGCATTTCGGCCGACGCCGCGGAATCGCTGTCGCCGTCCTTGCCGCTTCGCTGCAGGACGATGGTGCGGCTTTCGCCGGGCGCGCCGTCTCGGGTCGCCGTGGCGTTGTGGACGAGACGCACGGGAAGACTGCGGCCGTCGCGCGCCAGCATGTCGAGGTCGAGGCTGGCGGTCTTGTTGAGGCCGGGGGCGGCCTGCACGGAATCGATCAGCGCCATGCCGTCGCCCGCAATAATGTCGCCGAGCCGGATGGACCCCGGCGTGAAGGATGTCAGGTCAAGCCCAATCCACTCTGCGAGCGTCGCGTTGATATAGACGATCTCCCGATCCTCGCCGACTGACAGGAAGCCGGCAGGCGCGTGGTCGAGATAGTCGATCGCGTGCTGCAGCTGCTTGAAGACATTTTCCTGCTCCTCGCGCTCGGCCGTGATGTCAGACAGCTGCCAGACGAAGAGAGGGTCGCGCACTGTTTCCATCCGCAGCGACCGCGCCTTGAGACGATACCAGCAAGGAGAGGCTTCGTCGGTCTCCACGCCGTCCAGCCGTTTGATCAGCCGGAACTCTTCCCGTCCTCCGGAGCCGTCGCGCACCTTGTTGGCGAGCCGGTAGAGCGCTTCGGAAGCCATGTTGTCACGCGACAGAAGCGCCTCGATCGACTGCACCGTTTCGGCCGTCGTCGCTCCCGTCAGCTTGGCGTAGGCCTGGTTGGCGTAGACCACCCTGCCCCGGCCGTCGGTGACGATGACGCCCTCCGGATGGCTGTCCAGGAAAAGCCGCGAGAGTTCATCGCCGCCGCCTTTCGGCAGAACCTGCAGGAAACCGATGAAATGCAAAAGCAGATAAAGGACGCCGAGCATCGACAGCACGAAGAGCAGCCCGAGGCCAAAGCTTGAGCTGAAACGCCCCTCGACCAGGATGATGGCGCCGGCCGCCGCGATGAGGGCTATGCCCAGAATGACGAGGCGGACCACCGTTCCCGGTTTTGCATTCCGGTCAATAATCGGTGTCGGATAGCTCCCCGCCGGTTTCTTTTGCGCCATTCGGCCTCGCAGAAGAAGGTGATTCCGTAAATCGTTCCCGTTTGAATCACATTCCAGCGGGCATGGGAAGGGATCGACCCCTGAAAGCCACAACAAGCTGTCATCTTGCCGGGCTGGAGGCCGTTCAACAGGTATTTACCGCGTCAAATCATGCCCTTTCAAATATTTCCGGGCGCATTTACTCCCTGCAACCCTCCTGTGATACAATGGAATTGACGGCGCAGTGTGCGGGATGTAAGCCTCGCGCTCCACGTGTCCGGAGGGTTGTGACGCGCGCGCCGCCGGCGAGTGCTCGGGAAGATTGCGGAATGAAGAGTATGATCGAATCAGTGTTCGGTGAAAGCGGCCTCACGCCGGCCGGCATCGCTATTATCGCCGCTGCAGTGGTTGTGGTTCTGTTGCTGATCTACTGGATTGTGAAGCGCCGCGGTCCGATGACCTTTCTGCGTGGCGGCTCCAGCCGCCAGCCCCGTCTCGCCGTGATCGACGCAGCGCCGGTCGACTCCCGCCGCCGTCTTGTTCTGGTGCGGCGCGACAATGTCGAGCATCTAGTGATGATTGGCGGTCCCTCCGACATCGTAGTGGAAAGCCGGATCGTCCGCGCCGACAACACGCGCATTGCGAAAAAACCGGCGCAGTCAGCCCGCGCCACGCCGGTCGAAGACCGCAAGCCAGCGCCCGTTCCCGTGCCGGCGCCGGTTCCTGCTCCGCAACCGCCAGCTCCAACGGCGGCGCCAGCGCCCGAAGCCGCGCCGGAAAAGACGACGCGCCCCGCGAACGCCGCCAACGATCAAATGCCGGCGCCGCAGCCGCCCCGTCCTGTGCAGGAGGCGAAACCCGCCGCGCCGCCGAAGGCGATTGAGCCTATTCCGGCTCCAGCACAGGAGCCTCGCCCCGCGCGCGCATCGGTTGTCACCCCGACCGCAAGAAAGCAGAGCGCGGCAAAGGCGAACGCAACGACCGACCCTGCAGGCGCGGCGAAACCGTCAAAATCACCGTCGCAGGACATCGTTCAGCCCGTTCCCGGCCCAAGTAAGCAGGATGTCGAGAAATCTGCTTCGGCCACACAGACGCCGCCCGCGCCGACTGCAGTCGTCATTCCAGTAGCCGCAGAAGCCAAGGCGGAAAAGAAAACCTCTGAAGATCAATCGAAGGATCTGAAATCGGAACCGCCCGCCGTCGAACCGGCAAACGACAAGCAGGAGGCAAGCGCCGCCAACCAGGACAAGGCCCCCGAGGCTGACGTGGAAAGTATCGACGCCGCAGGGCCGTCGAAGGCCAGGGAACTGATCGGCGAATTCGACGAAATGCTGGAATCAGAGTTGATCAAGGACGAGCCGATAACCGTCGAGCCTCCGGTCTTCGATGACGCCGGCGGCAAGAGTACGTCCAGTCCGAACGCCTCTCTTGAAGACGAAATGAAGAAACTGCTCGGCGACCTGTCCACCAAGCGTTGATCCTGAAAGACTGCCTTTCGAGGCAGCCCCCTATTCGTCCCGGTAAACCTTCTCGCGTCTCTCGTGACGCTCCTGCGCCTCGATCGAAAGCGTGGCGATCGGACGGGCGTCGAGGCGCTTCAGGCTGATCGGTTCGCCAGTTTCCTCGCAATAGCCGTAGGTGCCGTCCTCGATGCGCTGCAAGGCGGCGTCGATCTTGGAAATCAGCTTGCGCTGCCGGTCTCGAGCGCGCAACTCGATGGCGCGGTCGGTCTCGGACGAGGCGCGGTCGGCGATGTCGGGATGGTTTGCGCTGTCTTCCTGCAGGTTGCCCAGAGTTTCGCGGGCTTCCCTCAGTATATCGTTCTTCCAGGTGTTCAGTTTGGCGCGGAAGTAAGTCCGCTGCTTTTCGTTCATGAACTCCTCGTCATCCGACGGGACATATGAATCGATTTCTGCAGTATCATTCATTACGAATCCCCAACTGGTGACTTTTTGGCCCGTGTATATCCACACAGCCCTGATCAGACAAGCAGGAAAAGCAATCGGCATTCAGTTTTTCGTGAAATGGGGAAATTATATTAACTACCTGCAATCATTAATCTTTTTGTCACGAAATTATCATATTTTCAAACAGCTAACGATGTTAATGATCAAGCTTTGGCACTTCACGGCCCGCTCTCGCGCAGTTGGTTGCCTCCCACGCCGCCTCTGAACGTCGTCCTCAAGGCGTCGCGCAGGAATTGTGCAGGGCATGGACCAATTGGCGCACCGTCGGAGAACGAAGCCCGGCAATTGTTGTTTCGCGCCGGGTTTGCCAATACAGTCGCGTCTGATCCGCGAACCAGCCGTGCCGAATATCCATGAACAACGCAATCCGTTTCCCGAAGACAGTCTATCTGCTGCGCCACGCCCACGCAGCCTGGGCGCGGCCGGGACTTCGCGATTTCGACCGGCCGCTCGACCAACGCGGCGAAGCCGACGCTTCGACGATCGCTTCCGTCATTCGCGATCGGGGCATCGCGCCGGAACTGGTGCTGTGTTCCAGCGCCGTTCGCTGCAACCAGACCTGCGACATCATATCCTCCGCCCTGCCGCCGGACACCGACATTCGACTGCTGGAAAGCCTCTACAGCGACGACTACCATTACTACGTCAAGCAGATTGCAGACAGCCGGGCGCAGAGCGTCATGATCATCGGCCACAATCCGATGATCGAAGACACGGCGGTCGCCCTCGCATTCACAGCCGATGAAAAAGCGGCGCGCCGCTTGCAAAAAGGCTTCCCCACCGCCGGTCTCGCCATTTTCCAAACGAACCGGTCGGAAGCGAACGCGGAAAAAGGCGGGCATCTGAGCGAATTGCTGTCTCCGAAGAAAGCCTCGAAGCTGACGAACCACTGACGTCCGGCCAAAACGGCTAAGCCTGGGCGTAACGCTGCGCGATTTCCCGCAGGCAAAAGCTTCAATCCAATCAAGACAGTATCTATATGGGAGACAACCGAGACGGAGCCTTGCATTGGCGTCTATGCTTTCCCGCTTCACCGACGAAGCCCAGATATCCTTCGACAACATCGTCGACCGCGCCGGAACCATGATGCGTCCGACCGTGCGGCTCGGGGTGACCGGGTTGTCGCGGGCCGGCAAGACGGTGTTCATCACGGCGCTGGTGCATAACCTGCTGCATGGCGGACGCCTTCCGATGTTCAAGGCGTATAGGTCCGGCCGCATTTCCTCGGCGCGGCTCGAGCCGCAGCCCGACGACGCCGTTCCCCGTTTCCAGTACGAGGATCACGCCGAAGCGCTGATCAAGGAGCGGATCTGGCCGCAATCAACCCGCGCAATTTCCGAAATGCGGCTGACCATCAATTATGAATCCGCCAGCGGCTGGAACCGCCTTTTCTCCGCAGGCAAGCTGTCTGTCGACATTGTCGACTATCCCGGCGAGTGGTTGCTGGACCTGCCGTTGCTCGAGCAGGACTATCGGACCTTCAGCGAGAACGCAGTCAGGCTCGCCGCGTCTCCGGCGCGCGCAGACCTTGCCGAAGCGTGGATTTCCAGATCCCGCGCAATCGACGTGAAACAGGCGGCCGACGAGACCCTGGCGCGTGAACTGTCCGAGCTGTTTGCGCAATACCTCAAGGCCTGCAAGAGCGACGAACGCGCGCTCTCCACGCTTCCGCCGGGACGTCTCCTCATGCCGGGCGATCTCGAAGGTTCGCCGGCGCTGACCTTCGCACCCCTGCCCGATCTGCCCGTCGGCAGCGCGCCTGCAGGCAGTCTGTGGCACATGATGGAACACCGCTACGAAGCCTACAAGCGGATCGTGGTGCGGCCATTCTTCCGGGATCACTTCGCCCGGCTCGACCGCCAGATCCTGCTGATCGACGCATTGCAGGCGATGAACGCAGGGCCGGAGGCGGTGCAGGATCTCGAACGCGCGCTGACCGACATCCTCGCCTGTTTTCGCCACGGCTCGTCGAACATCCTGACGTCGCTCTTCACCCGCCGCATCGACCGCCTTCTGGTCGGCGCGACCAAGGCCGACCACCTCCATCACGAAAGCCATGACCGTCTGCAAAACATCGCCGGACGACTGGTCGATCGGGCGCTCGCGCGGACGCAAGGCGCGCGAGTGACGACAGAAGTCCTGGCGCTGGCAGCCGTCAGGGCGACGCGCGAAGCAAACGTCAAAGAGGCCGGCGAAGACCTGCCGCTGATCGTAGGCACGCCTCTGGCAGGAGAAAAGATCGCCAGCGAAACCTTCGACGGGAACACCAAAACAGGCATATTTCCCGGGGATTTGCCGGAAGATCCGGAATCATTCTTTCAAGCGCTTGAATCAAAAGATGACTCGGAAAGGCCTCATATCAATTTCGTGCGTTTCCGGCCGCCGAAGCTGGAAACCACGGCGGAAGGCCTCACACTGTCCCTGCCCCATATTCGCCTCGACAGGGCGCTTGAATTCCTACTTGGAGACCTACTCGCATGACCAGGGAACCCGCACGAAAGCCTGCGGCTTACCGGCTCGCTGACGACGAACCGGCGGAGGCGAAGACGACGGCAATGACAAAGGAACGGAAACGCCCGCCTTCATCCCATAAGGTCGCGATTGTCAGCGAGGCGGAAGACCAGTTTCTGAATGAAGATCCGGAGCCTATCGACGCCGACGCCGTAGACAGTCTGACGCCTGAACCGGCAAAGACGCCTGAACGCCGCTGGTCTTTCCGCAAAATCGCGCTATCGGCTTTCGGACTGCTATTTTCCCTGGCCCTGGCGCTGTGGATCGACAATCTGATCCGCGCGCTCTTCGAACGCGCCGAATGGCTCGGATGGGTCGCGACAGGCCTCACGGCGATCGGCCTGTTTTCTCTTGCAATCATAGCGCTCAGGGAAGCGCTGGCGATCGCCAGGCTCAATTCGGTGCACCGATTGCGTCAGGAGGCGGAAGCCGCGCGCGACGACCCGCGTCACTCCAAGGCCCGCGCCGTTCTCAAAGGATTGATCAATACGTTCGACAAACGGCCGGAAACCGCCCGCAGCCGGGAACGTCTGAAGGAGCTTGATGACGATATCATCGACGCGCCGCATCTGATGGAGCTCGCCGAGAGCGAACTTCTTGGGCCGATCGACAGAGAGGCGCGCGCCATGATCCTCGCCGCGTCCAAGCGCGTGTCGATCGTAACCGCCATCAGCCCGCGCGCGCTTGTCGACGTCGGCTACGTCCTGTTTGAATCCATTCGACTGATCCGCACGCTCGCTTATCTCTACGGCGCACGCCCCGGCACTCTTGGACTGTTGCGGTTGTCGCGCGACGTTGTGGGACACCTGGCTGTCACCGGATCGATCGCGGTCGGCGACAGCCTTGTTCAACAGGTGGTGGGCCATGGCGTGGCGTCGCGGCTATCGGCGCGTCTGGGCGAAGGCGTGATCAATGGTCTGCTGACAGCCCGGATCGGCATTGCGGCCATGGATCTGTGCCGCCCCATGCGCTTTCATGCGGTCAAGCGGCCAGGCATCGGCGACTTTCTCGCCGATCTGACCCGTCAGGCTGCTGGAAGCCGTTCATCAACCGACAAGCAGAGCTGAAAACGGCGAATATTTCCAAGCGTCCGGTTTTTCTGCTACCATCAAAGGCGTCAATCAACGCGTCATTAACCATTCCGGACGATTGTATGCTCTGGTTGACGAGTCTGGATCCTCCCGGGGGCAAGGAAAATGTTTTGTAGAAGTGTCATCGCTGCCGGCGCCTTCGCCATCGGATTGACGGGCTCCACCGTCGCCATGGCAAGCGACAGCGCCTTCTTTCAGTCCGTTGCCGGAAAATGGCGCGGCCCGGGTGAAATCGTCGCCGGCAAATACAAGGGCACCAAATTCGTCTGCGACTTTGAAGGCGGCCCTTCGGAGACCGCAAAGGTTGGCCTACTGCTCGACGGCAAGTGCAGGGTCGGCATGTTCACACAGAAAATGTCCGCCTCCATCAACAGCGACCGCGGCAGATATTCCGGCTCTTTCATGGATGGCGGCGACGGAAAGGGACTGGACATCGTTTCGGGCAAGATTTCCGGCAACAAGATTGTCGTCGGCCTCAATCGCGCCAAGCTGGACGGCGCAATGGTTGCCCATCTAACCGACCAGAACCAGATGAACGTCACCGTCTCCGTCGAGGTGCAGGGAACGCTTGTGCCGGTGATCGGCATCACGTTGACTCGCAACAGCAAGGTCGGTTCACTGAGAATGGATCGGCGTTAGCCGAGAGACTAAGAACCCCGCCACCAGTCTCCGTTTTCACTGGCGACCTCAATTCCCTCCTTGTCGCATTTCTGCGACCAGTCTGACACCGTTCTCCCCCTTACCTGGACGTCACCCGCAATTTCAGAAAGCGGAAGCAGGACAAAGCCGCGATCTTGCATGCGCGGATGCGGTATTGTCAGCCGTTCGTTCTCCAGTGACAGATCGTCGAAGGTGAGGATATCGATGTCGATGGTCCGCGGTCCCCAGCGAACGATCCGCTGACGTTTGAGCGCCTGTTCGATGTCCTTGCACTTTTCCAGCAACTGCAACGGCTCGATTGTCGTGCGAACAACAGCACAGCTATTCAGGAACCAGTCTTGCGCCACCGGACCCCAGGGCGGAGTCCGGTACAGGCGGGAAACCGCTTCGACCTCGATCGATGGATCAGCGTCGAGGGTCTTCAGGGCTTCTGCCATCGACCGGCGGGGGTCGCCGACATTTCCGCCGAGCCCCAGTGTTGCGCGGGAACCGGACCGGTCACCGTCAATCGGCGGCATGATCGACCATCACCTCGGCGTAATCCAGCACGCCTTCTATGGGCACGCTCGGTTTTCTCACCGTGATACGGGCGTGACGCACGGCTGCGAATTCCTCGCACAACACTGAACCGATGCGCCAGGCCAGCGCCTCGATCAGACGGAAACGCTCGCTTGTCACGATCCGCGTCACCGAAGCGTAGACGGCGCCGTAGTCGACGACATCCGATTCATCATCCACCGTAAGGGCCGTGCTTGCTTCCACATTCAGAACAATGTCGACGAAAAAACGCTGCCCCAGATTTTCTTCGCTTTCAAACAGCCCGTGACGGGCAAAGAACGCGCAGTTTTTAAGAGTAATCGTATAAAGCATAGTCAATCATCCAAATTGGAAGCCGCGAGCACGGCGTCGGCGACGCGCAGTGCGTCGCGGCTAGCGGCGACGTCATGGACACGGAATATGGCGGCTCCCTGCATCCGCAGCAGCGCGGTGGTCGCCGCCGTTGCGATATCGCGATCCGCAGCGATTTCCCGGCCGGTGACAGCCCCGAGAAATCTTTTTCGGGAGGCGCCGACCAGCAGCGGAAAACCGATATCATGCAACTCGGAAAAACGCGCGATCAATTGCATGTTCTCGTCCGGGTTCTTTGCGAAGCCGAACCCTGGATCAAGCACAATAGCCGTATCGTCGATACCCGCGTCCCGCGCGACTTCTAGTGATCGACGCAGAAACCAGGTCTGGTCGTCAATGATGTCTTCAAGCTTCTCGCGCTCGCGCCCGGTATGCATAATACAGACGCCGGCGCCGGTGTCGGCGGCGACGCTTGCGATTCCCCGGTCTTTCTGAAGACCCCAGACGTCGTTGATGATATGGGCGCCGCTTTCGACGGCAAGGCGGGCGGTTTGGGCGCGATAGGTGTCCACCGATATGATCGCCTCGCCTTCAGCCGCGATCGCCTCGATGACCGGCAATACGCGGGCCTGCTCCGTGCCCGCATCGACCGCTTCGCCTCCGGGGCGCGTGGATTCACCACCGACGTCTATGATCGTCGCGCCCAGCGCCAAAGCTTTTCTCGCCGCGTCAACCGCTCCCGCGACGTTGTTGAAACGACCTCCGTCAGAAAAGGAATCCGGCGTTACATTGATGATCGCCATCGGCAGACCGCGGGGCCCGACCGTCAGGGTACGGCCATGCGCAAGCCGCCAGATGCGCGGTCGAAACGCGGTCGCCAGTGCTTCGCGCAGGGTTGTCATGGTCACGCCGGTCGCCTCGTCAGTAACGGAGCCGGTAGCGGAAGTGGATCAGGCCTGTCGCTCCGGGACATGCAAGACAAGACCGTCAAGTTCCGTCGACACCTTGATCTGACATGAAAGCCGGGAACTGGGCTTCATGTCGTAAGCGAAATCCAGCATGTCCTCTTCCATGACGTCGGGACCACCGACCTTTTCCGACCATTCGTCATCCACATAGACGTGACAGGTCGCACAGGCGCAGGCGCCGCCACATTCCGCCTCGATGCCGGGAATACCGTTGCGCACTGCGTTTTCCATGACCGATGTCCCGTCTTCGGCGTCAACATCGTAACGCACGCCATCGAAGGATACGAATGTCAGTTTCGTCATAAATTGATAGGCTCCATGCTCCTGTTAAAGAGCGAAGTGAAATAGACGGTCGGGAAAGTCAAGCATTGTTGCGGGAAACGCGGGTTCCATGGCCCAAAGCAGCATGGTTTTAGCCCGCTCCAGGTCAGGCGGGAATTTCGACGACCAGCCCGCTTATTGGCGGACAAACGCCTGCCGATTATTCCGCAGCTTCTGCAGCGCGGATCATGCACGCAGCCTTGGCGACGCTGCGCAAGGACGATCGCTTCAGCGGGACAGACCCGATATGAAGTTTTCGACGTCGATGACGGCGTCTGTGAGCGCTTCGCGCAAGCCGCCATCGTTTGGATTGTGCTCCAGGCTCTCGGCAACTTTCGACACGCCGAAAGCCCCGACGCTTGTCGCCGAGCATTTGAGCGTATGGACGACCTTGACCCTGTCGGCTTTCCTGATCTTGATCGCCGAGCCGCACAACTGGTTGACGCACAAACGCGCCTGGCGGGCAAAGAGGCCGAGCATATGCGCCTCCATGTCCTTGTCGCCCATCGTGTGACGCGCCAGATGCACGAGATCGATGGGGCGGCCGCTAGATGGACAGACCCGGTGAAGCAGTTCCGGCGGTTCTTCCGGACGATGACGAGTTGCCATGAATTTGGTCCTTTCCCGTTCCCACCTGACCAGTGGAGCGCACAAGTCTCGGTAAGGCCTTAAATGTGCCGGGAATTCGGTAAAAAACTGTAAACATGGTTAATCGTTGGTAAAGGCCGGAAATGGCGCAAATTTTTTTAATCATTGCGAAAGCCTGAAATGAATCATCACGCGACATCGTTCCTTATTCACCTTATAGAATTTGTCAGTGGCAAATATCTGTGTCACAAAGAAAAAACGGGGTAGCGCCGGCAGCCGTTATGGGACGGTCAGCCGGGTTTTAGACAGACTGAACATAGACATAGTATTGTCATATGTGCACACCCGATTAAGCGACGGCAAAGGACATTGCGCCCTGTTCCGTCGCAAGCCATGGCGGTAGGTTTAGAGTACGAGGCATTGGGATGGTAAAGCAGAACGCTCGGAAGTCGGTCGATGAAAACGCGCTGAAAGCGCTTGAAGACGCACTGCGCGACGTCGACATTGACGAAGGTAATACGGCGAACGCCGACAGTGACGCAGACGTAGAACTGTCGATGGAAGACCTGGAAGCCCAGGTCGCCTCGGCGGCGGCCGAGCTGGCCGAAGCCGGCAATGAACCGGATGAAGCTGGCGCCTCGAAAAAATCGACGCCCGCCAAGCGTCCGGCTCGCCCGGTTGCGCGCCGCGAGCGCGAACGCCCACCCGCTACCCGCTCCCAGCAAGACCGTCCGGAGTCACGCCGCGTCCAGCGGGCGACGCCGCAGGACGTCGCCAATTCCGCACCGGACACGAAACGCGCCTCCGGCCAGCAAAACCAGAGAACACAGGCCGGTTCGGGGCGCAAATCCGGCCCGGCTTTTGCACCGGCCAATGACGACAGCCGCCGTTCAACAGCCTACATTTTGAAGTCCCTGGACAGCAATTCGGGTCGTTCAACGCGCATCACCGCCTATGTCGCGGCCGGCATCTGGCTTGTCGCAGGCTTCATTTTGACAGGAATGGTATACGGATCGCGCATCTGGAGTTTCTCCACCTTCGCCAATCTGTCCGCCAATCCGGACATCCTCGGCGCAATCGCCACGATCGTGCTGCCGGCGATGATGATCGTCGGTTTTGGTATGATGATCGCGCGCGCACAGGAAATGCGTTCCGTTGCGCGTTCGATGACCGAACTGGCGTTGCGTCTCTCCGAACCGGAAAACATCGCGGCCGACAACATCACCAGCGTCGGCCAGGCGATCCGCCGCGAAGTATCGGCAATGAATGACGGCATCGAGCGGACCATCGCACGCGCCTCCGAACTGGAAACGCTGGTCCATTCCGAAATCAGCGCGCTCGAACAGAGCTATTCGGACAACGAGGTGCGGATCCGCAACCTCGTCGAAGGTCTCGGCAATGAGCGTGAAGCCATCATCGCGCACTCCGAGCGGGTGCGCGCGCGTATCGTCAAGGCGCACGAGCAGTTGCGCGAGGAATTGCATTCGGCGGGCGACGACATCTCGAACAAGATCTCGACGTCCGGCAAGGCCGCCGCCGCGCTTGTCGATACGAGAACGACCCAACTCTCGACACAGGCGGAGGAAGTCTCCGAGTCGGTAGCAGAACTTCTGCAGAAGCGCCTCGAGGCGCTGATGCTTGCGTTCGGCAATTCCGGACGCACGCTGGCCGAGGAGTTCGACAGCCGCCTTGAAGTCCTTCATGGATCGATTTCGGAATACGGTCAGCAGCTTCTGAGCGAGTTCGAAACCCGCGCTTCCTCGATCGACAACAATACGAAGAAGCTCAACACGATCCTGAATGAGCGCGCGCGTCAGCTCAACGAAACCCTGCTTGCCCGCACTCGCGACATCACCGAAAGCGTAAGCACCGGCGAGAAGGCCTTCTCCGCAGGTCTCGGCGGCGTTATCGACACGCTGAACCAGCGTCTCGACGAAAAGGCCGTGAATTTCAGGCAGAGCCTGCAGCAGCACACCGAAGACGCGATGAACGACCTGGACACCCGGTCCAGCTTCTTCGAAGACCGTCTGCAGGGAACCATTTCGCAGCTCAACTCCGCGTTCGACGATCGGGTCAAGCAGTTCACTACCGCTTTCGACCAGCGCAGCGGAACTCTTGCCGACAAGCTGGGTGAAAGCCTTGTTGCGATCAACGATACGCTGTCGCACACCAGCGGCTCCATCGACTCGATCCTGAGCACAAACGCCCAGCAAATCGCCGAGTCCATGGACCAGCGCACGCGCCATCTCGAGGATTCGCTCAGCGAGAGAACCAGCCAGATCGACGAATATCTCGACAGGCATACGCGCCAGATCGACGGATCTCTGGACCAGCGCGCGCGTCAACTCGACGAGTCGCTTACCCAGCGTTCGCAGGAGCTCGAGCACAATCTGTCCCGGAGCAGCGAGGATATCACCAGCAAGATCGAGGAAAAGGTCGGCGCGGTCGAACGCGCTCTGTCCGACACCTCCGAGCGCGTGGACATCCTGCTCAAGGACGGCGCAGCGACCATTTCCGGCGCCGTCAGCGGCCAGACGGAAGCGCTCGCCTCCAAGCTGGAAGAAAGCGCCGACAATTTCGCAAGCCTCATCGGCCGCGGCGTGTCGGATCTGAACGAAGCCTCCACCAGCGGCAACCGCGAACTTGAATCGACGCTTTCGGCAAACGCTGAACGGCTGGAGGGCCTCATCAGCTTCGGAACGGCCGCAATCAACAACGCCACCACCGAGAGTTCCCAAAAGCTGGAAACAACGCTCAGCGGCAACGCCGAGCGTCTCAAGAACCTGATCGACAACGGCACGATCTCGCTTGGACAGGTCGTGGAACAGGGAACCAGCAGCTTCAGCGAAAGCATCGGGGCATCCACTGACAGGCTTGAAAGTCTGATAAACACCGGCGCATCAACGCTGAACCGCGCCGTTGAGCAGGGAACAAGCAGCTTCAGCGAGAGCATCAGCGCCTCTACCGACAGGCTCGAGGGGCTGATCGACAACGGGGCCTCCACGCTGAACCAGGCGGCCGAAAAGGGCGCAGGCGCGATCGAAAGCACCTTCGGTTCTTCGACAGAACGCCTCGAAGACCTGATCAGCACCGGCACATCGTCGATCCAGCACACCACAGAACAGAGCGTGGGTGCGATCGAACAGACCCTCGGCGCATCCTCGGATCGCCTGGAAAACCTTATCGCTTCGGGAACCTCTTCCATCAGCCTTACCGCCCAGCAGAGCGCTTCGGAACTGGAACAGACTTTGAGTTCCTCGTCCGCGCGCCTGGAAGAACTGATCACATCCGGATCCGCTTCAATCAACGAAGCCGCGGAACAGAGCAGCGGCGCTCTCGAGCGGACGCTGAGCTCGTCGGCAGACCGGCTCGAAAACCTGATCAACACCGGTACGTCCGGCCTCAATCAGGCGGCGGAACAGGGAGCCAACGCGCTCGAGCGCACGATGGGCGCATCCGCCGACCGCCTGGAAGGTCTCATCACCTCGGGCACGTCCGCCATCAACGAGGCGGCGAAATCCAGCTCCAGCGATCTGGAAACCACTCTCAGCTCCAATACGGAGCGCATGGCCGCCCTGATCCGCGAAGGCGAAGCCATCATCACCAACGCCTCCACGGAAGGCACCCAGTCCATCGCCAATACGCTGGGCTCGAACACCGACCGTCTGGAAACCCTGTTGCGCGACGGCGCATCGGCTGTCGAAAGGGCTGTCACCGACAATACGCATGCGCTGGCAGTCACCCTCGGCTCCAACGCCGAGCGTATCGACGGCATCATGCGCGATCATTCGGAAACAATTTCGAATTCCGTAGTCGGCAATACGGAACAACTGGCAAACACGCTGGAAACCAACGCCGCACGCATCGATGCGCTTCTGAGCGGCGGCTCGGGAGCCATCTACGATACGCTTTCCAAGGAAACGGAAGAACTTTCAGGTCGTATCAACGACGGCGTCAAGGCGCTCGACACCGTGTTCGAGTCGAATATCGGCCGGATGAACCAATCCGTCGAAGAGCAGATGTCGAATATGGAGCAACGTCTGGGCACAATGGACAGCGCGCTCAGCACCGGCATGCAGAACGTCAATTCGATGATAGAGGAACAGGCGCGCAATCTCGCAACGACACTGCGCGACACGGTTTCCGAAACTGTCAACCAGTTCGATACCGAGGCGTTGCGCTCCGCGCAGTCGCTGCAGGGTCTCGGCGAACAGTTCGCAAGCCAGCTCAGCGCCGCAGCCGCCAGCTACTCCGACGCCATCGACAGTCGTCTGTCGGAACGTTCGGAATCCTGGACCAACCAGCTTGCCGACCTTTCCACCCGGCTGGTCGACAGCGAGAACAGTTTCCTGGGCGCTGCGGAGTCGATCACCAGCGCTGCCATGAACGCCGAAGAAAAGATCGGCCAGCAGGCAACGAACTTCGCTGCGCAGCTTGAGAACAGCGAACAGGCGATCGCCGCGCGCAACGAGTCGATCAAGTCGGTTCTCGACGAGCAGACCCGCGAACTCAACTCGATGCTCGCCGGCCGCTCCACGGAGCTGTCTAACCTCATCGAGCAGAAGGCTCGCCCGCTGATCGATCGCTATCTCGAAAGCGGCAAGGAAATCGCAGCCGAGATCGAGCAGATCACTCTGTCGAGCACCGATCAGCTGCAGGCGCAGAGTTCTGCTCTGGTCAGCGCCCTCTCCTCCCGCACGGGCGAAACGCTGGCTGCTATCGAACGCGCCGGCGCAAGCCTCAGGTCGGACGTCGTCAGCCTTATCGAGCAACTGGGAGAGAGCAACACGTCGATCTCCCATCTTATCGAGAACGCCGCAACGACGCTTTCCAGCGTCGACACCAGGTTGGTGGAAACCACGGAGAAGTTCAACTCTTCGGCCACCAACTCGGCGGAAACGATCTCGAATTCGGCGCAACTGCTTGAAAGCAACCTTGCCAAGCTCGACGGCATCTCGGGATCGACGCTCGGCCGGATCGGCGAGATCGCCGAAAGCTTCTCCGATCATTCGAAGGTGCTTTCCACCGCCTCCGACCTGCTGGGCGCTGCGCAGTCGAGCCTCGCCAATACGCTCGACGAACGCCGCGAGGCGCTCGACAACCTGTCGAAGGGTCTGGTCGAGCGCTCCGAGGAAATCGGCGTGACCATGCGTTCGCTGGAAGGCATAGTTCAGGATGCGTTCGGCAAGGCCTCCGAAAAGGCCGACAGCACGGCCAAGCAGCTTTCCGGCAGCCTGTCTTCCTCCATGAAGGAATTGAGCGAACTGCTTTCCGAAACCGAAACGCGCTCGACGAACGCGTCGCAGAACATGAAGCAGGCGATCAAGGAAGCCGTCGAAGAAGCTGTGTCGCGCTTCAACGGAGCAACGGAAGAAATCCGTCGCGCCGCCGGCGAGATCCGCGAGGAGCTGAACACCACCCGCTCGGAAATCAAGCGCGGCGTGTTCGACCTGCCTGAGGAAACCCGCGAAAGCACCGCAGCGATGCGTCAGGCGGTCGCCGACCAGATCAAGGCTCTCAAGGACCTTGCGAACATCGTCGACCAGTCATCCGGCCTGTTCGAGCATTCCGGTCCGGGAGCGCGTCCCGTCGCAGCAGCTGCGGCAGTTGTCGCCGAACCTGTGCAGGCGCAGGCCGCCCCTGCCCCGCAGCCGGCTGCAGCCGCGCAGGGCACAGGAACGACCGGCGCCGCGACCGCTCGACTTGTCGAGCCGGCCAAGCGCCCGACGCCAAACACCACATCGAGCCTGCGCGGCGGCCTCGGCGTGATGGACAGCGGCGGCGCCAAACCGAAGGCGGACGCCGGCAATGCATCGCGCAAGTCTTTCGGTGAAGGCTGGGTCAAGGACCTGCTGCGCGGCGCATCACGCGAGGAAGGCGACACCGGCGGCGAACAGCGCGCGTCCAACTCCAATGCGCAGTCCGCCAACAGCAGCCGTTCCCGCAACCCGCGCCAAGTGGTCGAGTCCCTGAACTCGCTGTCGGTCGACATCGCCCGCGCCATCGACCACGACGCATCCGTGGAGCTGTGGCGCCGTTACCAGGCCGGCGAAAGGGACATCTTCACCCGCCGCCTGTACACGCTGAAGGGCCAGAAGACCTTCGAGGAGATCAAGAAGAAATACGGCCAGGAACCGGAGTTCCGCAGCGCCGTGGATCACTACATCTCCGACTTCGAGAAACTGCTGGCCGATGTCTCCGCAAACAATCGGGACAAGTCCGTGGCCCAGACCTATCTGACGTCGGATACGGGCAAGGTCTACACAATGCTCGCCCATGCCAGCGGCAGGCTGAAATAGACGAACGGTCGAATACGCACAACCAAAAAGGCCGGCTCTCGCGAGCCGGCCTTTGCCGTTCATAAAACTGTTTAGACGATCAGACGATCTTCAACGTCCAGGCGACGATGTCGGTGACGACCTTGCCATTGGCCTGATCAAGCGCGCGGATGAAATCGATATTGTTAGATCCCCTGACAGGCGCAGTCGCCTGGAAGACCTTCTGCGACCGCACCACGCCGTTGCGATCATTGACGATGCGAACGGAAATCTCGACGACGGCCGTGTCCCCGTTGTCGCTGGCGACAATCTCGAAGGCGCGGATCGTCGGAGAGATGAGATAGTCGGCGGCGATGCTGTCGCCGGGTTTCGCCACGCCGCCAAGGCGGTCGCTGTCCTCGAAAGCCGCTATCAGCTGTTCCTGAATGATCGACGGCAGATTGTCATTCCATTGCGATCGGGAGAGGTACTGGATCGCCTCCGGAGAGGTCCGCACAACGATATTTGAGCCGTCCAGAGACTTCAGCGCAGCCGGATCGGTTACGACAATCTGACGGTTTCTCGAGGACGGTCCCTTGACTGTCGGAATACCCGTCAATTCGTAGGTGTCGGGCTTTGGAGCAAATGGTCCGCCGCCGCATCCACTCAAAAATGCAGCGCCAGCCAGCAGGACAGCTACGGCCAGTCCGGATTGACTACAACTCTTCACGAATACCCCTCGTCCCTGCCATCCACGCAGGATTTACGAACTCTTGGACCTTAACTCTGCTTTGTCAACGACGACGACGCCCATCATATTGTTTTACGCTTCCCGATCCACCGAAAATCAAACTCTGCGGATCTTCCCCTATCTGCGCGACTGCTCTCTCGATCCGGGCGACCGATCGGCGCGCCTCATTGACCAGGGCCTCAATATCCTTGAGACCGGAATTCGAGAACCGGTCGACATTGCTCATGATCGGACCGATCTGCGCGTTGATCTTGTTGGCGACGTCCTGGAAGGATTTCAACGTATCCTTCGCTTCGGCCACAAGGCCCTGACCATCTGCGCCGTCAATGACGCCGTTGAGCTTGTTGAGCGTCGTCTGAACCTGCAGGGCGGCCTCGTTCAGGCGCGCGGTCAATTGATCCGTATTCTCTATGATCTGTCCGATTTCCTGGTTTCGCTGACCGATCGTCTCCGACACCATGGTCAGATTGGCAATGCCCTCACGGGCCTGGGCGCTGGCGACGGTGATATTGTCGACGACTTCCTGCACCTTCTGGGTGTCAACCGAATTGAGCAACCCTTCGACCTTTGACACCGCGGATTCGGCGTTCTGGCTGAGCTCGGCGATGTTTGTGGCCGCCGTCTTGAACTCCTCGATCATCGGCTTGAAATCACCGGATGCATCCGAAATGTTCTTGCTGACAGTCTCGACATTCTGAACGATCTCGGAGACTTTCGCAGGCTCCACTGCGCCGACGATCGCCTCGGCGCGGGTGACCAGCCCTTCAAGCTTGCCGGAAACGCCCTCGAGAGTTTTGGACAGCGAGGAGACGTTTTTGAGGAAACTGTCGACGCCGCCTGAATTGGCTGCAAGCGCTTCGGAGAATTTTTCAGCGTTCTGGACGGTCTGGGTCAGCGGGCCTTTCGCGGTCGTGACGAATTCCTCGATGCCGACGACGGCCTTGTTGACCCGCTGCAGGATGGCGTCTGCGGTTGCAAGGAGGTTGGTAACGCTGGATTCATCGGCTGTCAGAACCGCGTAACTGCCCTTCTCGACGGCTTCCCCGAGAATATTGAGGTCGCTGGTGTTGCCGCCGCTGAGCTCGATATGCGCAGAACCGGTCAGCCCCTGGATGCCAAGCACCGCCTTGGTGGACGCGTATACCGGCGCGGTGGCGCGAACTTCCGTCATGGCGAGCACGTAGTTTGGATCGACGCCGTCAATCGTCAGAGACCGCACGGAACCGACGCGAATGCCGTTGAACAGAACCGGCGCCCCGACCGATAGGCCGCTCGCGGAACCCGGAATGCGAATCTCCAGACGAGCCGTCTCTCCCTGGTTGTTGGCCGTGGCCATCCAGTAGACGCCCATAAAACCGGCGGTAATAATGAGGATGATGACAATACCGACGATGGTATAGTTGGCTTTTGTCTCCATATTCGCGTTCCCGTCATTCCTTTCCGGGTGATTCTCGCTGATACACTAAAGGTCTAGTTCTGCGGCACAATAGAACGGGCTCTTTTCCCGTGGAAATAGGACCTGACCCAGGGGTCTTCGCACGCAAGCATGTCCTCTATCGTTCCTTCGACAAGTATTTTCCTGTTGCCGAGGACCGCAATGCGGTCGCACACCGAAAACAGGCTGTCGAGATCGTGCGTCACCATATACACGGTCAGGCCGAGAGTGTCGCGCAGTTTCGCGATCAACTCGTCGAACTCGGCGGCGCTGATCGGATCGAGACCCGACGTCGGCTCGTCGAGAAACACAAGGTCGGGATCGAGCGCCAAAGCTCTTGCGAGGCCTGCGCGCTTGATCATGCCGCCGGAGAGTTCCGAGGGATAGAGCGAGGCCGCCTCCGGCCGCAGGCCGACGAGTTCAATCTTCAGCAGCGCCAGCTCGTCCATCAGCTTCTGCGGCAACTCCAGATATTCGCGCATCGGCACCTGGATGTTCTCAAGCACCGTGAGCGCAGAAAACAGGGCGCCTTGCTGGAACAGCACGCCAAGCTTCATGTCGAGCTGGGTTTTCTGGGCGGGCGTCGCAGCGTCGTAGTCCACGCCCAGGATGCGTATGGCGCCGCCTTGTCTTGACGTGAGCTGGAGGATCGTGCGCAACAGCACCGACTTGCCAGCGCCTGAAGCGCCGACAAATCCAAGTATCTCGCCGCGCCGGATATCGAGATCGAGATTCTCCAGCACCTTGTGCGAGCCAAAGGCGACATTGATGCCCCGCGCCTCGAGAATGACCTTGCCGAAGTCCGGATGGCGTTCCCGCGTCGAATCCTGAGGGCCGGTTATCGTCTCTGTCACAGACATCAAAAATCAATCGCCCCGTAAAAGATAGCGAACAAGCCGTCCACGAGAATGACCACGAAAATGGCCTTGACGACAGCCGACGTCACATGGCGGCCGAGCGATTCCGCGCTGCCCTCGACCTTGAGGCCTTCCACCGACGCCACAATGCCGATGATGAGCGCCATGAACGGCGCCTTGATCATTCCGGAGGCGACGGACGTGTAATCGATGGCCTCGCGCAACCGGTTGATGAAGGTCTCCGGCTGGATGCCGGAATAGATCCAGGTGGTGAGCAAGGCGCCGAACAGGGCCGAGAAATTCGCCATGATCGTAAGCAGCGGCAACATGATCGTCAGTGCAACGAGACGCGGGAAAACAAGGACGCTGATCGGGTTGAGGCCCATCACCTTGAGGGCGTCGACCTCCTCGCGCATCTTCATCGAGCCGATTTCAGCGGTGATTGCGGAGCCCGATCGGCCGGCGATCATGATCGCCGTCAAAAGCACGCCGATCTCGCGCAATTGCAGGATTCCGACCAGATCCACGACGAAGATCTCGGCGCCGAAATATCTCAGCTGGAAAGCCCCCTGCTGAGCGATGATGCCGCCGATCAGAAAGGACATCAGCGTGATGATGGGAATGGCGCGAACGCCGACATGATCCATCTGGCTGAAGATCGCGGCGGAGGAGATGCCCGAGGACTTCTTTCTTCGGACGCGAGCGCCCCACACCGTCGAGCCCAGAATAAACATCATCGCAAGAAAGTCGTTATACAGCTCGTAGGCCATCTCGCCGATAGGCGCGAAGATTCTCTCAACCAATCCGGCTTTTTGCTTCGGCGCATCGTCGGCGTCGTATTCCGAGTGCATCGCCTTCTCGACAGCGTCGAGAAGCACAAGCCGATCCTGCCTGATCGCCTTGTAGGCAACAGTCTTGCTGCGCGATTCCAGCCGGTCCTTCAGGCGCACGATCACAAGCGCGCCCGACGTGTCGAACGCCGTGATGGCCGACAAGTCTATCGTGACTTCGACGCCGTCAAGATTACGCCCCAACTGGCGCATCGCAGCGTCGATGCCGGACACGCCGAACAGGTTCCAGCCGCCCGACAGCCTGACGACAACCTTGCCGTCTTCGGGACCGGAGGTTTCAAACTGCGCCGCCACACGTTCCTTTTCCGCGATGGCGGACGAACCTGCGGCGCCGGAGGCAACCGACTCTGTAGCTTGCTGGCTGGACATTGATTTTACATAGCCAGTAAATCACCGTCTGTCACCGCATACCGCTATGACAATCCAACGGAATTCCGGATCGGGAACGTTATCGACGCCGGCGTTGCCGAAGTATCACGCAGCCCTGGCGGGTTTTTCAGAACTGGCGTCGCTGGCGTCCAACGCCTTGCGGCGCTTCGGTTCAGCAGGCAGGGCGACGGGGCGACGCCACTCGATAAGATGCATTTCGCCGTCGAAGTCTTCCGCCACCGCCGTGCAGCTTTCCACCCAGTCGCCGGTGTTGATGTAGCGTATTCCATCCATGTCCTCGATGACGGCGTGGTGGATGTGACCGCAAATGACCCCGTCGACGTCATGTTTTCTGGCTTCCTCGACGACAACGCGCTGGAACTCGCCGATGAAGTTGACGGCCTGCTTGACCTGCAGCTTCGCCCAGGCGGAGAACGACCAATAGGGCAGTCCGAGCCGGCGTCTGCCGTAATTCACGAGCCGATTGATGAAAATCGCCAGGTCGTAGGCCCAGTCGCCGAGATGGGCGAGCATGCGCGCATGGCGCACAACGACGTCAAACTCGTCGCCATGCATGACGAGATAACGACGCCCGTCAGCGGCTTCATGGATCGTCGTCAACTCCACCTCGATCCCGCCGAAATGGGTTCCGGGAAAATCTCTCAGGAATTCGTCGTGATTGCCGGGAATATAAATGATCCGCGTCCCCTTGCGGGCCTGACGCAACAGTTTCTGGACCACATTGTTGCAGTCCTGTGGCCAGTACCAGTTGCGTTTGAGGCGCCATCCGTCGACGATGTCGCCAACCAAAATGATCGTGTCAGCATGATGATAGCGAAGGAAATCGATCAGCCAGTCCGCCTTGGCGGCGCGAGAACCCAGATGAATATCGGAGAGGAACAGGGTCCTGAATTGCCGAGCCTTTGGAGCTTTCGTCATCTGCGCCACCATTGCATGTCCGTTGATGGTTGGCTAACCAGAGTCGTGTCACAATCAGATGACAAGGCTTCGATAAGGACAAATTCGAAGCTGGATCCGACAAAGAGTCACAGTAATCGGGAAGGAAATCGCAATGGATCTCGGTATAGCCGGCAAGAAGGCCATCATCTGCGCATCCAGCAAGGGTCTCGGCAAGGGCTGCGCGATCGCGCTTGCAGAAGCCGGCTGCGACATCGTTGTCAACGGACGGGACGCGTCGACGCTCGCCGCCACAGCCGAGGAGATTCGCAAGACCACCGGAGCTCAAGTCACCGAAGTCGCTGCAGACGTATCGACGAAGGAAGGACAGGACGCTCTGCTCGCGGCCTGCCCGAAACCGGATATTCTCATCAACAACAATGGCGGCCCTCCCCTGAAGGATTTCCGGGAGCTTGACCGCGAGGCGATCCTCAAAGGCGTGACGCAGAACATGGTCACGCCCATCGAACTGATCCAGGCGGTGATCGACGGCATGTGTGAGCGCGGGTTCGGCCGCATCGTCAATATCACATCGTCCTCCGTCTATATGCCGATCCCGGGACTCGACCTGTCGTCGGGAGCGCGCGCCGGCCTGACCTCTTTCCTGGGCGGCGTCGCCCGCACCGTCGCGAACCGGAATGTGACGATCAACACCGTGCTTCCCGGCAAGATGGACACCGACCGCCTGACGAACAACATCAAGGCGACGGCGCAGAAGAAAGGCGTCAGCTACGAAGAGGCCGAAAAGAGCGTTTTGCGGCTTGTTCCGGCTGGACGCGCGGGCACCGCAGAGGAATTCGGAAGCGCATGCGCCTTTCTCTGCTCCCGCCAGGCGGGCTATATCACCGGACAGAACCTGCTCGTCGACGGCGGTCTCGTACCGAAGTCTTTCTGACGGTTGACGCGCCAATTGCGCTGGAGCAATCTGCCGAAGGGCTGAAGGGGTGGACAATCACATGAGCAAGACCAGCAAACCCGCTCTGTCGGAACTCGACCAGAGCGCGCTGTTTTTCCACAAATATCCGAGGCCCGGCAAACTGGAGATCCAGGCCACAAAGCCGCTCGGCAACCAGCGCGACCTCGCGCTCGCCTACTCGCCGGGCGTGGCCGCTCCATGCCTGGAAATCCGCGACGATCCGGCCACCGCCGCAGACTATACGTCACGCGCCAACCTGGTGGCCGTCGTCTCCAACGGAACCGCTGTTCTCGGACTTGGCCCGATCGGCCCGCTGGCCTCCAAGCCGGTGATGGAGGGCAAGGCGGTCCTGTTCAAGAAGTTCGCCGGCATCGACGTGTTCGACATCGAGATCGACGCCCAGGACGTCGACCGGATGGTCTCCGTCGTCTCCGCGCTCGAACCGACTTTTGGCGGCATCAATCTGGAAGATATCAAGGCGCCTGAATGTTTCGAGGTCGAGCATCAACTGCGCGAGCGCATGAACATTCCGGTGTTCCATGACGACCAGCACGGCACCGCGATCATAGTCGCGGCGGCGATCATCAATGGGCTGGAATTGTCGGGCAAGAAGTTGCAGGACGTGAAAATCGTCACCAGCGGCGCAGGCGCTGCGGCGGTCGCCTGCCTTAACCTCCTGGTCTTTCTCGGAGCCAGGAAGGAAAATATCTGGGCGCATGATATCGACGGCCTGGTCTTTGAAGGCCGGACGAAGAACATGGATCGCTGGAAGGGCGCTTACGCGCAGGCGTCCGATGCGCATTCGCTCGCCGACAACATCAAGGACGCCGATATTTTCATTGGCCTGTCCGCCGCTAACGTGCTCAAGCCCGAGATGCTCAAAACCATGGCGGAGCATCCGCTGATTATGGCCCTGGCGAACCCGGTGCCGGAAATCATGCCGGAAGACGCTCGAAATGCCCGGCCGGACGCGATGATATGCACCGGCCGATCGGATTTCCCGAACCAGGTCAACAACGTCCTTTGTTTCCCTTTCATCTTCCGCGGCGCGCTGGATTGCGGCGCGACGACGATCAACGAGGAAATGAAGATGGCTGCGGTCAAGGCGATCGCCGGGTTGGCGCGAGAGGAACCGTCGGACGTGGCGGCGAAGGCCTATTCCGGCGAAACGCCGGTCTTTGGGCCGGACTATCTCATCCCCTCGCCCTTTGACCCCCGCCTGATCCTGCGTATCGCACCCGCGGTCGCAGAAGCCGCCTGCCAAACAGGCGTTGCAACCCGCCCCATAACCGACTGGGACGCTTACAACGACCAGCTCAACCGCTTCGTCTTCCGCTCCGGCATCGTCATGAAACCGCTCTTCACCGCAGCCAAGGCGGCGACAAACAAGCGGGTGATCTTCGCCGAAGGCGAGGATGAGAGGGTTTTGCGCGCGGCTCAGGTGCTGATCGAGGAAAAGATCGCGGAGCCGATCCTGATCGGCCGGCCGGCGATCATAGAAACGCGGCTGAAGCGTTTCGGCCTGAAGATCAAGCCGGAGCGAGACTTCAGCATCACCAACCCCAGCGATGATCCGCGCTATCGCGACTATGTGGATCTCTATTTCTCACTGGTCGGGCGCAAGGGCGTCAATCCGGAGGCCGCGCGCACCGCTGTCCGGTCCAACACGACAGTCATCGCCGCCCTTGCAGTGCGCCGTGGCGAGGCTGACGCCATGATTTGCGGTATTGAAGGCGGATACGCCAACCACCTTACAGTGGTCGAGGACGTTTTGCGCAAGCGCGAGGGCGTTCAGGAGTTCTCCGCGCTCAGCTTGCTGATTTCGCAACGCGGCGCGACCTTTCTGACCGACACCTACGTCACCTTCGATCCGCCGGCGGAACAAATTGCGGAAACCACATTGATGGCGGCCCATGAAATCCGTCGCTTCGGCATCACGCCGCGCGCGGCGCTGGTATCGCATTCAAACTTCGGGACCCGCGACACCGCGTCCTCGCTGAAAATGCGCAAAGCGCTGGAACTGATCCGCGCAATGGCCCCGGATCTGGAGGTTGACGGCGAGATGCACGGCGATTCCGCGATTTCCGAGGACCTGCGACGGCGGGTCATGCCAGACAGCATCCTGACAGGAGAAGCCAATCTTCTCGTCTTTCCCAATTTGGACGCGGCCAATATCGCAACCGGCCTTTTGAAGACGATGATGGACGCGCTGCATGTCGGCCCGATCCTGCTGGGCAGCGCCAAGCCCGCCCATATCCTGTCGCCTTCCGTGACATCGCGCGGCGTCGTCAACATGGCGACGCTTGCGGTTGTCGAGGCCTCCATGCCGGCATAGACGATCCGTCTTGATCGGTTTGTTCATGTCCAGGTCAGATTATAAACGTATTGTCGTTGCATGATGCGCGTAGGAAACGTTTTGATCTTCAACGACTTGGCCAATGAAATATGGACTCTTGAAGCGGGTTGCAGCGATAGCGGCGTTGGCGGCGGTCGGATTCGGCTCTGAAATACAGGCTCAGAATTCGGATGTCTGCCTGCGTCTACAGAGCCAGCTTGACCAATATCCCTCGCAAAATCTTCAATCTCCCTACCTCAGGCGTTTCGAGGAAACCCTTCGGGAGCAGCAACTTGTTCTGGACCGGGCTCGCGCTGCGGTCGCCGACGGCCAGTGCACCAGCGGAAGCATCACCGTATACGGCTCCAGCGACAATTCTGTCTGCGACCGGATGCGCGTGCGTATCGCGCGGCTGGAGGAGGAAGTTGCTCTCCTCACGCAGAAACGCGATGCGCTGGCCGCCGAAGGGCGTGAGACAGGCCGGAGCAGAATTGTCGCGGCGTTGCGCGCCAACGGTTGCCCGGTGGCGGAGCCGCAGGTCGTGATTCGCGAATCCGTGCGCCTTCGGGATCAGGCCCGCGAGCGCGCTCAGGACGACCCGTCTCGCCGGTACAGGACCATGTGCGTGCGCGCCTGTGACGGCTATTATTTCCCCATTTCCTTTTCCTCGTCGCCGGCTGAATTTGATCGCGACGCCGAACAGTGCGCCAGGCAATGTCCGGGGGCTGATGTCAGCCTCTATATTCATTCGGTTCCGGAAGAGAGGAGTGAAGACATGGTTTCCGCAGATGACGGATCGCCCTATGTCAGCCTTCCCAACGCCTTCGCCTATCGCAATGGCCTGACGTCGTCCTGCAGCTGCGACAAAGCCCCGGTCACCGCCAATAGATCGACAGCGCCGAAGAAACAGTCGTCGATTATTCTTCCGAACGAAATTCCCATACCGGGAACCAAACCCCAACCGTCTTCGGAAGCAACAAATAGCGCCTCCGCAAATGGATCGCCGGACGAAAGCGCGTCGCGGGAAAATCAGGTAAAGCTGGCCCCTCGATCCGCGGATGATGAAAACGAATTCGAGGATATGGACCCGGACCGCGAAGTCAGGGTCGTCGGGCCAATGTTCCTTCCCGACCAATCAGAGGCAACAGATCAGCAAGCTCCGGACCGGAGCGACTCCCCGTAAGGGCGATCCTCAACGGCATGAACAACGCCCTGCCCTTGCGACCACTGGCCTGCTTGACGGCTGATGTCCAGGAAGACCAGGTGTCCGCGCCCCACGGCTCGGGCGGCAGAAGCGCAAAGGCTTCCCGCACATAGGCGACGTCGTCATCTTCGAGGTTCGCGTCGCCAGCCGGGGCATTCTGTACCACGTCCCACCAATGACGGGCGTCCTCGACGACATCGAGATTGCCGCGCACGGCAAGCCAGAAGACTTCCGCCTGTTCCCCGTCCACGCCCAAATCGGTCAGCCTGGCTGCGACCCTGTCATAGGGTGTCTCATGGATGAGCGTCCTGTTGAGCGCGCCAAGTTCCGACGGATCGAATTTCGCGGCGGATTTTGACGCCATGTTCGGCGTAAAGATGTCCTGTAGCGCTGCCATGGAGGGCACTGCCTCCACGCTGTGCGAGGTTCCTATCAAAACGGCGAGGCTGTTGACCGCCATCGGCTCGATGCCGGTTTCCCGCAGCGACGCGATGGACAGCGCATTACTGCGCTTGGAAAGGCCTTCGCCGCTGGCCGCCGTCAACAGATTGTGATGCCCGAACGCCGGAGCGTCGGCGCCAAGCGCCTGAAACAGCGCAATTTGAGCGCCGGTATTGGTGACGTGATCGTCGCCCCGAATGATGTGAGAAACGCCCATTTCAATGTCGTCGACGACCGAAGGCAGGGTGTAGAGATACGTGCCGTCTCCACGCACGAGGACTGGATCCGACATCGAGGCGAGGTCAACCGTCTGCGGGCCGCGAACGACGTCGTCCCAGTGGATTTCCGTTCGACGCGTTTCGAATGGATCGCCCTCGAAATTCGGCAACATGAACCGCCAATGCGGCTGCCTTCCCTCCGCCTCGAACCTGGTCTTGTCCTCGGCGCTCAGCTTTAACGCGTCCCGGCCATAGACCGGCGGAAGACGACGGGCGAGACGCAGTTTCCGCTTTCGTTCGAGCTCCTCTCCGGTCTCGTAGCAGGGATAGAGAAGGCCGGCGTCTTTCAGCTTTTGCGCGGCCGCATCATAGGCCGGAAAACGCCGCGACTGCCACTCCATGCGATCGGGTTCAACGCCAAGCCAACGCAGGTCTCGCTCGATGCCTTCGGCGAATTCAACGGTTGAGCGCTGCCTGTCCGTATCGTCGAAACGCAGGATGAATTCGCCGCCCGTTTTTTTGGCGTAAAGCCAGTTGAAAAGCGCCGTGCGGGCGTTGCCGATGTGAATATTGCCTGTCGGCGAAGGAGCGAAGCGAACGACGACGGGCTTGTCTGATTCAGTCATTGCGGAAGTCATTTTGGTTTGGCGCGGCCTATGCGGCCGCCTCGGCGGCGGCGATGGAATTTCTGCGGATGATCTTGCGGCTGACGAACAGCATCAAGAAACACATGGCGAAGCTATACAGACCCATGACCCCGATTTGAAGCGGATAACTGATTTCAGCGTCGATCAGGTACCCCGTGACGCCCGGACCCATGGCTGTCGCAAACACAAGCAACGCCACGACGACTGAGCGTATCGAGCCCAGATAGCGGCTGCCGTAGATTTCCGGCCAGAGGGCGCCAAACAGGGTTGAAGAAAACCCATAGGAAATTCCGAGCAAACCCATGAAGGCGAATACGCCCCAGGACTGTTCAACCATGCTGAGAACCATGCAGGAAAGCCCAAGCGGGACGAGAAAGGAAGGGAGCAGCGCAACGGCGGAGAACCGGTCGACCAATGCACCGCCTATGAGCGCGAAGATCACGGTCATGATCGACATCGCCAGAAACGAACCGGCGAAAAGCTCGAGAGTCCAGCCGCGCAATTCCACCAGATAGACCTGATGGAAAAATATGGTGGTGCCGATGAAACCCGGCGCCAGCACGCCAAGCAGCAAGACCCAGAAAGTCGGATCGCGCATGACTTCAGCGCGCGTCCAGTCGCGGGCGGCCGCGTTGAGCTCCGGGCCGTCCGTGGATTGCGGCTGTCGTTCGACGCGCATAAGCAGATAGATGAGCGGCAAGGCGACCAAAACGAGGAAGGCGGCGGACACCAGCCATGAACCGCGCCAACCAATAGCAGCGGAAAGCAGGACGAAGGCGAACGGCAATGTCGCCTCGCCGCACTGGTGACCCAGAGTCGCAATGGACACGGCCCTGCCCCGGCGGGCAACGTACCAGCGGCCCATCGCCGTGATCGCATTGTGAGTCATCATACCTTGGCCAAAGAGGCGCAGCCCGTAAATCGTCAGCGCCAGCAACGCAATATGGTGGGACAGGGCCATGGAGATAGCGGCCAGCGCGAGCATGGGGATGATCAGGAGCGTTACCTTCGCGACACTGACATAGTCCACGATCCTGCCGACATAGGGCAGCGACAAGGCGCTGGCGAGCGTAGCGAGCATGTAGAGCGTGCCGAAACCGCCGTGGCTCAGACCATATTCCTCCCGGATCTGTCCGGCCGAAAGGGATATGAAGAAAGTCTGCCCGAAACTGGAAAACAGAGTGAGGAGCAGTCCGCCGGCGAGCCAGCGCATATTGTCGCGTATGAACGCGAAGAAAGACATGTCGGAACCTCGCTCGCCGGAGGCGTGCATGTATCGGACGTTTTCGTCCTGTCCGACGGCATTCTTCAATCGATCGAAATGGATCGCCCCGCTATGCACAGAGTTTCTTGTGGCCGTCAAGGGTGGTTTCGGCTAAGACTGAACTGTCCTCCCTCGCCGCAAACCAGCCCGTACGCCCATGTCCCAAACTGAAATGCTGATCATCGTCAGTTGCGCCTTTTTTGTCGCGGCCTTCGTGAAGGGTCTCGTGGGATTCGGTCTTCCGCCGGTCAGCATCGGAGTGCTGACCGCCTTCATCGGGTTGCCCAACGCCATGGCGCTGATCATTTTTCCCGGGATCGCCACCAATCTGTGGCAGGGACTTTCAGGCAATCATTTCCGCGAGATCATCCGAAGGTTCTGGCCGTTTTTCCTGATGACTGTGCTGTTCACTTTCCCCGGCGCCCTCGTGCTTTCACGGTTGAACGTCAACTACGTCACCGCGCTGCTGGGCGTTCTCCTGCTCGCCTTCGTCGCGGTAACGTTGCTCAATCCAAAATTTCGGGTCAAACCACGATCGGAGCCAATCCTGAACCCGGTGCTGGGAACGATCAGCGGGCTGCTCTCGGGGATGACGGGAACCTTTACCGTGCCAGGCGTCATCTATTTCCAGTCGGTCGGCCTGCCGCGAGAGCAACTCGTCCAGCTGATGGGTATCATGTTCACCCTGTCGACGGTTGCGCTTGCGCTGGCGCTGGGCGGAAACAGGCTCCTGACCGTGGAACTGGCGGTGATGTCAGCCATTGCCGTGATACCGACTTTCGTCGGCCTGGCGGCCGGGACCTGGCTGCGCCGGAGGACCTCCGAGCAAGGCTTTCGCGTCATCTTCCTGATGGCGCTCGGCGTGCTCGGCGTCTACATTCTGGTTCGCTCGATAGCCGGAATTTTGTGAGCCCGTCGGCTCAATCCCTGTCGCGGAAGCGGTTGGTGATCGGATAGCGCCGGTCTCGGCCGAAGTTCTTGCGCGTGATCTTGACGCCGGGCGCAGACTGCCGCCGCTTGTATTCGGCGATATAGAGCAGGTGCTCGATCCGGTGGACGAGTTCGCGATCATAGCCGCGCTTGACGATATCGCTGACGGACATTTCCTTCTCGACGAGACACTCCAGAATGTCGTCCAGCACCGGATAAGGAGGGAGAGAATCCTGATCCGTCTGGTCTGGCCGCAGTTCGGCCGACGGCGCCTTGTCGATGATGTTTTGCGGGATCACTTCTCCGGAAGGTCCCAGTGCGCCGGGCGGCACATTGTCGTTGCGCCAGCGCGACAATTCGTAGACCTGCATCTTGTAGAGGTCCTTGATCGGATTGAACCCGCCATTCATGTCGCCGTAAAGCGTGGCGTAGCCAACCGACATTTCGGACTTGTTTCCGGTCGTCACCACCATGGAGCCGAACTTGTTCGAGATCGCCATCAAGATGACGCCGCGCGTTCGGCTCTGCAAGTTTTCCTCCGTGACGCCTTCGGTCGTTCCCTCGAACATCTGCGACAGCGCGTTGGAGAAGCCTTCCACCGGCTCGGAGATCGGCACGATGTCGTATCGACAGCCAAGCGCGCGCGCGCAATCCTCCGCGTCCTTCAGCGATTCCCCGGACGTGTAGCGATAGGGCAGCATCACCGCGCGCACCCGTTCCTCGCCGAGCGCGTCCACGGCAAGCGCGGCGCAGATAGCGCTGTCGATGCCGCCCGACAGACCGAGAACCACATTGCTGAAGCCATTCTTGTTGACGTAGTCGCGCAGGCCCAGCATGCAGGCGCGGTAATCGGCTTCGAGCGCATCGGGAATGCGCGACATCGGACCGTCGCTGCAAGTCCAGCCGTCGCCATCGCGCCGCCATGTCGTCACGACGGTCTGGGCCTCGAACTGGCTCATCTGAAAGGCGAGCGACTTGTCGGCGTTGATGGCGAAGCTCGCGCCGTCGAACACCAGTTCGTCCTGTCCGCAAAGCTGGTTGGAATAGATTAGGGACAGGCCGCTTTCGATAACCTGCTTGATCGCCACCTGATGGCGCGTGTCGACCTTGCCGCGGTAATAGGGCGAGCCGTTGACCACAAGCAGCAATTCTGCGCCGGTTTCGGCCAGCGTCTCGCAAACGCCGAAATCGCCCCAGATATCCTCGCAAACGGGAAGACCGAGCCGCACGCCGCGAAAATTCACCGGACCCGGCATGGGCCCCTGATCGAACACGCGTTTTTCGTCGAACTCGCCATAGTTCGGCAGATCGACCTTGTAGCGCTCAGCAACGATCTCGCCGCCATCGAGAAGCGCGACCGCATTGAACCGGCCGAATTCGCTGAAGCGCGGAAACCCGATAACGACGCCGGGCCCGCCGTCGGCCGTATCGGCGGCCAGATCGTTAAGCGCCCGGTCGCAGGCGCGCATGAAGGCGGGTTTGAGAACCAGATCCTCCGGCGGATAGCCGGACAGGAACAACTCGGTGAACAACACCAGATCGGCGCCGTGGCGCGCCGCGTCCGCCCTCGCCTTGCGCGCAAGCTCGAGATTGCCCGCCACATCACCCATTGTCGGGTTCAGCTGGGCAATCGCAATTCTCATGACATTTTCGATTTCAGTGCTCATGAAAGCCGTGTAGCGCGCGCCCGGTCCAAGGGCAATCGCCTTGTCACATCAGGACCTCGCCCATCCCCTCGCGATCGACG
Organism: Hoeflea sp. CAU 1731; assembly: GCF_039888615.1. Classification (NCBI taxonomy): domain Bacteria; kingdom Pseudomonadati; phylum Pseudomonadota; class Alphaproteobacteria; order Hyphomicrobiales; family Rhizobiaceae; genus Hoeflea; species Hoeflea sp. CAU 1731. The sequence goes on along the minus strand of NZ_JBDQQS010000002.1, from coordinate 183,723 downwards.
AGCAGCGGGACAATCAGATCTTCCTCGTCCTCGAGATGCCTCATCAGTCCGGCAAGCAGGCGATCGGCTTCGTGACTGTATTTTTCCGATGCGTATTTCAGGGCGTCGCCGCCCTCGGCAAGGCCCTTCAGGAACGCGTTTCCGGCTTCCGCATTGCTTGCCAGCAGATCGTGAATCGTGTGGTGGTCCGCATCGAGAATATCGAAGCCGCGTTTCAGACGGGGCTCGGCCACCTGGAATTTCGGAAAATAATGGGTGTCTTCGATATGATGGTGACCTTCCAGCTGCGACAGGAGGAAGTTGACCCGAGGCGCAAACCATTGCCGGAAGGAAGCCGGATCAACCTTCTCCTCGCGCAGCATCACCACGCTGCCGCTGAGCGCGCCTCCGAGTTCGCGGAACATGTCGTGACGCTGGATCCAGAACTGGCACATATCGGTCAGCGTTATGTCCTGACCCCACCTGTCGCGCGGATATTTCTGCAACAGAAACAGAAGATCATCCGGAAGTCCGGATCTTTGAAAGAGCGCGTCTTTCGCGTCGATGGCGGTCAATTGAAAATTCCAGTCCGTTCGATGATTGCCGCCAGCCACACGAGTGTGGCGAGCAGAATGCAAAGAAGCACTGCAGCCGAGCCGCAGTCCTTGGCGATCTTGATTTCCTTCATGTAGTGCCCGGACAGACCGTCGCACACCGCCTCGATGCCGGTATTGAGCAATTCAACGATCATCAGCAGCGCAACGGAACCGACCAGCATCGCAGAATGCAGCGCCGTGTCGGCCAGCCACGCGGCCAGAGGCACACTGACGAGGAAGCAATAGACCTCATAACGAAAGGCTTGCTCGTTGCGCGCGGCATGCACAAGTCCGTGCCACGAATTCAAAAACGCGGGATAGAATTTCTTCATGAGGAATGCGCTCTGACGATAGGATGCGTTGAGACCTGGCCCGTCGGGAAGCTATCAGGTGAACGCACAGGCATCCATCGACAAGTCGCCGAATTCCATTGAACTATGGATTTTGGTCGCCGACCACCCTGCGCTGGCGGCTGTCGCGAAAGCACGCCATCACAGGAATGCGACACATCATTTAGCTTTCCATGAACACTGCGCCGACGAACGCCTACGGAACCTGCGGCTTGCCGTCATCGATTTCGTAGTAGTCACCCTTGTCAGCGCAATAGATGTGGCGACTGATCGACAGTCCGGTTGCGCCTTCGAGCGAACCGGCGAGAATTGACACCTGCTTTTCGTCGTCATGCTTCCAAAAGAGAGCTGAGCCGCAAACATTGCAGAATCCGCGCTTCGCCTTTTCCGACGAGCGATACCAGGTCAGGTTCGACGCGCCTTCGACGATCAGAGCCTCTTCGGCGACGTTGACGGAGGCGTATACGTGGCCGGACTGTTTCCGGCACTGCGAGCAGTGACACACGGATACGCCGCGCAAAGGACCTTCCGTCGTGTAACGAACGGATCCGCAAAGACAAGACCCCTGATGTGATTCCATGCTGCGCCTCCCGCCAAACTCATCCGGTTATCGGCACAGGCGCATATCAACACAACGCAGTTCTTTTGAAGCGCAGTTCAACAAATTTGACGAAAACGGAACGAAAGGGGATCAAATCCCCTTTCGAAGGATCAATCAGCCGTTGGCCGCAGCACACATGTCCTGATCGCGCCCGCCCTTGAGAAGCTCGGCGACCAGGAAGGCGAGTTCAAGCGACTGGTCGGCGTTGAGCCGCGGATCGCAGTGCGTGTGATACCGATCGGACAGATTTTCGGCGGACACCGCGCGCGCGCCGCCCGTGCATTCGGTGACGTTCTTGCCGGTCATCTCGATATGGATGCCGCCTGGATGCGTGCCTTCCGAACGATGGATCTGGAAAAAGCTCTCGACTTCCGACAGCACGCGCTCGAACGGGCGGGTCTTGTAGCTGTTCAGCGTGATCGTGTTGCCGTGCATCGGATCGCAGGACCAGACGACCTTCTTGCCTTCCCGCTCCACGGCGCGGATCAGCTTCGGAAGGTGTTCAGCCACCTTGTCATGTCCGAAACGGGCGATAAGCGTCAGCCGGCCGGCCTCGTTCTGCGGGTTGAGAAGATCGATCAGCTCGAGCAGACCGTCCGGCGTCATGCTGGGGCCGCATTTGAGACCGAGCGGGTTTTTCACGCCGCGACAATATTCGACGTGGGCGTGGTCCGGCTGGCGTGTGCGGTCGCCGATCCAGATCATGTGTCCGGAGGTCGCGTACCAGTCGCCCGACGTGGAGTCGGTGCGCGTCAACGCCTCCTCGTAGCCCAGAAGCAGAGCCTCGTGACTGGTGAAGAAATCGGTTTCACGCAAGCTTGGATGGTTTTCGGCGGAAATGCCGATCGCCTTCATAAAATCCATGGTTTCGGAAATGCGGTCCGCGAGCTTGCGGTAGCGCTCGGCCTGCGGGCTGTCCTTGACGAAACCGAGCATCCATTGATGCACGTTCTCCAGATTGGCGTAACCGCCCTGCGCGAAAGCGCGCAGCAGGTTGAGCGTCGCCGCCGACTGACGGTAGACCATGACCTGTCTCTGCGGGTCGGGAATACGGGACTCTTCTTCGAACTCGATGCCGTTGATGATGTCGCCGCGATAGCTCGGCAGTTCGACGCCGTCTATCTTTTCGGTATTCGAAGAGCGCGGCTTTGCAAACTGGCCGGCGATGCGTCCGACCTTGACCACGGGTTGCTGCGAACCGAAGGTCAGCACGACCGCCATCTGCAGGAACACGCGAAAGAAGTCGCGAATATTGTCCGCGCCGTGTTCGGCGAAACTCTCCGCGCAATCGCCGCCCTGAAGCAGAAAGCCATTGCCGTTGGCCACATTGGCGAGCACTGACTTGAGCTTGCGGGCTTCACCTGCAAAAACGAGCGGCGGATAGGTTGCGAGACGCGCCTCGGTCTTTTCCAATTCTGCGCTGTCCGGAAAATCCGGCACCTGGAGAATCGGCTTGCTGCGCCAGCTGTCCGGTGTCCATTTTTGTGCCATATCACTCACCTGTCCGTTGTTTTTTGCGAGGCCCTTTCGTCTCAGAGGCGCGCTTATAACGGCAATTGCCGGCTATTGCCAGCCAATTCGCCTCGCCATGTCATAATGCTGCAAGACGGCCAAATCGGGACCGTCAATCCAGCCAGGTTACGCCGCGCCGAAGCAGCAAACCGTCGAACAATTCCGTCTCGGCGGCGGACAATTCGACCGAACGCGGATAGATCGGACTTTTTCTGTCTCTCTGCACCGGCCGCTCGAACCCCAGCGTATTCTCGACAAAGCCGCGTACGCCCGGCTCGCCGAATTCGACGAGAAATCCCTGCAAAACCGCGTCCAGATAGGACTGCAGGATGGGGTGGCCCGGATCGTCCACTGCATCGTTGGTCTTCGCCTCGTAGATATAGACCGGACAATCGGCAAGCGCGCTGCCGACAAAATCAAGGCGGTCCGGCGCAACGCTGACGCGGTTGTAGCCGGTCTCCCGCCTGTCCACCTTTGGCAGGTGGTCCAGCCGATCATAGACGACGAGACCTTCCACCACGGAGCCTTCCTGCGGTCGCGCGCTCAGCAATGACGCGTCGTGGCCCAGGGCGGCCAGTTCGGGATCGCGCGGACGCCAGCATCGCCGCCAACCCGTCACGCGCGCCGCGGACGCGCCGAGAAACGCCGTTCTCAGGGTTCGCCGGTTGACCAGCGATCCGTAGCCGAAATAAGCGACAAGTCTCCCTTCTTCGGCGAGTTCCCGAAATTCGTTTAGATCTGTCACAGGGGATTGCTCAGCAGTCATGGGAGCATCTGCTACAGCCACATTGCATTTTTCACAACAGGAATATCTCGCCGTATTGACTTTGACGTAAACGTCAATGCTAGAGTTCATATCAGACGCTGCCGACACAAATTTCCAATTTCGATACATAACGGATTCTGATTATGAACCCCGGACAGGAAGTGATTGTTTCACAAAAGGAAAGCATCAATGGGCCAGCACCAGTGATGTCCGGCGAACCTTCAGTGAGAGAGACCATCGTCACATTCGAATGCGATGACGGATTTCCGCTGACAGGTACTCTTTTCACCGCCAAGAGCGGAGAGAACTCGAAACCGTCCGTGCTGATTTCATCTGCAACCGGCGCGCCGCGAGGATTTTATGCGTCTTTCGCGCGGGCCTTGGTAGAGAACGGCAGCCGCGCCGTGCTGACCTACGATTATCGCGGAACCCCGCAATCACCCCGGCCCAAAGGCTGGACGCAGCGCATCAATATGCGCGACTGGGCGATACAGGACATGGCGGCTGCGATGCGGCGGCTCGACAAGGAAGCCCCCGGCCATGAAATGGTCGGCGTCGGGCAATCCTTTGGCGGTCAGGCGCTGGGCATTTGTGGCGACCCGCAGCGCTTCAGCCGCTACTGCCTGGTGGCCAGCCTTTCCGGCTATTGGCGCGGCACCGACACGCCCTGGCAAAACCTGATCAGCATGAATTTGGTCGGCCTGCCTGTCACGGCTCTCTTCGGACGCACCATGCCGTTCATGGGACTTGGCGAGAGCATCCCCTCTTCAGTGTTCCAGGACTGGACCCGATGGTGCAATCACCATGAGTATTTCTTCGACGATCCGCAAGTCGGCGCACGGAAGGGATACGCCACCGTGACGATCCCGCTCTTATCCGTCGGAATGACAGACGATCTGTGGGGTACGCCGCGCGCTGTCCACGGCCTTCTCAAACATTATTCCAATGCGGATATCAGCGAGGTCTGGCTATCGCCGGACATGACCACAGAACCGGAGATCGGTCATCTCGGCTTTTTCCGATCGCGTTTCAGGGAAACGCTGTGGCCGGATATCATGAACTGGGTATTGAGCCACGAACCGGTCATGACGGCTTCGCGGTAGCGATGGTCAATCGACCCTGACGCCGTCCTTGATCCGGTAGGTCGGGTTGTACATGGTGACGAGTTCTTCCGCGGCGGTGGGGTGGACGGCCATAGTGCGATCGAAATCTTCCTTGCTGCAGCCCGCCTTGATCGGGATGGCGAGCAATTGCGCCATTTCGCCGGCGTCGGGTCCAAGAATATGGGCGCCGACGACCTTTCGGTTCTGACCATCGACCACCAGCTTCATGACCATCTTCTCCTGCCGGCCCGACAACGTGTGTTTCATCGGGCGGAAGACCGCGCGATAGATTTCGACCTCGGCGAGCTTTTCGGTCGCATCGTCTTCTGTCTGTCCGACTGTGCCGATCTCCGGCTGGGAAAAGACCGCCGTTGCAATCGTATCGTGATCCGGACGGGTCGGATTGTCCCGGAACAGCGTCTCGATGACGCACATGGATTCGTGAATCGCAACCGGCGTCAGCTGAACCCGGTCGGTCACGTCGCCAACGGCGAAGATGTGATCGACATTCGTGCGCATATATTCGTCGACGACAATCGCGCCCTTGTCGTCTGTCACAACGCCAGCCGCTTCGAGGCCAAGACCGTCTGTGTTCGGCGTGCGCCCGAGCGCCAGCATCACCTCGTCGACCTTCAGGTTGCGATCGCCCGAGGTGATCACGTCAAGCCGCTCGTCGGCGGAGCGCGTAATGCGGTCGATCACCTCTCCGCAGAGGATACGGATACCCTTTTCCTCCATCGTGGCGTGCAGCGTGCGGCGCATGTCCATGTCGAAATTCTTCAGGATTTCACGACCGCGATAGATCAGCGTCGTCTCGACGCCGAGACCGTGGAAGATGTTCGCGAACTCCACCGCTATGTAGCCGCCGCCTGCGATCAGAATGGACTTCGGTAGCCGCTCAAGATGAAAAGCCTCGTTGGAGGTGATCGCCAGTTCTCCGCCGTTAATCGCGTGGCTATCGTCGGGGCGCCCGCCCGTCGCCAGCAGGATGTTTTTGGCGGTGACCGTCTTGCCGCTGGAGACGATGCGGATGCGGTGGTCGTCGACCAGTTCGGCGCGACTGTCGAAGATCTCGGCGCCGGCGTTGCTGAGGCCCTTGCGGTAGGCGGCTTCGAGGCGGGCAATTTCCTTGTCCTTGTTGGAGACCAGTTCGTTCCAGTCGAAGCGGGTCTCGCCAACAGTCCAGCCATAGCCGTGCGCGTCCTCGAAATGTTCAATGAACTGGGACGCATAGACAAAGAGTTTCTTGGGAACGCAGCCGCGGATGACACAGGTTCCGCCATAACGAAACTCTTCCGCAACGCCGACTTTCTTGCCCATCGACGCGGCAAGCCTCGCAGCCCTGACTCCGCCCGAGCCGCCGCCGATCACGAAGAAATCATAATCGTAGTCAGACATGGTTTACATCCCTGTCGATAGGTAAAACGCGCGTTCAAGCGGCGGGGCGTCAAAAAACGCCCGACGCCGCCTGTTCCTTGCTGAAGCCGCGACCGCAGAAAACCGGCGGGCTATCAGTTTCCTTCGGAGCCGTCATCCGTATCAGGCGTTTGCGCAGACGGAGCCTCGCCGAGACGATCGCGCAATGTCTCTTCGGTCTGGATCGTCAGATCGCGGGAAATGCCATTCGACCAGACTTCCGCCGCGCGCAGCAATTCGCGGGTGACAAGCGGTCCGGTTTCCAGCAACTGCTGACCGGCCGGGCTTTGATAGAATTGCGTGATCGCGTTCAGATCCTCGATCGAGAAATTCTTGGCGTATATGGAAGCCGCTTCCCTCTCGAGATCGGCGCGGCGACCAACCATGCTGATCGCGGTCTCATCGACAGTCGCGGCGATGACGTCCTGCATGTTGGGCGCAGTCTGGATCAGGCTCGCCTTGAGGCCCTGGGCCGCATTGGGAAGGATCGCGTCGAACTGCTGCGTCGCGCCGAGCGCCCTGATCGCCTGACGGGCGGCGGCGATGTGCTCTGCAGAAGGTTCCTGCGCGAAAGCCGGCGCAGCAACCCCCAGCACCATAGCCCCGCAAAGGGCGAATCTCAGTTGGCGAATTCCCGTAGCCTTGTTCATTGTGTTCATAACTCCTGATCTCTTTAGGCAGTCAAAGTCCGCACGCCGGACGAACCGGCAATAATTGCAGCGGACGCGATATTGAGAAACAATCCGTGCTCGACGACACCCGGAATGGCGTTCAAGGACTCAGAAAGGGCTTCTGCATCCGGAATACGGCCAAATGATGCATCGAGTATATAGTGTCCACCGTCCGTTTCAAACGGTCCGTCCCGGTCCTGGCGAAGCGCGATCTCGCCCGTCAGGCCAAGCTTTTCTGCCGCGTTGGCGATCGCCTTGCGCGTGGCTTCGAGCCCGAACGGCATCGCTTCGATTGGAAGCGGAAACGCTCCGAGGGTTTCGACCTGTTTGCTTTCGTCTGCGATGACGATCATCTTGCCGGAGGCGCACGCCACGATTTTTTCGCGCAGCAAAGCCCCTCCTCCGCCTTTGATCAAGCGCAGATCGCCATCGACTTCGTCGGTTCCGTCGATGGTCAGATCGAGCTCGGGCATTTCGTCGAGCGAATAAAGCGGAATGCCAAGCTGGACGCACAGATGAGCGGTTTTTTCGGACGTCGGGACGCCCTTCACATGAAACCCTCCATCGACCTTTTCAGCAAGAAGATTGACGAATTCCTCGGCCGTAGAACCTGTTCCGATGCCGAGCCGCATGCCGTCCTCGACATAGCTCAGCGCGACCTTCGCCGCCTCGATTTTCAGCGCGCGCGCATCCATGCGCCATCCGCTCCCCTTCATTGACCGTGACGGGCTGTTAGCACGTCGCAGACAACAAGCAAAGACGTTATACGGACTGAGCCGTCGAGTTGGATAAAATGAAAAGCGTGAGGCCTTGCCTTCGCAGCCGAGCTGCCGTAACCAAACACCCATCCCTGCCCAAACCGGAAAATTCCATGACACAGCCCCTAGTCATCTTCGATTTGGATGGCACTCTCATCCACACGGCGCCGGATCTGATGGCCAGTCTCAATCATGCGATCGAACCGGTCGGCGTTGAACCCGTGCAGTATGACGATATGAGTTTTCTCGTCGGCCGCGGCGCCAGGGTGATGATACAGCGGGCCCTCGAAATGCGGGAAAGACCAGTGTCCGCAGAGGAATTCGAAACGCTGTTCGACCGTTTTCTGGCGTTCTACGCGGAATCGATGCCGGGTGAGTCTGCTCTCTATCCCGGCCTCAACGCCGCAATGTCCCGATTGAGCGAAGCGGGAATGCCGATGGCGATCTGCACCAACAAGCTGGAACAGCTGGCGGTGCGGCTGATCGAATGTCTTGGCCTCACGAGTAGTTTCGTGACGATTCTCGGCGGCGACAGCATCGCCGTTCGCAAACCCGATCCGGAACATGTTCTGGAAACGATCCGCAGATCCGGCGCCGAAAAAGCCGTGATGATTGGCGATTCATCGAATGATATCGTCGCTGCTCGCGAGGCCCGCGTTCCTTCGATCGCGGTAACGTTTGGCTACACCGACATACCGGTCGAGCAATTGGGCGCTGATCATATCATTGACCATTTCAATTTGCTGACGCCGGAACTGGTCAACACGCTCGTTGACGCCGCGGACAGGAAAAACGCCGCAAGCGCCTGAACATACACAACCTGGCGCGGGCGGCGATCAGGCAATTATTGTTCAGACCTTTTCCTCTGCGCCAGACCGCCCATATATGTCGACAGGCCCTGTTCCCGGCCGAGCGAATGGATGCGCCTGTATCCTGCGTTGCAAAAATCTGAAAACCGGACTAAAAGTTCCACAATTTCAGCCATGCGGCCGCTCCGCAAAGGTAGCGTGTCGTGTCTGGTTTCCAGCATCGCAGCCATCCATTCGTCTCGTTTGCACGATTATATTGAGAGAACGCTCCCCATGACTGTCAAACCAGATATCAAAACCTCGGAAACGTCTGAAATCGCATCCACGACACGCGGAAACGCCGTGAGATCGATTCGCGAGTCCTTCGGTTACAGTCTTGATGATCTGGCGGTGACCTGTGGGCTGACAACCAGCGATATCGCAAGAATTGAAAGCGGAGAGGAAACAGATGAAACGCTTCTTCGCCGCATCGCAAGTGCGCTCAAGCTGCCCGAAGAAACTCTGAACGGATAAAGCCCGTCAGCATGATGGCGACCGGTGGAGCCAACGCTTCACGCCGCCCCACCGATCCGCTTTGACCTTACCCGTTGGCGGCGCGGGACTTGCCGGTCTTCTCCACAGCCTGACCCAGATATTTGTCGCGATCATAGGTGTCAGCGAAATATCCGACCTTACCGCTGTCATCCGGCCAAGCGGTAAAATAGGAGATGTAAACGGGCATCTTGACCGGCACCTCTTCGGACAGATTGCGGCCCTGTGATATCTGGGCGGCCACGTGATCGCGCGACTTGCCAAGCACAGCCGCCGCCATCGCGCGAGGGTCCTGCAAGCGGATACATCCGTGGCTGTAGGCGCGCTTATCCTTTTCGAAAAGGCTCTTGGAAGGCGTATCGTGCATGTAAATCGCGTGCGAATTCGGGAAAAGAATCTTGAGTTCGCCGAGCGCGTTTTTCGGACCGGGCGGCTGACGCACATCCACGGGAATCGAATTCGCGCCAACCGAATACCAGTTCACGCTGGCCGATGAAATCCGACGCCCCCTTCGGTCCGTGACTTCGTACCCGAGGCTGTCGAGATAGTGTGGATTGCCGCGCAGCCGAGGCAGCATTTCGTTGACGATGATCGAACCTGGCACGCCCCAGTAGGGATTGTATTCCACCGTCTCGATCTCATCTCTGAAAAAATTGGTCTGGTTGGCCCTTGTTCCGACCACGACGCGCATGGACAACGCCACCTTGTCGTTTTCGACATAGTCAGCCATGAAGGCTGCCTGATTTACGAAGACGCGGCGCGGCCCGAGTTCTTTCGGCAGCCACCGCAGGCGCTCCATCGCCAGCTTCACCATTTCGATCTTGTCGGCGTTTGTCACGCCTTCCATCCTGGCGATGGTGTTGCGACCGACGATCCCGTCCGCGCTCAGACCGTTTTCCTTCTGGAAATCCTTGACCAGGTTGACGAGCTCCGGCGTGTAGACGTCGCTGTCCGATTTTTCGAACTCGACAAAGGTCAGGCTGTGGTTCATCAGCAGGGTATCCGACCCCCGAAGCTGTATGGCCTTTATGACGTTGGCAAGCTCCGGATTGGACGTTCCGGGTTTCAGAAACGTGCCTTCCGCAATCTCGACATGTTCCTTCTCGTCGATTTCCTGCAGACGGGCGAGTTCCTGCTGCAAAGCCAGGAACTTGTCATTGCGCGGATTGCTGTTCAGCAGATCGCTTTCGATATCATCGCTAACCGAGAGTTTCAGCATCACCGGTTCGAAATCGACGGTGTTGCGTTCCAGGTCGTGATATCCGGACAGCCTGTTGGGATCGACGAGGCCGCGCGTCGCATCGAGGATGTAGGTCAGCGCTTTCGCGCTCATGTCCATTTCGAAACGGATCAGTTCGCGTTGTCTCGCTTCCATATCGGACGCATCGTAATCAGAATCGGGAGGATCAAGCTGATACATCGCCGGATCGAGACCAACTTCGTCGGCGCGCGCCATGGTTTCAAGCGCCTCGCGCGCCCTGTCGTTGGCCTGATCACCGGAAACCCAGATCAAACCGGAATTGTTCTTGTAGTAATTAACAATCGCTTCGCCCACTTCCGGAAAGACCGTAACCCGATAACCATCGAGATTTTGACGGCTCTCCTGCATGGGATCGACGGATGGCGGCCGGTGCATCGGATGAAGTTCGGCGGGATTAGAATTGGCCAGCACGCTCAGGTCCATCGCCTTCATCGCATCCGGTTTGTAATTGTAGTAGCGCGGAGAACTGACCTTTACCGTCGGCGTGGAAGCTGCCTGGCGACGCTGAATTTCGACTTGGCGCTGTTGACGCAAATCTTGGCGGCGCTCACGCCGCTCCTTGTTGCGAAAAATATTCCATATGCCATTTTCTGCTTTGACGGGCTGTGTCGTCGGCAAAACCAGACCCACCGCCAACGTAAAAATCAGAGCCGTTACGATCACACGCATATCAGTCTCCGTTGTTCATCCCGCACAAGAACGAATGAATGAAAGATGCGTTCCCACCCGCGTTCTCCGGAAACATAGCTACGGTGTGCAAGCCATGCCATGCAATATTATCATGGTTAAAAATAGTAAAATTAGGGCTATCTCATGAAAATTTGATTGCAACTGAGGTATTCATGCACCACCCAATCACCCGGCGGCCCGGAGCGGGCGGTCAGGATCGGGACAGGACCGGGCCACGAGAATCAGTCTTTCATTCCGCCGCCAGGGCATATTCCCGGGTCAACAAAGCTTCCTTCCGTTCAATTCCCCACCGATAACCCGAGATGCGACCGTCCGTCCGCACAACCCGGTGACATGGTATCGCCATGGCCACCGGATTGGACCGGCAGGCGGCGCCGACGGCCCGCTGCGCGCCGGGTTGGCCAATCGTCGCCGCAATGTCTGCGTAGCTTGCAGTGGCGCCGGCGGGAATTGCTCTGAGCGCCGCCCAGACTTTTTCCTGAAAGGCCGTGCCGCGAATATCCAGCGGGAGATCGAGCGAGCCTTCGGGTCTCTCGACATGCCCGACGATGCGGGCGACCAGTTCTTCGAAATCCTTGTCCGCGCCGACGAGGCGCGCCTTGCCGAAACGGTCCTGCAGGCGAGTGACAAGAATTTCGGGATCGTCGGCGAATTCGATTGAACACACTCCTTTATCTGTGGCGGCGACCAGTATCGAACCGAGCGAGCATTCTCCAACAGCGAACCGTATTTCGGCGTCGCGTCCTCCGTCGCGGAATTGTCGCGGCTGCATGCCCAGCCGGTTCGCCGCTTCATCATAGAAGCGACTGCTCGCATTGTAGCCGGCGTCATAGATCGCCTCGGTCACGGAAGCGCCGGAGGCCAGATTGCCGCGCATCCGCTCCGCCCTTGTCGCCGCCGCATAGGCCTTGGGCGTTATGCCTGTCGCAGCCTTGAACTTGCGATGGAAATGAAACTTGCTCATGCCGGCCTCTCTGGCGAGGTCGTCGAGGTCGGGGATTTCGACGCTCTCTTCGATCAATCGGCAAGCCGCCTCGATCGCATCCTGTTTGCGATTAACTGCCAAGGAAAGCGGATCACAACGTTTGCATGGACGAAACCCGTTCTTAAGGGCTTCAGCCGGATCTTCGTAGTACCGCACATTCTTGCGCAAGCCCTTTCTGGAAGGACATGACGGCCGGCAAAACACGCCCGTGGTTACGACCGCATAAACGAAACGTCCGTCAGCGGATTGGTCGCGGTTCAGGACCGCCTCCCAGCAGGCGTCGTCATTGTCGATTGACGGATTGTTTTTCATCGGCGTCGTCAGGTCCAGCATTGTCCTGTCCTCAAAAATAATGGATCGATTTCGAGCAGCAAGCTACTTCGAACTGTAAAAACGCACACTCCGGTTCTTGCCATCGAATCCGGATCTCCAATTTTCTACCCTGCCTTGAAAAAATACCATTCTCCCTATCTCAATATCGGTAGTAACGTTGTAGTAATGTCGTCAATCCTGAGTTTTACTATTCTCAAAGCCTGGATTGGCATCCGATCTGAAACGCTGAAACGCAACTTCATCAGAGGGAATGAAATGAAGCTATTTCAAGTCACATGCGCCGCATTGTTCGTCACCGCAGGCACTATGACGGTTACGCCGGTGTTTTCCGCCGGAAACAGCGGCAACACCTGCAATTCCGGCTATGTCTGGGACGAGACGGCCAAGAAATGCGTCAGGAAGAATTCAGAAAATGAAATGGAATACCGGTTTCAGCAAGGTCGCGATTTCGCAAACGCCGGCCAGTATGAGAAAGCCATCGAGATGCTGCAGACTGCAGACGCGAGCGACAAGCGTGTTCTGAACTACCTCGGCTTCTCCAACCGAAAGCTCGGCCGTATCGATGTGGGCATGGAATATTACAGACAGGCGATGGAGATCGATCCCGAATATACGCTCGTGCGTGAATATTACGGTGAAGCCCTTCTTCAGAAGGGTGACCTGAAAGGCGCGCTGCAACAGCTGGCGACGATCCAGAAGCTCTGCAGCAGTCGTGAATGCGGCGAGTACCAGCAGCTTTCCGGACACATCGCCAACTACATCCGCGACACCGAAAGCTGACGATCGCAGAGCAGCGAAACGACGTCCAACCGGCCGTGAAAGCGGCCGGTTTAGTTTCGAACGATTATAATTGACGTCACCGCCGCCCCTCAATAATTAGATGCCAACCGATAAAGGAGCGTCGACTGCTGCGTTCCGGCAACTGCGAAAGGTTGGATGAATGTCAGATGTGGCGGCCGCCGAGTTGTTTCCCCTGAACACGGACGAAACTCCCTACAGAAAACTGACCTCCGACTTCGTGACCGTGGACAGTTTCAAGGGACAGGAGATTCTTACCGTCGCCGAGGAAGGCATCCGCATGCTGACCGAGGCTGCCTTCGCGGACATCAATCACCTTTTGCGCCCGGCGCACCTCAAGCAGCTTGCCTCGATACTCAACGACCCGGAAGCCACGGAAAACGACAAGTTCGTGGCTTACGACCTGCTGAAAAACGCGAATATCGCCGCCGGTGGCGTTTTGCCTATGTGCCAGGACACTGGCACAGCCATAATCATGGCGAAGAAGGGACGCCGCGTATGGACCGAAGGCGGCGACCACGCAGCGCTCGCAAAAGGCGTTCTCGACGCCTACGAACACAAAAACCTGCGCTATTCCCAGCTTGCTCCGATCGCCATGTTCGAGGAAAAGAACACGCGCAACAACCTGCCGGCGCAGATTGATATCTACGAAGAGGGCGAAGACGCCTACAAGTTTCTGTTCGTGGCCAAGGGCGGCGGCTCGGCCAACAAGACCTTCCTGTACCAGGGCACGCCTTCGCTACTGACCCATGATCGCCTGATCGAATTTCTGAAGGAAAAGATCCTGACGCTGGGGACTGCGGCCTGCCCGCCTTATCACCTGGCGATCGTCATCGGCGGCACGTCCGCTGAAATGAACTTGAAAACCGTCAAGCTTGCCTCGACCAAATATCTCGACGGATTGCCGACCCGGGGTTCCGAAGACGGACATGCTTTCCGCGATCTGGAGATGGAGGCCGAAGTTCACAAGCTGACGCAACAGATGGGCGTCGGCGCACAGTTCGGCGGCAAATATTTCTGCCATGACGTGCGCGTGATCCGCCTACCCCGCCACGGCGCCTCGTTGCCGATCGGATTAGGCGTATCGTGTTCCGCCGACCGGCAAGCCAAGGGAAAAATTACGAAAGACGGCGTATTTATCGAAGAGCTCGAGACCAATCCGGCTAAGTACATGCCAGAGATTGACGAAGACAGCCTGACGGACAATGTGGTGCATATCGACCTTAACCGCCCCATGAATCAGATCCTGAAGGACCTTTCGCAATACCCTATAAAGACTCGCCTTTCCCTGAACGGCACGATCATCGTCGCGCGTGACCTCGCCCACTCGAAAATCCGCGAGCGTCTCGAAAACGGCGAAGCGATGCCGGATTATTTCAAGGACCATCCTGTCTATTACGCAGGTCCGGCCAAGACGCCGACAGGCTACGCTTCCGGATCCTTCGGCCCCACCACCGCCGGTCGCATGGATAGCTATGTCGACCAGTTCCAGTCCTTCGGTGGATCGATGATCATGCTCGCCAAGGGCAATCGCTCGAAGGCGGTGCGCGACGCCTGTGGCCGTCATGGCGGGTTTTACCTCGGATCGATCGGCGGCCCCGCCGCGCGGCTCGCCCAGGACTGCATCAAGAGAGTCGACGTCGTCGAATATCCCGAACTCGGGATGGAGGCGATCTGGAAGATCGAGGTCGAAAATTTCCCGGCCTTCATCGTCATCGACGACAAGGGCAACGATTTCTTTCAGGCGCTCAATCTCGGATGACGCCGCTTCGCCTGCCTGAGCGGGTCAACGCAGTCTTCCTGTCCCAGGCCGAGTCCTGCGAGAAACTGGGCTCGCCGTTCACGGCGCTATTGCTGGGAAGCATCGCCAAATACGGCCTGCCTGATACGCCTGTGCGCCAGCGCCTGGCGACCTGGGAAGGCGATATCTCCGGCAGTGGCGATTCCATTCCGTTGAGACTGGCCGGAACACTTCACCAGATGGTGATTCGCAACCTCGACGCCGACCTTGCGGCCATCTATCCGCCGCACGGAACGATGCCAGGTTCCTCTGTTGTCGCTGACACTGTCGGCCAAGCCATTGTACGACATCAGACCTTCGTCGATCATTGCCTGGACAGCCCGCCTCAGACGAACGAGATTCGCAGGTCCAGCGCAATATACCCTGCCCTGCTGAGAATCGCGGCGCAGACGGGTTTGCCAATGCGGCTGTCGGAAGTGGGCGCGAGCGCCGGCCTCAATCTGCTCATGGATCGTTTTCATTACAAATTCGCAGGCGAGGCCTACGGAGAGAAGGGATCGTCAGTCCGCCTCGAACCGGAATGGAAAGGCGGTCAAGCGCCGACGGTCGATCTCGAGATCGCCGACAGGCGCGGCTGCGACCTGAGACCCTTCGATCTGACGTCGGAAGACGACCGGATCCGGTTGCGGTCGTATACCTGGCCCGATCAGCAGGACAGGCTCGATCGCCTTGACGCAGCCATTGAATTGGCGCGCGAACACCCCTTTGTGGTGGATCGCGCCGACGCCGTCCAATGGCTTGAGGAGCGTCTTGACACGCGCCCCGCCGGACACGCCGACGTGGTCTTCAATACCATCGCCTGGCAGTACTTGCCGGAAGAGGCCAGGAAGAAGGGCAGCGCCTTGATAGAAAAGGCCGGCCGAAAAGCGGGACTGGACACTCCCCTGTTCTGGGTGTCCATGGAGGCAGATAATGAGCGCCCAGGCGCTCTCCTTCAGATGATCGAATGGCCAGGCGCGCAAGCGAAGCGGCTCGGCCGCGCCGATTTCCATGGACGCTGGGTCGACTGGCGCGCCTGATGGCGATCACCACATCGTCGTGGCTGCCCGGCCGGGCCATTCCTCGTCATATGCCTTGCCGTCGATCTCTCCCGAGGTCATCGCGTCGACGATGTCTCCGGCGGTCGGTAACGTCTTCGGATCGACCTTTTGCGCGGGATCCCAGAGTTTCGAGCGAACGATAGCGCGCGCGCACTGGAAGTAGATTTCGTCGATTGTGATGACAATCACGCTGCGCGGCGCCTTTTCCTGCACTGCAAAACTGTTGAGCAGTGACGGTTCGACGCTGATCTGGGCCCTGCCGTTCACCCTGAGCGCGTTGCCGCTTCCCGGAACCAGAAACATCAGCGCCACGCGCGGATCTCGCACGATATTCCTCAGCGAATCGATACGATTGTTGCCGCGCCGATCGGGCAGGAGCAGCGTCTTCTCGTCGCCGATCCGCACGAAACCCTTCAAGTCGCCTCGGGGAGAGCAATCGAGCCCTTCCGGCCCGACAGTCGCCAGTGCGCAGAATGGCGAGGCTTCGAGGATTCGCGCGTATTGCGGCGTCATCCGGCTGGCGACCTTTACCAAAGAGGTCTTTTGCGGAAGACCGTAAATTGCTTCCAGTTGCTCGACGGTTTCGATAATCGACATGCAGCCTCCGGTCGTATTTTGGAAATGCCCGGAGCATTGTCACATGAACGTCACGGTATTGCGACAGACGAGTTCTCTCAAGCCGCTTCCCGCAGAGGGTCAACCGGACGCGCGTCGATGAATTCCGCGATCAACGATCCAATCTCCGGTGCGTTGAGAATACGGCGGTGGCCCAGCCCCTCGGCCCGTTCCAGGCGAACATGGCTGCCTGCCGCGACGAATTCCTCAGCCGCGGTCCAGGACACCTCCTTGTCGTCGGGCGCATGGATAACCATTGCGGGGATGGGCATTGCAGCAAGCAACCGCGTGCCGACGAAGCACGACAACGGCCTGCCGGTGACTTTTTGAACACGATCATAAAGGGCGCCGCGCGCCGCCTCCGGCAAGCCGATCCATTCGGCGAACTGGACAAAGACTTCCGCAATGTTGTTTGGCGCCGAAATCAAGACCAGCTTGCGGGGCGTTCTCGCCGTTACGCCGCAAACCGTGCCCCGCGCAGAATTGAGCGCCACGGCTCCGCCGAAGGAATGTCCGACAACCGCCGAGAACGGACCAAATTCCCGCCAGGCCGCGTCGATGGCTTCCACCGCGTTCGCCATCGTCAGGCTGCGCCCCGACGATTGTCCGTGACCGGGAAGGTCGATTGCAACGACATTTCGGCCGCTGTCCCTGATTCGCTCTATCAAGGTGATCATGTATTCCGATCGCGATCCCCAACCGTGGACCACCAGCACAGTTTCGGCGCTGTGAATACGGTTGCTTCCACGGAAATGATGCGCGTTGACACAGCCGGTCGAAATCACAAGCTGTGTTCGGCTCGCCGAAACCATGCGGCTGCGGGCGTCGTCAAGCGCCCGGCGGGCCTTGACGGTGGAGGGCTTTTTCGACGGCGTGCGGCTGAACAGGCGAAACGCCAGGGCGCCCGCCGTATCAGGAGAAATTCGTCCAGCAATATCAAAGACAAGCCGGGTGACCTTTTGGCTGAAAGATGTCATATTCGGAATCTCTAAAACAGTTCAAGCATGAACATTATAGTACAACTATGAACAATAATCAACCGCTCCCCTGGGACAATAAGAGATTCTGGAACTGGATCGCCGTCGCCCGCGCCTGTCATGTCGTGAAACAACGCCTTGCGAAGGAACTGGCGCCGCTGGACATCAAGCTTCCGCATTTCGACATTCTGGCTAATATCTATCGAAGCGAGGGGATCTCCCAGCAGGATCTTGCGCACAAACTGCTGGTCGGACGCTCCAATATCAGCATGCTGCTGCCGCAGATCGAGAAACGAGGACTGATCGAGCGCCGCCCGGACAGTGACGACAAGCGCGTCCTCCGGCTCTATCTCACCGACAAGGGGCGTGAAATCGCCCGCAAGGGACTGGATATCGAAGTTGGCCTCATCGAGATGTCGATGTCGACCAGCACGCCGGAAGAATGCGACCTCGTCGGCGATGTCATGAAGCGCATGATCGCGAATATGGAAGAGCCGGGCGACTGAGAATCCTTATCGTGACCTGTCGGCACTTTCGCGGGTCATCCCCTTTTCGCTGAGTTCGTCGAGATAGACCTGCCACAGGCGATCATGATCATTGCCCAGCTTTTGCAGGTAGGTCCAGGTGTATATGCCGGTGTCGTGCATGTCGTCGAAGCCGATCCTGACGGCATAGTTGCCAACCGGTTGAACCGAAACGATCTCGACATTGATCTTGCCTGGAACGGTCACGCGCTGATCGGGTGAATGGCCCTGCACTTCCGCCGATGGCGACAGAACCCGTAGCATTTCGGCGCTCAGCGCATAGACGTCGCCACTATCGAAACTCACCGTCAAAACCCGCCGGTCTTTAGAAACTCTGATCTCGCTTGGTCTTGCCATGATTCGATCCTGTCAAAAGGGCTTTTGAATTGATGCTGTCAGGCGACGGGCATACACCTGTTGCCAGAATGAATTGCCAGCGCCGACTTGACGAAAACATCCTCCGGCGCGACATAGATGGTTTGGGGGAATATTTAAAGTTCATCCTGACCGTTCTGGAGCATTGATGATGCAGCAGCGTAGTACGGACACTATGGAACAAGTTAATAATCGGGCGGACAGCGCCTCGATGATCGATCCATTCGGCCGTTCAATCGACTATTTGCGCGTTTCCGTGACCGATCGCTGCGATTTCCGCTGCACCTATTGCATGGCGGAACACATGACCTTTCTTCCAAAGAAAGAACTGCTGTCGCTGGAGGAACTGGACCGGCTCTGCACTGTCTTCATTGAAAAAGGCGTCCGCCGTTTGCGGCTGACCGGCGGCGAGCCGCTGGTCCGCAAAAACGTCATGCATCTCATCGAGGGCCTCTCGCGCCATTTGCGCTCCGGTGCTCTCGACGAACTGACCCTGACGTCCAACGGCTCTCAACTTTTCCGGTTCGCGGATCAACTGGCGGACTTCGGCGTGCGCCGAATCAATGTGTCGCTGGATACGCTTGATCCCGACAAGTTTCGCCAGATTACACGCTGGGGCAATCTGGACCGCGTCATGGCCGGTCTCGAAAGCGCCAGGAAGGCCGGCTTGAAGGTCAAGATAAACACGGTGGCCCTGAAGGATTTCAATGATCAGGAAATACCCGAACTGATTCGCTGGGCGCATGGCGAAGGCATGGACATGACCGTGATCGAGACCATGCCGATGGGTGAAATCGAGGAAGACCGCACTGATCATTATCTGCCGTTGTCTGTCCTGCGGGCAAACCTCGCCGACACCTTCGACATGCGCGATATTCCTTACAAAACCGGCGGTCCGGCGCGTTATGTCGAAATCGCCGAAACCGGCGGGCGTCTCGGCTTCATCACGCCGATGACCCACAATTTTTGTGAAAGCTGCAACCGCGTGCGCATAACATGCACCGGAACGCTGTATATGTGCCTCGGACAAGACGACGCCGCTGATTTGCGCGCGCCATTGCGCAACTCCGAAGGCAATGAATCCCTTTCCAATGCGATCGACGCCGCCATCGCGCGCAAACCCAAGGGACACGATTTTATTATAGACCGCCGGAACAACCGGCCTGCAGTCGCAAGACATATGAGCGTCACCGGAGGATGACGACATTCCCGGCCGGGTTCCCCGGCCTTTTTTGCTTCCGACAAGAAGCTGAGTAGCCATGCCGCTTTCATCCAATATGAAAGGGGCGCTGTTCATGACGCTGGCCATGGCTGGCTTCGTAACCAATGACGCCCTTCTGAAACGCGTCGCCGAGGATATCAGCATGAATCAGGCGATCGTGCTGCGAGGATTCTTCGGCACGATCTGGATTTACCTGATCGCGCGCCGGTTCGGAGCGCTGCGACCCTTGAAGACGGCGTTCGGACGGCTGCCGGCGCTGCGCACGCTCGGCGAAGTGCTTGGAACCGTGTTCTTCCTTACCGCGCTGACGCATATCGAACTTGCCAATGCCTCGGCCATCCTGCAGGCGCTGCCTCTTGCGATTACCCTCGGCGGCGCGCTGTTCCTGAAAGAACCGGTCGGCTGGCGACGCCTCTTGGCGATTCTCGCCGGCTTTTTTGGCGTCTTGCTGATCATCCGTCCGGGTCTAGCCGGATTTTCAGCCTGGACGATCCTCATCGTGTTCGCGGTTTTCTCGGCGACGATGCGCGACTTGTGCACCCGCGCGATGGATCGCGATATACCGTCGCTTTACCTGTCCTTGATCGCGGCGCCAGCGGTGGCCATCGCCGGGCTTGTTATGTGCGCCTTCGAAGGACGCTGGGATCCGATCAACTGGACTCAACTGGCGATGCTCGTCGGCGCATCCATTTTCATGCTCGTCGGCTATCAGTTCATTGTCCTGGCGATGCGGGAGGGCGAGATACCAATCGTCACGCCATTCCGTTACACGAGCCTTCTTTGGGCGGTGTTGTTCGGCGTGCTGATTTTCGGAGATTTTCCGGACGCCTTGGCGCTTCTGGGGGGAGCGATCATTGTTGCTTCAGGTCTTTATACGCTCTACCGCGAACAGGTGGTGTTGAAACGCAACGCCGGGGAGGTTGATTCGTGAGTGGATTTCTAAACAGGCGAACGCCGCCGACCATCATCACACTGGTTATCATGGCCGGCTTAGGCCCGTTGAACATGAACATCATATTGCCAGCCCTGCCGGCGATTGAGATTCATTTTCAGACCCCTTATGTGGCGGTCCAGTTGCTGATTTCGGCTTATCTGGCGATGACGGCGCTGGTCCAGATTGCGCTCGGCCCCCTCTCCGACCGTTACGGCCGGCGGCCGGTTATGCTCGTCAGCATTATAATCACGCTCATCTCGACCCTTGGCTGCATTTATGCCCCAAATTTCGAGGTCTTGCTGATATCGCGATTGGTCCAGACGGCGGTCGTGTCAGGCATAGCCCTGTCGCGCGCTGTGATCCGCGATCTCGTCGAACCGGATGAAGCAGCAAGCATGATCGGCTACGTCACCATGGGCATGGCCGTCATGCCGATGCTGGGGCCAGCCATTGGCGGTTATCTCAGTGAACTCTATGGCTGGCAGTCAACCTTCTGGGTGGGATTTGTTTTCACTCTGATCGTCCTGTGGCTCGTGTATTTCGACCTCGGGGAAACCAATCAGCACAAGAGTTCGAGTTTCCGGCAGCAGATCGGCGCCTATCCGGAACTCTTCAAATCCCGCCGCTTCTGGGGCTACTCGTTGTGCGCGGCCTTCACTGTCGGCGCTTTCTTCGCCTTCCTGGGCGGCGGCCCCTATGTCGCCACGGAAATGCTCGAAATGAGCCCGGCCACTCTTGGCGCCTATTTCGCCCTGACGGCTATCGGCTACATGGTTGGCAACTTCTTTTCAGGCATGTTCGCGCGCCGGGTCGGCATCAACAGGATGATGCTGATCGGAAACATGATCGCCGCAAGCGGCATGCTCCTCGCCATTGTCGTGTTCAAACTGGGGCTTCATCACCCGATTTCGTTCTTCGGCTGCATGTCCTTCATCGGCCTCGGCAATGGCATCACCCTGCCGAGCGCGAACGCCGGCATTGTCAGTGTCCGTCCGCATCTGGCCGGATCGGCCTCCGGGCTGGGCGGCGCGATCATGGTTGGCGGCGGCGCCGTGCTTTCGGTTGTCGCCGGTTCGCTTCTAGGACCGGAGACAGGCCCCTATCCGCTGTTTTTCGTGATCATGCTGTCTTCGATTGCAGGCATGGTTTCAACGCTTTACGTTATTCACGTTGACCGACTGGTTGCGAAAGAGAACACCGGCGCCTGAGGCGTGAAATGGCAAACACGAGTTTTTTGATCCGACCCGATCCCCACGATCCGAAGCTTTCACGAGAAGTGGACGGCGTCGACCAGGACGGCAATCCCGTCACCACCAGGGTGGTGACGGAGAAACCACTGACGCTCTACCTCAACCGGCAGGAGATCGTCACGATGATGACGATTGGCGATTATCCGGACCTTCTGGCCGTCGGCTATCTGCGCAACCAGCACATGCTGTCGCCCGATGATGCGATTACCGCCATTGATTACGACGACGAACTGGACGTCGTCGTCGTCCGCACGGAACGCGAAACCGATTACGAAGGAAAGATGCAGAAGAAGGTCCGGACCTCCGGCTGCGCCCAGGGCACCGTCTTCGGCGACGTGATGGAGGGATTCGATTCCATCCGCCTTTCGGAAACGGCGACTATCCGGACCTCGTGGCTCCATGCGTTGACAAAAACGATCAACACCGAACCGTCTCTGTATCTTGCGGCGGGCGCCATACATGGTTGCGTGCTGTGTGAGGAAGACCGGCCGCTGGTGTATATGGAGGATGTCGGGCGCCACAACGCCGTCGACAAGATCGCTGGCTGGATGTTCATGAACAGGGTTTCGACGGACAACAAGATCTTCTACACGACCGGCCGGCTCACGTCCGAAATGGTGATCAAGACGGCGATGATGGGAATACCGATCCTCGTTTCGCGGTCAGGCTTTACGGCCTGGGGCGTCGATCTGGCGCGCAAGGTTGGCCTGACGCTGATCGGCCGCGCCCGCGGTAAACGCTTCGTGGCGCTCTCAGCGCGGCAGCGCATCGTCTACGACATCGACACGCAGACCGTGGACGATGAGGATGCGGGTCGCGGAAAGCGACGCTCTGAGGCTGCAGAGGACGGCCCATGACATTTGCGAGGGAAACAATCGTCGGCTGCATTCTCGCCGGCGGCCTGTCTCGGCGCATGGGCGGCAACGACAAGGCCCTGATCAGGCTTGGTCCACTGCCAATGATCGCGCACGTAGCGCAGAGATTAAGACCGCAGGTCAGCGACCTTGTCATCAATACGAATGGCGATCCTGACCTTTACCGCGACTTCTCACTGCCAATCGTCAAGGACAGTATTGCCGGATTTGCAGGCCCCCTCGCCGGTATCGCCGCCGGCATGGATTGGGCGCTGCAACAGCGCAGCCACGCAACGCATCTGGCGACCGCCGCGGCGGACACGCCATTCTTCCCGGCCGACCTGGTTGCGCGCCTTTCGCATCGGACGGGCGGTGACGCGAGTTGCATCGTTCTGGCGTCGTCGCGCTCGCACCGGCACCCCGTATTCGGCCTCTGGCCGCTCTGCCTTCACAGGGATCTTGCCGGGTGGATGGACTCGACTGATAGCTACAAGGTGATGGCCTGGGTCGAACGACATCCGTGGCGGATTGTCGAATTCCATGACATCGAGGCTCATCCGAATGGAATAGATCCATTCTTCAACGCCAATACGCCACAGGAGCTTGCCGAAGCCGAAACCCTGCTTGCAACGATCAAATCCGGATCAGGAGATAACGGGTGAAGCCGCGCATTTTCGGCATCGCCGGCTGGAAGAATTCCGGCAAAACCGGCCTCACCGTCCGCCTCGTCGAGGAATTGAGCCGCCGCGGTTGGCGGGTCTCGACCGTCAAGCACGCGCATCACGCCTTCGACGTCGATCAGGAGGGCACGGACAGCCGTCGTCACAGGGACGCGGGAGCAGGCGAAGTGATGATCGTCTCGCAGAACCGCTGGGCGTTGATGCATGAACTTCGGGAGGAGGACGAGCCGGACTTCGGGTCCGTGATCGACCAACTATCGCCGTGCGACATCGTCATAGTGGAAGGCTACAAGCGGGAAGATCATCCGAAGATCGAGACGCGGCGACTGAACTCGGCGCCAGGCAAGACCATCTCCGACGGCAATTCATCATTCGTGGCGATCGCGTCCGATCACCCGGTCGACGACGCCGCGCTTCCGGTATTCGATCTCGACGACACCGTCGCCATTGCCGATTTTGTAGAGCGGCACACAGGTTTGCAACGATGACCCGAACCGCGTCTCTGCTGAACGACTGTTTCCTGCACGACAAGGACCGCCTGCGCCACAGCGAAGTGCTTGACCTTCTGAAGGAGCGGGTTACGACCGTCGCTGAATCTGAAAATTGCAAGTTATCAGAGGCGCTTGGCCGGTTTCTCTCTACGCCTGTGGCTGCGCCCCGCGACGTGCCGCTGCACGACAACAGCGCTGTGGACGGATTTGCATTTTCACACGCCGACTATCGGGAATCGGGGACGTTGCGCACCGGGCCCGTGATCGCCGCCGGCGATTTGGCAGATTACTCTCTGGACAAAGGTGAAGCAGCGCGGATCTTTACCGGCGCAGCGATACCCGAAGGCGCCGACACTGTAGCGATGCAAGAGGATTGCACCGTCGCCGCCGATCAGATCACTGTGCCGTTCGGTCTGAAAAGCGGGGCCAATCTTCGCAAGGCCGGAGAAGATATAAAATCCGGAGACGTCGTAATAGCGCCGGGCAAGCGTCTGCGTCCGCAGGAGATCGCGTCCCTGGCGTCGCTTGGGTTGTCAGAGGTTCCTGTTTTTCGGCCGATCAGGGTCGCAATCATCTCCACAGGAAATGAATTGCTGGAAACCGGACAAGCAACGCCGATCACAGCCGGCCAGGTCTTCGATTCCAACAGCGCGATGTTGGTCTCTCTCTGTGCTTCGCTTCCCGTGACCGTCAGCCGTCTCGGCATCGTGCCGGACATCGCCTCCAACGTCGAAGAAACGATCGCTCACGCGGCGGCGGACCATGATGTTATCCTGACGACCGGAGGAGCCTCGCGCGGCGATGAAGACCACGTTGTCGCCACCATCGACCGGCTCGGCAAACGCCACGCATGGCAGATTGCGATCAAGCCCGGCAGGCCGATGACATTCGGCCAGATCGGCGATTGCGTTTTCATGGGACTGCCCGGAAATCCGGTCGCCGCCTTCGTTTGCTTCCTTCTCTACTGCCGTCCCGCGCTGACCATTCTCGGCGGGGGAGACTATGTCGAGCCGACGCGATTTCGGGTGGCCGCCGGATTTACGATCGATCGCAAGAAACCCGACAGGCGCGAATTTCTTCGCGGATGGCTGACAAACTGCGAAAGCGGCCCGGTTGCACGGAAATTCGAGCGGGACGGTTCCGGCCTCATATCCGGATTGCGGGCCGCCGACGGGCTGATCGAACTGGACGAAGAGACCCGGTCGGTCGCACCCGGGCAGATGATCTCCTACATACCGTTCAACGAATTCGGCGTCTGATCCCGGTCAATTGTTTGCAGGCGGAGAAAGCTCCCATAGCCCCTCAACCTTCGCTTCATAGGCCGCCGGGTCAGTGGATATGGTGAAAGCCTGCGCGTTCGACCACGGTTCGGCAAAATCCCGGTAGTGTTTCGAAAAGGGATTCCCGGATTGCCCGGTTGACGTCATGAATGTCGACTGGTCGAGATCTGCGAGATCGTAGACCGCGCGCATACTTGTTCCCAGCGCATTTTCGTACGGTTTATCGGAACCGAACTCGGGCATGCCCCGGTCTATCGTATAGGGACCGCCCGGGCTTGCGACCTTGACATCGAACAGATCCTTCAGCACCGGAACATTTGAGAACGGCGTATGAGATCCGGTCGTCTGGTGCGCCTTTCCCCAGTTCCATTGAGTCCGGTCAGCGCCGTATTCCTTCTCAAGATTTTTCAGCGCCGTGTTCAGCGAAGCCGTCATGATCTCCGCACAGCTTTCCTTGTTCGGTGTATTCCGGTTGTCGCACCAGTCGCGCGCGGTGTTTCCTGACAAGAGACGTTCGACTGCGTTGACCCGCGGCCTGATCCAGGATGCGAACACAGGTCCGAGATCGTCCGCGTAGATGTCGATCATTGCCTGGCGGAACCACGCAACGAAGATCAACGGCTCGGCGCTGTCTTTCACCATTTCGAAATCCCACGCCTTGAGCCTGGCTATGGCGTCCGAATCGACATCGTCTCGTCCGTCGACAAGCGTTGTCATTTGCGGAACCATTGTCGCGAACCCCAGCGAATGAACATCGGCTTGCGCCTTCCGCGACATCTGGAAGGTCTGCGGCGCTTCATTGTCCACAATCAGGGCGTCGATACGCTTCTGTCGCCAGTTTTCCCTCCAGTCGAAGGTCAGGAAATAGGGATAGTAGGGACCCACCATCTTGGCGTTGGCGGTTGCGATCGCCCCCACCCGGGGATTGATCTGACGAGGCAAGCCGTTGAACGGAATGGCGCCGGTCCAGTCATAGGTCGCGTCCCAGCCGGGAACCGGCGCCCTGCCCATCACCTTGTTCTGCGGATCTCGTATCGGCACCCGGCCGGGCGCAATGAAGCCGATATTGCCTTGCGTGTCCGCAAGCACCATCGACTGCATGGGTGAGACGTAGAATTCCAATCCGTCCTGGAATTCGCTCACCGTGCGAACGGTCAACGCGCCAAGTCCGGACATGATCGTCATGTCATCCGGATCGAGCGCCACCCATTGCAGGGCCGCGACCGTATTCTTCGGCAGATATTTTCCGAGGTCTTGATACTTGCCGGGAAGAACCGGTCCGTGTCTGGTCCAGCGGCGCGTGAACGTCTTGTCCTCGGCGTTCTTCACGCGGATCGTTTCTTCCTTCGTCCCGAACGCTCGCCACCCGTCCGGAGTCATGTACTGCTCCGGATCGTCGGGATTGATCTTCTCGATGAAGATGTCCTGAACGTCCGTATAAGTGTTGGTCAGCCCCCAGGCGACATGATTGTTCCTTCCCATCAGAACTGACGGGATGCCTGGCTGCGTGACGCCAACGAGATTATCGGCATCGTCACCGTTTTCCACGCGAAGGTGAACCAGATACCAGACCGACGGTGCTGAAAGCCCGAGATGGGGATCATTGGCGAGCAGCGGCTTGCCCGTCGTCGTTCGTTCACCGGAAATGACCCAGTTGTTTGACGCGCGCTCGGTGAGGACGCCAGGCGGGGTTCGCAGCATTGAGTGGTCGCCGGCTGGCTCCTCGTCTGCGAGAGGTCCGGTCGCCAATCCGAGCAAGGCCGCCATATCCGGTAATTCCGGCGGATTGTCGTCTTCCGACGACGGCAGAAGATCTTCGATCTCGGCGGAATTCATACCGAGCCGCGAAAACGCCAGGCGCATGATCTCGAAACTCGCATTTTCTCCGAGGGTGATCGACAGCAGCTTGAACGTCATCAGCACATCGATTGGCCTCCAGGGTTCCGGTTCATGACGCAGGATGACGAATTCCGGAGGCCATTTGGAAGCGAACTCCCTGCCCTCACGCTCAATCCAGGCGTTGATCCCGGACACATAGGCGTCGAGCGCCGTCTTGCCGGAGTCCGGCAGCAATTTATAGGTTTCGGCAGTTGTATCGGCGAGCCCAAGGCTCCGCAGCCACATATCCGCATCGATCGTCGGCTCTCCGAACAGTTCGGACAAGCGCCCTTGAGAGGCCCTGCGGAAAATCTCCATTTGCCAAAGGCGGTCCTGGGCATGCGCAAATCCGAGCCCGGCGAGAACATCATCAAAACTGGAACCGGCAATATGCGGCACTCCGCGGTCATCGCGCGAAATCGTCACCGAACCGGACAGACCTGCGACGGTCATGTTACCGTCGGTCGGCGGAAGGGAACGCGCCATCCACAAAAAACCGGCGCCAGCGGCGATCAACAGAAGCGGAACGGCAAAGAAAATAAATTGGATGAGAGCTTTCAGTACGCGCATCATTGATTTATCCCTCGAACCGAATACCGCTACACCCACTTTGCAGAAGGGAAGATGACATGGCAACAGTTGCATTTATCGGGCTCGGGGTCATGGGATATCCTATGGCGGGACACCTCAAGATCCGCGGCGAACACGATGTGTGCGTGTATAACCGGACGGCCGCGAAGGCCGAGAAATGGGTGTCTGAATTCGGCGGCAGGATGGCCAGAACGCCGGCGGATGCAGCGAAAGGCTGCGACTTCGTATTCACTTGCGTTGGCAACGACGACGACCTGAGAAGCGTCACCACCGGCGAGGACGGAGCATTTCACACAATCAGCAAGGGGTCCATTTTCATCGACAACACCACTGCCTCGGCGAATGTGGCGCGTGAACTTGCAGCGATCGCCGAAGAAAAAGGCTTCGATTTCCTCGACGCCCCGGTGTCTGGAGGGCAGGCGGGCGCAGAAAACGGCGTGCTGACCGTCATGACCGGCGGTGAACAGGATGTCTTCGACCGCGCGAAACCGGTTATCGACTGCTATGCGCGCATGGTCGGACTGATGGGGCCGGTGGGAAGCGGTCAGTTGACCAAGATGGTGAACCAGATCTGCATCGCCGGACTTGTCCAGGGTCTGTCGGAAGGCATCCACTTCGGCAAACGCGCCGGTCTCGACGTGGAGAAGGTCATCGAGGTGATCTCCAAGGGCGCAGCCGGATCCTGGCAGATGGAAAACCGTCACAAGACCATGATCGCCGGCGAATACGAACACGGCTTCGCCGTCGACTGGATGCGCAAGGATCTGTCGATCGTTCTCGAAGAAGCCCGCAACAACAAATCCAGCCTGCCTGTGACCGCGCTGGTCGACCAGTTCTATCAGGACGTCCAGAGGATGGGCGGGAATCGCTGGGATACGTCCTCGCTGCTGGCAAGACTGGAGGACTGAGGAACAACCGACGAACCGACAATGACGCAAGGCGACCCCTCCCCGGACTGGACCACACATCAGATCCTCGACTGGTTGGAAAGCCGCGGATCAGACCGCAATATCGCCGGCATGGCGCGCTACGGCATCGAGACCTCCAGGGCAGTAGGCGTTTCCAATGCGGAATTGCGTCCGTTCTCCCGGAAGATAAAGCGCAACCACGAGCGCGCGCTTGCCCTGTGGGACACCGGCGTACGAGAAGCACGGCTGCTTGCCTGCTTCACCGCCGAACCGAAAAAGATGACGGCCGACGATGCAAGACGCTGGGCGGCCGATTTCGACTCGTGGGAGATCGTCGATCACGCCGCTGACCTGTTTGTCGACGCCGGCCTGCTTGATCTGATCGACGAGTTCGCAGCAGACGATCGGGAATTCGTGCGCCGGGCCGGTTTTGCGATGTTGGCATGGGCGGCGGTCCATCTCAAGAACGAGCCGGACAAGACCTTCCTTGCATGGATGCCTCTCATTCAAACACGCGCTGTGGACGATCGCAATTTCGTCAAGAAAGCCGTCAACTGGGCGCTGAGGCAGATCGGCAAACGCTCATTCGTTCTCCATGGCCCGGCTGTCACACTTTCCGAAGATCTCGCGGCAAGCGACAACCGAGCGCAACGCTGGGTCGGCCGAAACGCGTTGAAAGAACTGACCGATCCCAAAACGCTCGAACGTCTTCGGAAAAAAGGCGCCTGATCTGATCAGTCGCCTCCGCGGCTGGCTTCAAGCTGCATGTAGTCCAGAGGAAGTTCGGTCGTGAACTTGATCTGTTCCATCGCGAACGAGGAGGACACGTCCCGGATCTCGATTTTCTGGATGAGTCTTTTGTAGAACGCATCATAGGCTGCGATATCCGGCACCACGACGCGCAGCAGATAGTCGACATCGCCGCTCATGCGATAGAACTCGACCACTTCCGGAAACTGCGCAATGACCTCGGAAAACCGAAGCAGCCACTCATTCGAATGGGAATTCGTGCGGATGGCGACGAAAACGGTCACTTTCGCATTGACCTTCTTCTGGTCGAGCAGCGCAACCCTTTTCTGGATGACGCCGTCCTCTTCCATCTTCTGAATGCGGCGCCAGCACGGCGTGGTGGACAATCCTACCTTCTTGGCGATATCGGCGACCGCCAAAGTGGAATCGGCCTGCAATAGCCGCAATATCTTCCTGTCCAGTCTGTCCATGACGTATTTTC
Source organism: Hoeflea sp. CAU 1731 (assembly GCF_039888615.1). NCBI lineage: Bacteria > Pseudomonadati > Pseudomonadota > Alphaproteobacteria > Hyphomicrobiales > Rhizobiaceae > Hoeflea > Hoeflea sp. CAU 1731. The sequence continues at coordinate 153,913 of NZ_JBDQQS010000002.1, read as the reverse complement.
CCGTTTGATGCGAAGTCTGCCTTGCGGGGCAAACATTCCAATTTCACTTCATATGTGATATTCAATTGGAAAATTCTACCGGAAATTCTAAATCAATAAAATAAAATACCAAAACCTCAATTTATGCCCGTCAAAGCGCTTTTGATATCAGCCCGAAGCTGCGGCAGAATCTCTGCCTCGAACCACCTATGTTTTTTGATCCAGCCATTGTTCCGCCACGAAGGGTGCGGCAACGGATAAACGATATGCCGGCTGTCGGCATGCCGGAATTCGCGCCATCTCTCCACCGTTTCGGTGAGCGAGCGCGACGCCTTGCCGCCCAGATAGTAATCCTGCGCGTAGAGACCGATGACCAGCAACAGCTGCAGATCCTTCAACTCTGCGAATACCTGATCATGCCACTGTTCCCGGCACTCGCGGCGCGGCGGAAGATCGGCGCCTCTTTTATCCTGTCCGGGAAAACAGAAGCCCATGGGAACGATCGCGATCCGCCGTCGATCATAGAACGTCTCGCGATCGACGCCCATCCATTCGCGCAACCGGTTTCCCGAAGCGTCGTTGAATGGAACGCCGGTTTCATGCACACGGGTTCCCGGGGCCTGACCAGCGACAAGAATTCGGGCTCCAGATTCAGCGACGCAGACCGGGCGCGGCTCATGCGGCAGCGGCGGCCCGTATTTCGGACGATCGCGGCAAATCCGACATGCGCTGATATCCTTCAGCAAGGGCTGCAGAAGACTGTTTCGGCCAGTCATCTAAGATCAGGCGGACGCGCTTGGCCTGGCGGAGACGCTCTCGCACCAACGCATGAGATTTTTCAGATCCAACGGCCGATCAATGCGCGCGGGTTTCAGCATGTCCATAGCCATCATTGCTGTGATGTCCGCAATGGTGAAACGCTCGCCTGCGATGCAGCGACGATTAGCCAATTCCTGATCCAGAAATTCCATGAACTCCCGGGCCTTCTGCCGCGACGCTTCCCCGTACTCCGGGACCTGCGGAACTTCCCAACCTTCCATGGCCTGATGCGTGTGGCGAAAAGCGTTGGCGACTGGAAGCAGAAAATGGAATTCAGCCCGGCGATTCCACATCTCGACAAGCGCCCTGTCCTTCGCATCAACGCCCATCAGAGGCGGCTCCGGATGCAGTTCCTCGAAATAACGGCAGATCGCGACAGACTCCGTCAACACTGCGCCGTCATCCAGTTCGAGCACTGGCAGACGTTGCAGCGGGTTCAAAGCCGTGATTTCCTCCGAACGATGTCCGAGGGCGCCCATATCGATCGCCTTGCGCGGCACGTCGACACCCTTTTCGGCGAGAAAAATCCTTACCCGCCGCGGATTGGGCGCCCGGCCCCCATCATATAACAGCATGCTTCCTCCAATCATCCTCAGCGTCTTTTCAAGAAGATGAAACGATGGCGATCAAACTGCAACCGCCAATGAAGGGTCTTTTAATGATTGGACCCTATTTTGGACGAAGTTATTGATTCCGGTATACTATGAACCAACCGAGCATTACAGCGGACAAGAATGTCCTCGAACGGTCGCGAAACTATCGCAACCCGAGAACGGCTCGCGCCATCCGCGAAACGCGAGACCGGCTGCAATCGTCCAAGCTGCAGAACCCGAAATTCAGCGCCGAGTTGCTTTCGTCCTATCTGAGAACGGCGTCCATCAGTACCCTGGTCATGCCTTTGCTGGTCGTGCTGTCGACTGCTTTCGGGGTTATCCTCTTCGACGAACAGCGTCTGATCGGCTGGGCCGCGATTACGCTTGCCGCCTATGCGGTTCAGGCGATCCTTGTAAAGCGCGCGTCTTCGGGACAACCGACCCAGCGGGAAATCGCTTCTCGCGAACGCTATTTGATCGCCGTTCACGCCGTAACCGGCATTTGCTGGGGCGCCTTCGCTTACACTGACTGCCTGCAATGCACGATGAATTCCTACGTATTCTACAAAGGCGTTGTGCTGCTGATCGCCATTGCCGCGACCGCGATGTCGAGTTTCGCATTGCGGCGTTTGCCTCTCCTGTTTTTCGCTGTCCCGCTTTGCGTCCAGTATCTCGCAGGTTCGAGCCTCACGAACACGATCGAGATGTCGATCCTTGCCCTGCTCATCTCGGCTTTTGGCCTTTTCCTGTTCGTCTCCACTCGACTGTTCGGACTGCAGCTGGAGCTTCTGTCCATCCAGTCGGAAAAGGACTGGCTAATCGCCGAACTTGAGACCGCGAAATCGATGTCGGACGAGGCGCGGCGACGCGCCGAAGAAGCGAACCTGGCGAAATCCCGCTTTCTGGCTTCGATGAGCCATGAATTGCGCACGCCGCTCAATGCCATTCTGGGGTTTTCCGAGGTCATGCGAAACGAGGTTCTCGGTCCCATGGAGAACGAAACCTACAAGGAGTACGCCTCCGACATTTTCCGGTCGGGTGACCACCTTCTGCATCTGATCAACGAAATCCTTGACCTGTCCCGCATCGAAGCCGGCCGCTATCACCTCCAGGAGGACCTGATCAATCTGGTGGAACTGGCGTCCGAATGCCTTCACATGGTGGACATCAAGGCGCGCAACAAGGACATCACGATCACACGTCAGTTCGAGCGCGTGTTGCCCAAGGTCTGGGTCGACGAAAAATCAATGCGGCAGGTCGTGATCAACCTGCTGTCCAACGCCGTCAAGTTCACGCCGAATAGCGGCGCCATTACGCTCAAGGTCGGCTGGACTGCGGGCGGCGGGCAATATGTGTCCGTCACCGACAATGGGCCGGGAATACCGGAGGAAGAGATTCCCATCGTCCTGTCGGCTTTCGGTCAAGGATCGATTGCAATCAAAAGCGCCGAACAGGGCACCGGGCTGGGTCTGCCGATCGTTCAGGCGATCCTTGCAGAGCATGGCGGACAATTCGTGCTGAAATCGAAGCTTCGACACGGCACCGAGGCGACGGCGATATTGCCGCGCAACCGTGTTCAGGTGGACACGCCGAGCATCGAAACGCCGGATGCGGACAAGATCCGGCGCAGAAAATTCGCTTGACGAACGACACATCGTTCAGCCACCTGCCGACCGTTACATTGTATCCGCCTGAAGTCCGGAGACCGGTCGTTGCCGCCCATCAATGAAATTATTGTCTTTATTGCTGTTCTTGCCGTCGCGGGCGCGATTGCGGGGTTTCTCGCCGGTCTGTTCGGCATTGGCGGCGGTGCAATCCTCGTTCCTGTTCTCTACGAGGCCTTTCGCTGGTTCGATACGCCGGATTCAGTGAAAACCCATCTGGCGATCGGGACATCCCTCGCCGTCATCGTCCCAACCTCGCTCAGTTCGTTCCGCGCCCACTATAGACGCAAGGCGCCCGACATGGACCTCCTGAAGAGCTGGTTGCTGCCCGTGCCGCTCGGCGTTGCCGCGGCCTCTGTCATCGCCGCCGGAACCTCCGGCGAAATCTTGCGATCGATATTCGCCGTGCTTGCCGCGGCAATGGGATTGAAACTCATTTTAAGCAAAAATGCGACGTCCGTTGGCGACAGGCTTCCCCGAAACCCTGCCAAAGCCATGGTCGGTTTTGTCATTGGACTATTGTCCGCCCTGATGGGCGTCGGAGGCGGCATACTCAACAACACCTTCATGACAATGTTCGGCAGGCCGGTCCATCAAGCCATCGCCACGTCCTCAGGCGTCGGCGTGCTGATATCCCTGCCGGGCGTCATCGGCTTCATCTGGGCCGGCTGGAGCGCTGACGGCCTTCCGGCGTTTTCGACAGGTTATGTGAACTGGATGGCGGTTGCGCTGACGATCCCCATGACGATGCTCGCTGCGCCCCAGGGCGCGCGGCTCGCGCATGGTCTCGACCGCAAACAGCTGTCGCTCGCGCTCGGCGTCTTCATGATCGTTGTCGCAACCCGGTTCATGTGGAGCCTGTTTGCCGACTGACGAAATCACTCAATCCTTCAGGACGAGTTGATCGCGGCTCATCTGAAAGGACGTCAGCGTTTCGATGAAATTCATGCCGAGCAGGCTCCGTGACAACTTTCCGGACTGCAGCACGCCCGCCCGCACATTGCGCCGCTTGATCGAGCCGATCGACACCTCGTCAAGTTTGACAGTCGCGGCCATGGCGAGCCCGTTGGCCGTCTGGACCGGCGAATCGAACCTTAGCGCATCGACGTCGAGGCCTACACGTCCCGCGTCCTCCCAGGTGAGAACCACGGTGCTGGCGCCGGTGTCGACCAACATATCCAATCGCCGCCCATCGACCTCCACATCGGCTTGAAAATGCCCGTCCATGCCCTTGGTAAGCACGACTTCGGCGAACCCGTCGGATGAAACACGACTGATCGCCATTCCCGGAACGAAGCCGCCGGCGAGCCGTTTCGCCGTGTCTTCCAGATCGTGGCGGTATATATAGCCGGCGGACAGGAGTAGAATAGCCACGAGCCAGATCAGCGCGTTGCGCGCCAGTTCGCCAAGCCGCTGACCTGAGCCGAGAATGGCGACGGAAGCGACAGCCGCCCAGATCCCGAAATAGATCACATTCGCGAAACGATCATTCGGCAGACCAAGCGTTTCACCGCTATCGTGATTGATGACAAGCAGCATCAAGGCCAAGGCCAGAACGCCGAGAACAATCCACAATATCTTGCTCACGATCCTCCTCCGGCTCGCTCCCGCGCCATCCGGGCGCGTCGGGTCTCCCTGCGCGGTTTGTGTTCAACCGTTTCCAACCTGTCCGGCAAGATATTCATGATCTCGCGACGCTCTTGCGCCGAATAGGCCAGCCAGCCGGCGATTTCATCTGCCGTGCGGCCGCACCCGAAGCAATAGCCGGTCTTCTCATCGATTGAGCACACAAGAATGCAGGGGGATTCAATCAAAGCGCTTCCAGGCAAATTCGGTTCGCGTCAAAGAGCCATATTGGGTCTTTAAAGACAAAGAGCAAGACTGAACAGGACTGCGATCTCCGCCAGTTGTTGCGTGGCGCCAATCGTATCGCCGGTGTGACCGGATATCCTGCTTCGAACAAACGCTGTAAAACCCCACGCCACGGCGGCGGTTGCTATGCCGGCGACAACGACCGCAAAGACGCTTGCCACGAGCCAGACAAGCACGACGCCAATTACGCCGCCCGTGCCCAAGGCAAAGCGGACAGAGGCGGTCGTCGGTTTGCCGGCGCCGAAGGCTACTCCGTCCGAGCGCGCTGGCGACAGCGCCCCCCAGTGCCAAACCATGGCCGCGCGGCTGATCGCTGCAGTCGCAAGAACAGCGCAGGCGAACGCAGTAGACGACAGCGAGCCGGCGATCGCCACCAGGCCGGCGACCCGCAGTATCAACGAAAGTACAAGCGCGATCGTCCCGTAGGCGCCGATCCGACTGTCCTTCATGATGTCGAGGGCTTGCTGCTTGTCGCGACCGCCGCCAAGACCGTCCGCGCAATCGGCCAGACCATCCTCGTGGAGAGCGCCCGTCAGGATCACGAGGCCAGTGACGGCCGCAGCCGCCGTCAGCAGAGGGTCGACGCCGAGCGCCAGGAGCAGGCTCGCAAGCAAAGCGGCGGGAAAGGCTATGATGACGCCGGCGAGCGCAAATGCGCGAGACGTCCGGTCCATGCGGCCGTCAGCGCCCTCGAAATACCGTGCAGGAACCGGCAGCCGGCTTAGAAACCCGACCGCACGCGCTGTGTCCGGAACAAGTTCGTTCATGGCGTGGCCCCTTCCCTGGCGATTACCCTGCCCCTGCGGCAACTGGTTGCGAGCATCGAAATGACAGTCGCAGGCCTTTGCATCCGGTCCTGAATTGCCTATTGCCTGACGGATATTCAAAGACAGGGAATCATGCAATGGCGACTTCCGGACTTCCGTTTGACGATATTCGCGAACTTCTGGACAATCTCCCGGGACCGGACATGGCGGCTGTTCAGGCTGTCAGGGAACGCAACAGCGTTTTGACCAAGCCCCCTGGCGCGCTTGGACGCCTTGAAGAAATCGCCGAATGGCTGGCGGCCTGGACCGGACGCCCTCCGGCGGTCACTCGACCGCTCGTTGCCGTTTTCGCCGGCAATCACGGAGTAACGAAACACGGCGTCTCCCCGTTTCCGGCTGAGGTCACCGCACAGATGGTCGAGAATTTCGCCGCAGGCGGCGCGGCCATCAACCAGATCTGCATCGCCAACGATCTGGGTCTCAAGGTTTTCGATCTCGCCCTCGAATTTCCGACCGGCGACATTACGGAAGAAGCAGCCCTTGACGAGCGCAGTTGCGCGGCGACCATGGCCTTCGGCATGGAAGCGATAGCAGGCGGAACCGATCTCCTCTGCATCGGAGAGATGGGGATCGGCAATACGACAATCGCGGCGGCGATGTACTACGGACTGTATGGCGGCAAGGCCGAGGACTGGGTAGGCCCCGGCACGGGAGCGCAAGGCGAAGGCTTGAAGCGCAAGATCGACGCGGTCGAGAAAGCCGTCCATCTGCATCGTCAGCATCTTGGAGATCCGCTGGAACTATTGAGAAGACTGGGCGGGCGGGAGATTGCCGCCATGTCCGGCGCGATCCTGGCGGCGCGCATGGAACGTATCCCCGTCATCATAGACGGCTTTGTCGCGACTTCGGCGGCGGCCGTCCTCCATGCCGCCAATCCGGCCGCGCTCGACCATTGCATCGTCGGCCATGTTTCGGCTGAGCCCGGCCACATCAAGGCGATCGAACGCATGCAAAAAACGCCTCTGCTCGCCATGGGAATGCGACTTGGAGAAGGCACCGGAGCCGCGCTCGCTGCCGGCGTCGTCAAGTCGGCCGCCCTGTGCCACAGCGGTATGGCGACATTCGAACAGGCTGGCGTCAGCGATAGGAAATAACAAGGGTTATCACGATATCACCTAGCCATCGGGGCCTTTCCCGTGACCAGACACCTCGGCGCCGGCGAATGTGTGCAGACGCAGAATCGGCAGAATGCCGAGCGCGGTGATCACGCCAACGCAGAAAAACGCGAACTGAAAATCAGCGAGCCCAAGAGCCCCGCCCCGCCACCACAGGCTCGCTTCCACCAGCACACCCGCGACCGCAACGCCAAGCGCCATCGATATCTGCTGGAAAACCGCTGCAATCGCCGTCGCCGGTCCAGCTTCCGACTGTTCGACATCTGCAAAGACCAGGGCGTTGAACCCTGTAAACATGAGCGAGCGAACAAACCCGTTGAGCAGCAGGATCGAATAGATCACAGCAAACGGCAGCGCCGGCGAAAACAGTGTCATGGCCATAAGAAGGAGCGCGGACATGCCAATCATCGCGACAAGGACCCTCTTGAAGCCGAAACGCGCATAGATGCGCATGGTCGCGAATTTCACGACGAGCGCGCCAATGGCGCCGACAAAGGTGACCATGCCGGATTCGAATGCGGTCAGCCCGAAGCCGATCTGCAACATCAGCGGCAACAGGAACGGCGTCGCGCCGATGCCGAGACGCGCGATAGTCGCAGAGACGATGCTGGCTCGAAATGTCGTGATCCTGAAAAGTTTCGGGTCAAGCAGCGGCTGGGTTACGCGCTTCGTATGAAGCCAGTAGAGCACAATACAGCCGATACCGGCGGCGACCGAGATGACGCCATAGCGCACCGGCAGAGCCGGCAGACTGACGACGGATAACCCGAAGACGACGCCGGAAGCCGCAAGACCCGACAGGATGAACCCTGTCGCATCAAAACGCCCGTTCTCCTGCCCCGGTATCACGGGCAGATAGGCCAGCGAGAAGGCGACGCCGATCAACCCGATCGGAATATTGATGAGGAAAATCCAGTGCCAACTGACATAGGTCGTCAGAAATCCGCCGATCGGAGGTCCGACCATCGGACCGACAAGCGCCGGAATCGTCAGCCAGGCCAACGCCTCCACCAACCTGCTGCGTTCGGTAGCCCGAACCAGCACCAGCCTGGCGACAGGCGTCATCATCGATCCGCCCATGCCCTGAAGAAAGCGCGCGCCGACAAACTCACCGAGCGAACCGGCCACCGCGCATATCAGCGATCCCGCCATGAAGACGAAAATGGCGATGATGAAAACGCGTTTGGCGCCAAACCGGTCGGCGATCCATCCGCTGGCAGGAATGAAAATTGCAAGCGCGACCAGGTACGTCGTGAGCGCCAGTTTCAGCGCGATAGGGCTGGTGTCGAGATCTGCGGCAATCGCCGGAAGCGAGGTCGCAATAACTGTCGAATCCATTTGCTCCATAAAAAGAGCAACGGCGAGGATCAACGGGGTCACCCGGTTCATAGCATCCTTTCAATCTTGCGCGCAGATCTGTCTTCACCGCGGTGAATACAGAATCTGGCCCGATTTAGACACCAATCGGGGCTGTCGGGTCGAAAGGCCATTTCCACGACTGCGCGAAATACTCGACAAGACGCCAAGCTCATGAATCCCGTCGACGGCGATCAGGCTGATTGATCCCGGTCGATCACCGTCGGCAGCGGGTTTGCCCTCTCTCCTCTTTTCTTCCGACGGCGATATTTGCTCTGGTACTCTCGCCGTTGCTTCGTCACTTCGTAGAGCACGATGCCGGAACTCGTTCCAAGGTTCAGGCTCTCGATCATTCCGAACATCGGGATTGCGACGCATATCTCGCAACGCTCGACAGCCAGTTGGCTGATGCCACGCTTTTCGTTGCCAAACCACACCGCCAGCTTTGTATGCTGTGTGTAATCGCCCTCATGCAGGTAAACGTTGGTCTTGCCCTTCACATGGGGCGACGTCACCACGGAGACGAAGCCCTTCTTCTCAAGATGGGCAAGACAGGCTTCCGTGCTATCGAACCGCCGCACGAACGTCCACTTGACCGCCGATGCAGACGTCTTCGACAGTGATTTTCGCTCGCGCATTTCTTGCCATTCAGCAGGCAGGTCATTGCGGGGATCGATGACATAGACCTTCTCAACCCCCAACGCATTTACGTTGCGAACCGACGATCTCGCCTTTTTTGGGTTCCACTACATCCATGTCGGTTACTTGCCTTCCCGGAAGATGAAGTTCATTTTTGTTAGCCAGCCGCGATCGTTGAATCGCAAGCTTGAAGGAATTGACTAAAGACCAAGATTAGCGCCAGCCCGCCTCCGGCCGATGTGCGTCTTCAGGCGGCGCCGGCCATGCTTTCAAAACCGCCCCAATCGCCCTGTAGAATTAGGTGGCCAGGGGTTACCTCGGAATATTTGCTTGGCTCGGCCTCATAGCCCACCGGGAAAACCGGAGATGGAATGGGCTTGAAGTTCAGCTCCGTTTCCTTCTTGCGTTTCTTTGGATCGGCGACAGGCACGGCGGACAGGAGCGACCGGGTGTAGGGATGTTGCGGATTCTCGAAAACCGCGCTGCGCGAACCGATTTCGACGATTCGGCCAAGATACATAACGCCTACATGGTGACTGACGCGCTCCACCACCGCCATGTCATGGGAAATGAACAGATATGAAAGCCCCAACTCGGCCTGGAGCTCCATCATCAGATTGAGAACCTCGGCCTGAACGGAAACATCCAGTGCCGAAACGGCTTCGTCGGCAACTATGAGTTTCGGGTTCAACGCCAGCGCGCGCGCTATTGCGATGCGCTGGCGCTGACCGCCGGACAATTCATGCGGATAGCGATTGAGGTAGTTTCTCGGCAGTCTAACCCGCTCGAACAATTCGGCCACGCGCTTGGTCAGGTCTGATCCGCGCAACGCGCTGAAATTCCACAAGGGCTCGGCCACCTGATCGGCCAGTTTCATGCGCGGATTAAGCGAGGCGAACGGGTCCTGGAACACCATCTGCATGTTCATGCGCGCCTTGCGCAGTCCTGAGGAAGAGAGCTGCATCACATTGGTGTTTTCAAGCCACACTTCGCCTGCAACCGGTTCGACCAACCGCAGGATCGATCGTCCGCAGGTCGACTTGCCGCACCCCGACTCTCCCACGAGGCTCAGGGTCTGTCCGCGATGGATCGTGAAAGAAACATCTTCAACCGCATGCACCTGGGACATCGTTCGGCGCATCACGCCGCCCTTGATCCCGAAGCGGGTGGTCAGCCCCTTGACCTGCAACAAAACGTCTTCTGAGCCGACGATCGGTCCGGTGGCGCGGTCCTTCGCGCCCATCAGTTTCATGGGCTCGGGATTGGCCTTTCCGCGCATCTCGCCGAGCTTGGGCACCGCCGCCAGAAGCGCCTTTGTGTAGTCGTGCTGCGGATTGTCGAAAATCTGCTCGACCGGACCTTCCTCGACTTTCCGGCCGCGATACATCACCACGACACGGTCCGCCATCTGCGCGACGACCGCCATATCGTGGGTGATGAAGATGACCGCCGACCCGGTCTCACGCTTGAGCCTGTCCATCAACGCAAGAATTTGCGCCTGAATGGTCACGTCGAGCGCAGTGGTCGGTTCGTCGGCGATGAGCAGACGCGGCTCGCACGCCATGGCCATCGCGATGACAACCCTCTGGCGCATACCGCCCGAAAGTTCGTGGGGATATTGCTTCAACCTGCGTTCAGGCTCCGGAATGCGCACCTGGCGCATCAGTTCGAGCGCGCGTTTCGTGGCTTCGGACCTGCTCAGGTTTCTGTGGACGCGCAGGCCTTCCGTCAGCTGCCAGCCCACCGTGAACACCGGATTGAGCGCGGTCATCGGCTCCTGGAAGATCATCCCGATCTCATTACCGCGGATATCCCGCATGAGGCTCTGGCTGGCGGCGGCGAGATCCGTTTCGTTTCCGTCACGCCGCTCGAACAGCAGTATTCCATTGGTAATTTCACCACCGCCGAATTCCACCAGTCGCATCAGCGAAAGGGACGATACGGATTTGCCGGATCCGGATTCACCAACGATGCAGAGGGTTTCGCCGGGCTGCACTTCAAAGGAAACGTCCTCGACGCCCAGGACAGGTCCGTCCTTCGTCTGAAATTCCACCCTGAGGTTCCTGATCTGCGCTACGGGAGAATTCAATGCCGGATATCCTTCTGTTCCCGTGAAACCTGGCGGATCACCCAAAAAGAACGCGACCGCCGTTGGCGAACGTCTATCGAAAGCCTAGCCAACTCTTACGTGTTAACAGAAGATTTTCACAACACCAATATCGCCAAGACACGGCAAGGCGGCGAACCTGCGGATGGTCCCTGTAACCGCCATTATTTGCAGTAGCGATACCCGCTGCGTCGCTGGATCATGTCCAGATGGAAATGGTCGGCGTGGAATACATCCGAACCGGGTCCGAGCACCGTCGTGAAATGATCGCACGCATCCTCGCGGATCGCGTAGAGAAATCCCTTTTCGAGGAACTCCGTAAGCGGCGGTGAACGCACCTCGATCACCCGGCCGCCTTCAAGAACGAACCGACCGATATCGATCGCGTTGCCCTTTGCGTGCTGGGAAATCTTGGCGCCCGATTGGGAGTTCCGGGTGCGGCAGACATAGGTGGAGTAGTTGCCGATAGCCGTAAGATCATCGTGGAAAATGGCGTCAACCGCAGGCGCCACGATTACTCTGGTCCAGTTTTCGAGGGAGAGAGCTGTGGCGCAGGTCATGACGCCCGGCGGATCAAGAGCAACACCGGACGACAAACTATTGACCTTGATCGGATAAGCAACGCCGCATTGCCCCTCGCCACGGATCGGATCAACGAACTTGAACTCCACCTCCAGTTCGACGAGATCGGCAAGGCAACTCACCTCTTCAGCCGTCAGCGGAGCGGGCTCGTCCGGCTTCGATTTGTCTTCGGCCGCTTCCGGGCGCGGCGTCGGCAGAGGTATCCGAACTTCGTTGCCTTGTTCCGGAGAACTATCTTCGGCAGTCTCACTTTGGGGACGAGCCGTCGGTATCGGCGCGTTGTCGGGCAGCGCAGACGCCGCGATCAGAAACGGCGCCAGGATGAACGCAAGTCCATGAAGCCGGAACATCCCCATAAAAAATATTCTCCGTCATAGAATCAGGTCACATGACGGTCTATCCAGGCGTCAAGCGGCGCTAGAGCTTCGAGGATTTCTGTCACGAAATCCACTGCCTTCGGTCCGAATATGCGTTCATCGAAACCGATGTTTTCGCCAGTTCTCGCCACAAGTCCCTTCCGTCGAAGCAATTGTGCCGCAAGACCGCCTGCATCATAACCCTTGGGGAGGCGTTTCAGTTCCTCTTCGCCTAGAAGACAGCCGATTCCGGAGGCGCTTTCAAGCGCAGAAATCAGCTCCGCCCGAGCGGCCGCTTCAAGAACCGAGCGTCGATAATTCTCCAGGCCTTTTGCATCAAAAGACCAATGTCCAGACCCATATCCAAAATGATCATGGGCGAGCACCAGATGGATGCCCGCCGACCTGTTCGGATGATCGCCGGTCCAGAACACCATGTGAATTCTCGGATTATATGGCGTCTTATCCTTCGAGAACCGGGTGTCGCGATGGATGCGCCGCAGCGACTGATTGATCTTGGGCGTCGCCTTGTGCTGCGGCGTCAACCGTTCGGCGACAGGCGCCATGGTTTCAATGAGATTGAGCGCTGGTTCGACAATCAAAGTCTCGTAGTCCTGTCGATGCGCTTCGAACCATTCCTTGTTGTTGTTCTTGTCGAGATCGGACAAAAACGTGACCGTTTTTCTGGAAAATCCCTCAAACATGGACGAACTCCTATTTCGGCGGCAACGAGCCCACAAAACGGGCTGTGAAATCAATCCACTGTTCCAGACCTGCGTCTATCGCAGCGTCCGCATCAACCCAGATCAACCCTCCCATTTTTCGTCCGGTGAAGTCCATCGGCCTAGCGCCGGGGCGCGCCAAGGCATCCTCTTCAAGTTCCTTTCCAACGCGAAACATGAAGCTGTCATGGTTGGCGACGCCGGCGAACATGTTGCCGTTTAAAAGAAAGCATACGCCGCCGAACATTTTCCTTTCCGAAATTCCTTGCCGCGCGGACAGGGCCTCACGCAGGAGTTCGGCGAGATGGGGATCGTGAGCCATTGCCTTTGTCTCTCCATTTGCAAACGGCCGGCCCGGTGGAACCGGACCGGCTATCGTCAGCCTTGCATGCTTTCATAGGTAATCATGGCGATAGAAGCCCCGAAAGGATCTCTGATCTTGGCCATTCTGCCGACGCCGGGATAGTCCGTCGGCGCTTCGACGCCGTCTGCCCCCTTGTCCAGGGCCGACTGATACCGTGCGTCGACGTCGTCGACGGTGATATAGATTGTCCACTCCCCGTTTTCGGCAGGCTGTGGCATGAAGCCGCCAATCGGCGCCTCCCCAACCATGATGCCTGGATAGGCCGCGCCGTTCTGCATCGGCATGTCCGCAACACTCCAGCCGAGGACAGTCTCGTAGAATTTTCGGGCGGCTGCGGGGTCGCTTCCGGAATGCTGTATCCAGCTTGCCGCGCCGTGGGTCTGCATTGGATTGCTCATTTCATCCTCCTTGATTTCGGGTTAGCAATCACAAGAAGGACGCGCGACGATCAGACTATCCGACATTTGGCGCATTTTTTATTTTGTTTTCTTCGCAAGACCGGATCCGATCGCGAATGTGCTCTGCCTGCTGCCCGGTGGGTCCGAGTTGCAAAGCCCGTTTATAGGCGGCCAGGGCGGCGCCGAATTGTTCGGTCTCGACGAACAGCGACGCCAGCGTCGTGTGGTAGTAGATGTAGTTCGACAGACTGTCCGCGACCGGCTCGAGATGTCGCAGCGCCGCTTCCGGCGACAACGCTTTGGACATGGCTACTGCGCGGTTGAGCGAAACGACCGGCGACGGCTGCAACTGTTCCAGGGCGGCGTAGAGCTGTTCTATCTCACGCCAATCCGTTTCGGCCGAGGCAGGCGCGGCGCAGTGAACGGCGGCGATCGCCGCCTGAACCTGATAGGCGCCGGGGCGACCGTGTCGCAAAGCTTTTTCAAGCAAGGCGCGACCCTCGGAAATCGCCGACGGCTCCCACTTGCCGCGATCCTGATCCTCAAGCGCAATCAGTTTTCCGTCTTCGCCGATGCGGGCGCGTCGACGCGAATGCTGCAACAGGCAGAGCGCCAGCAGCCCCATGACCTCGGTCTGCGCCGGAAACAGCATCAACAGAAGACGCGCAAGCCGGATCGCTTCCTCGCACAACTCCTCGCGAATATGAATGTCGCCGCCGCTCGCCGTATATCCTTCGTTGAAAAGCAGATAGATCATCAGGCTGACCGCGTTGAGCCGCCTCGCTCGCTCTTGCAGCGTCGGCGTTTCCAGCCGTGTCGCCACCAACGCTGCTTTCTTCTTCGCTCGTGTAATGCGCTGCTCCATCGTCTTCGGCTGGACAACGAACGCGCGCGCAATCTTGTCGACCGGAAATCCGGCGATCACTTTTAGCGCAAGCGCAAGCTGATCGTGCAGCGGAAGATCCGGCTGACAACACATGAACATCAGCCTCAGCACATCGTCGCGCAATTCGTCCTGATCGAGTTGGAGCAAAAGCTCATCTTCCGGGTTCGGCGGCTCTTCGACAGACGCGACGGTCTCCAGCAACCCGGCCCGGCGGCGGCTCTTGCGAATGCCGTCGATGGCGCTTCGTCGGGCCACGACGATCAGCCACGCTGTCGGATCGCGCGCCACGCCATCATCAGTCCAGGTCCTGATGGCCTTTTCGCACGCATCCTGAAAGGCGTCTTCGGCCAGATCGACGCTGTTGAAATGCCGCACGAGCGCCGCGACGACGCGCGGACGGGCGTTGGCCAGGATCGCTTCCAGGCCTGCCGAGGTCACAAGGGCCTCATCAGGCATCGGCGGCAGGCTGCGCCAATGTTCCCCCTCCCCAGCCTACCGGCCTGATTTCATAGGCGGAAATCTCCAGCGGCAGCTTTTTCACCTTCTCTATCGCCTCGTCCATGGAGTTGCATTCGACGATATAAAGGCCAAGCAATTGTTCCTTCGTTTCCGCGAACGGCCCATCCAGCACCAGAACCGAGTCTCCCTTCTGTCGGACCGTCATCGCCGTCGTCGTGTCCATCAGCCGCGCGACGCTGCCCAGCGTCCCCTGTTCGCCAAGTTCGCGTTGTAGTTCGCGGTGCTTTTCCATGGCGCGTTCCTGCTCGTTTTCCGGCAGGCGATCAAACACGCCTTCGATACCGTAGATGAGAATGGCATATTGCATCGATATACTCCCGGTGAATTCAAGATCGTGGCAAGGACGCATCCAGATGGCCCGATCCTACACTCAAAGATCGTATTTTCAGGAACAGGGGAGCCAACAATCCCATTTTCGTCAAACGACGGGTATAAATGGAAATTGGGCTAACAGTTCGCGAAACGCAACCATACCGGGCTTTTCGGCGTTTCTGTTGCAAGATTCGAGAACCCAACCGAGGATAAGATATGCGAGCCATTCTACTCGCTGGCCTCCTGACGATAATGGTTTTGCCAGCGCAGGCGATAAACCGCTACAACGTCAACACAATGCAATGCCGGGACGTGCAGACGATTGTCCAGCAGCAGGGCGCCGCCATTCTGCGCTATCCATCGAAGAGGGTTCAGGGCATGACCCTTTACGATCGGTACGTCGCCAATAGCGGCTGGTGCGAGCCTGGCGAGTGGGCGAAACCCGGATGGGTTCCGACCGCTGATCGGGCCAAATGTCCGGTCCGCCACTGCGAAGACATCGACTACTGGGATGACGGACCCTTTCGGAGATTCTGATTTGCGGTGATCGCACTGCACATGCCCATGCAATCCTTGCATCCGTGTCTGATTTGCAGGTAATGCCTCTGCGTGACCAGCAAGACGGAGTCGGCAATGAACTCGGACGCAAACGCCGTTCCCAACGGTGAACTTACCCTTCGAACGCTCGCCATGCCGGGCGACGCCAATGCGGCGGGCGACATTTTCGGCGGCTGGGTGATGGCGCAGATGGACCTTGCCTGCGGCATCCGGGCGGCGGAACTTGCCGGCGGACGCGTCGTCACCGCGGCCGTCAACGAAATGATCTTCGAGAAGCCGATGCACGTGGGCGACACCCTTTGTGTCTATATAGAAATCGAAAAAGTAGGGCGGACATCGATGACGCTGCACGTCGAAGCCTGGGCCCAACGCTACCTGAAACCGCATCGCGAACGCGTCATCGCTGGAAGGTTCGTCATGGTGGCGCTGGACGACAGCGGCAAGCCCCGCCCGGTGGATATTCTTAGCGCGTAGTCGGCGCCTCCTGACAGCCTTGTGTCAGGAGGCGACAAATTCGGCGGCTCGAGTTCTTCGTTGCCCTTTCCATTTGACGGCGACGACGCCATATTCGAACCATGGCCAGCAGATCCTCCAAACAGAAAACCGACGGCTTCGAAGAAGCGCCGCAACAGCCGCTTGAGGGAACGCCCCTCGGCGGCTCTGTCGGCGACTGGGCGAAGGAAATCACCGAGAAATCCCGCAAGGAGAAATCCGGCGGCAGGAAGCAGTCCAGCAAGAATGTCGCCGCCGGCAGAACCGCGCGCGGCACGTCTATTGGCGGCAGTCACGATCCAAAGACGCGAGCGGCCGCCGGCCTCAACCCCGTGGCCGGCATGGATATGAGTCTTGAAGACGCCCAGAAGCTGGACCTGAAGGGCAGCGGCGGCGGAACCGGCGTTACCGCCACAGTCGAAGCACTGTCCAAACTCATCGAATCCGGCAATCCACTGTTCAAGGACGGCAAGGCCTGGGTTCCTCATCGGCCGGAACGCCCGGAGAAATCCGAAGGCGGCATCGCTATTCGCATGGAGACCGAATTCAAGCCGAGCGGCGACCAGCCGACGGCGATCGCTGATCTGGTGTCAGGGCTCAGGGAAGACGACCGGACGCAAGTCCTGCTCGGCGTGACCGGATCGGGCAAGACCTTCACCATGGCCAAGGTGATCGAGGAAACGCAGCGGCCGGCGCTGATTCTCGCGCCCAACAAGACCCTTGCGGCCCAGCTCTACGGAGAGTTCAAGAATTTCTTTCCCGACAACGCCGTCGAATATTTCGTTTCCTATTACGACTACTATCAGCCCGAGGCCTATGTGCCTCGCTCCGACACATATATCGAAAAGGAATCGTCGATCAACGAACAGATCGACCGGATGCGGCACTCGGCGACCCGCTCACTGATGGAGCGCGACGACGCCATCATCGTCGCCTCTGTTTCCTGCATATACGGCATCGGTTCGGTCGAAACCTATACGGCGATGACGTTCCAGATGCAGATCGGCGACCGGATCAACCAGCGCCAGTTGCTGGCCGACCTCGTCGCCCAGCAGTACAAGCGCTCTGACGTGAATTTCGTGCGCGGCTCCTTCCGGGTCCGGGGCGACACGATCGAAATTTTCCCGGCCCACCTCGAAGATCGCGCCTGGCGCATTTCGCTGTTCGGCGACGAAATCGATACGATCACGGAATTCGACCCGCTGACCGGCCACAAGACCGACGAACTGAAATCGGTGAAAATCTATGCCAACTCACACTACGTAACGCCGCGACCAACGCTGAACCAGGCGATAAAATCCATCAAGCAGGAACTGACCGGTCGCCTCGCGGAACTGGAATCGGCGGGACGGCTTCTCGAAGCCCAGAGACTGGAACAGCGTACGCGGTTCGATCTGGAAATGCTGGAAGCGACGGGATCCTGCCAGAGCATCGAGAACTATTCGCGCTATCTGACTGGCAGAAAGCCGGGCGAACCGCCGCCGACGCTATTCGAATACATTCCGGACAATGCGCTGATCTTCATCGATGAAAGCCACGTCACCGTACCGCAGATTGGCGGCATGTATCGCGGCGACTTCCGGCGCAAGGCGACGCTTGCCGAATACGGATTCCGCCTGCCGTCCTGCATGGATAATCGACCGCTTCGCTTCGAGGAATGGGACGCCATGCGTCCGCAGACGATTTCGGTCTCGGCGACGCCAGGCAACTGGGAGATGGAACAATCCGGCGGTGTCTTCGCCGAACAGATTATCCGGCCGACCGGCCTGATCGACCCCATGGTCGAGGTGCGGCCTGCGAAGAACCAGGTCGATGACGTGCTGGACGAAATCAATCAGCAGACGAAGAAAGGCTATCGCACTCTCGTCACCGTGCTGACGAAGCGAATGGCCGAGGACCTGACTGAATATCTGCATGAACAGGGCGTGCGGATCCGCTACATGCATTCCGACATCGACACCCTCGAACGCATCGAGATCATTCGGGGCCTGAGGCTCGGCAGCTTCGATGTGCTGGTCGGCATCAACCTGCTGCGTGAGGGACTGGACATTCCCGAATGCGGTCTGGTCGCGATCCTCGACGCAGACAAGGAAGGATTCCTGCGTTCGGAGACATCGCTGGTGCAAACGATCGGCCGCGCGGCGCGAAATGTCGACGGCAAGGTCATCCTGTACGCCGACACGATCACGGGGTCGATGGAGCGTGCGATCGGGGAAACGGATCGCCGTCGCGAAAAACAGCAAGCCTGGAACGAGGAGCACGGCATCACGCCGGAAAGCGTCAAGGCGCGGATTTCCGACATTCTCGACAGCGTCTATGAAAAGGATCACGTGACCGCCAATATCGGCCACGTCAGCGAAGCCGGCGCAATGGTCGGCAACAATCTCAAAGCCCATCTCGAAGCGCTGGAAAAGAAGATGCGGGACGCTGCAGCCGATCTGGACTTTGAGGAAGCCGCGCGGCTTCGCGACGAAATCAAGCGCTTGCGCGAAACCGAACTCGCGGTCATGGACGATCCCCTCGCCCGGTTGGAAAGCGAAATGCAAGCCAGCCCTCGTGCGAGAAAGAAGCGCGGCCCCCTGCCCGCATCGGAAAGAGGCGGTGGGTATTTCAAGAAACCGTCGCTCGACGATATGGGTCCCGGAACGGATATGGCCCGACCGGTCGGATCGGGGAAACGTCCCAAGAAACGGTGAAGTCTATCAGGCTTTCACGGCCTTGAGATGGATTTCCAACTCGAGGATAGCGGGGCCCGAGCCTTCATGGGCGTCTTCTGACATCGGTTTCAATTCAATCTCGTTGCCGCCGGTCAGGCTGACAGGAACATCGTTTTCTCCCAGCGCCTCGCTATCGATGACGCCGGTATATCGCCCGGAAAGGTCACCAACATCGACTTCGCGGTCGCCGGCGAACACGGTCCAAAGCAGGGCATTCTGCAGGTCCGTCACGGCTCGGCCAGCCTGACTTGAAACAAATCCCTCATAGTGAGTGATCGGACCGGATTCAGGTCTGTAGTCGCAGATGACCGGCAACCAATCCTCATCCGGCCCTTCACGGCTGCCATCATAGCTGCAGGTCAGGGATCCGACCTGTCTGTTTGCAGAATTATCCTGGCCGTGGGCTGCTGTCGCCGTCAGCGCCGCCAATAGAGCAAGACCTGTCGCACAGGACAGGTATTTTGAAGACATAATCATGGATTTTCCTCTTCCTTGAACCCGTCGGGCGCATCAGCCTGACGGGCCTTCGCCAAGGCCACGCGTCGTCAGTGAGGCGGCCGGCCCCTCAAGGCGTTCGCCAACAAAGCGATGGCGAAAAGCACCAGGAACACGACGAACAGCACCTGCGCCACATTGGCCGAGATTGCGGCAACGCCGCCGAAACCAAGCAAGCCAGCGATGAGCGCGACAACAAGAAACGTGAT
Organism: Hoeflea sp. CAU 1731; assembly: GCF_039888615.1. Lineage (NCBI taxonomy): Bacteria > Pseudomonadati > Pseudomonadota > Alphaproteobacteria > Hyphomicrobiales > Rhizobiaceae > Hoeflea > Hoeflea sp. CAU 1731. Next base: position 134,332 of record NZ_JBDQQS010000002.1, on the reverse strand, counting down.
TGCCCAACCAAGCATGGTGTGATTCTCCCATTCAATTGATCAGCATGTAAACGCACGCTGCGCGCGGGTAGTTCCCACAGTTCGAATGGACATGGTGGCGAACAGATCAGCGATCGGCGCGTTTGCAAGCGATCGAATTTGGAAAAGGACGGATCATGAAACAGGCAACGTTGGGTATCGTCGTAGCGGCAGCATTTATCATAGCCTTCGTTGCAGGAACGCAGATCGACTGGAGGCAGGACGGACCGGCGGAAGAGCTGGGCGAAGCAATTGACAACGCGACCCAGTAATATCGGTCATAGGTCCACCCGGATCATTCGTGAAAATATTAATGACAACCGGGAAGTGGTCCCTCTTGTCAGACCGACGGCAACCAGCAACGCGCCAAGCGTGCGTCTCCGACCGGAATAAGCGGTGGCGTTTCCAACGAACATTTCTCGATCACGCATGGACATCTCGGATGAAAGTGGCATCCGGTCGGCGGCGACAACGGCGACGGTATTTCGCCGCTGATCGGCTCGTACGACCGGCGTCCGGAACCGATGCGCGGGATCTCCTGAAACAGGGCTTGCGTATAGGGATGGGCTGGCCGTGCAAAAAGGTCGGCTGTCGAAGCACGCTCCACAATACGGCCGAGATACATCACAACGACTTCGTCGCAGATGTGGCGTACGACGCCGAGATCATGACTGATGAAGAGCAACGTCAATTTACGTCGCTCTTTCAGTTCCAGCAGCAGGTTGATGATCTGGGCCTGGATCAGCACGTCCAGCGCGGCGACGGGTTCGTCGCAAATCAGAAATTCAGGCGACACGGACAAGGCGCGCGCAATCCCGATTCGCTGCCGCTGTCCGCCGGAAAATTGATGCGGCAGGCGGTTCAGCACATCAGGAGGCAGCCCCACTTCCCGCAGCAATTCCGCGGCGAATTCCTGCCTGTCCCGTCTGCGTATCAGACCATGATACACCGCAGCTTCGGTAACGATATCGACGACTTTCTGCCGGGGATTGAGCGAAGCCATCGGGTTCTGGAAAACCATCTGCACCCGCAGCATGTCTCTGGCCGACATACGGGCATGACCAGCGTCCATACGTACGCCGTCGACAATGACCTCGCCATGTGTGGCGGAGAGCAATCCAGCCGCCATTCGTCCGAGCGTTGACTTTCCGCAACCGCTCTCCCCGACGAGACCCAGCGCCGTACCCCTGGGAATTTCGAGAGACACGTCCGACACCGCCTGTACTACACGGTCGGAATAGTTCATTCCGGCGCGCGATAGCAGCGCCTCGACCGGACTCATCTTCTGTACGAAGCTTCTCGAGGCATTGTATATCTCGACATGGGGCGCGGCGGCCTGAACCGCTTTGTTGTCTGCTGTCCTGTCAATCTCGCCGAGCATCTCAGTCTCCACCCAGTTTGAAGAGACACCGAACGAAATGCTCGGGACCGACCTGATCAGAGGTCAACTCGCTCTTGCATTCCTCTCGCGCCCCGCTGCAACGCGGCCGGAACGAGCAACCCTGTGGCAGATCGAGTGGAGACGGCTGGGTCCCCGGCACCTGGCGCAGGCGGTGGCCAGGCTCTGCATCGCCCGGGATGCTGTCCAGGAGTCCCCTCGTATAGGGATGGCGCGGATTGCCAAGCACATCCTCCACCGGTCCGGTTTCCACGATGCGGCCGGCGTACATGACGGCGACCCGGTCGCACAATCCCGCGACGACGCTCAGATCATGGGTGACCCAGATCAGCGAGACATCGCTATCGCGAACGAGGTTTTGCATCATGTAGAGGATCTGCGCCTGGATGGTCACATCGAGCGCGGTCGTCGGCTCATCCGCAATGACCACAGCCGGCTTGTTGATGAGCGACATGGCGATGCAGACCCGCTGGCGCATGCCGCCGGAGAGTTCATGCGGGTAACTCGAAAGCCGCTCGCGAGCGGCCGGAATGCCGACCTGGACAAGCGCCGCCTCGGCCTCGTCCAGCGCCGCCGTGTAGGAAACCTTGCGATGGGCGTTGATCACCTCGAAAAATTGTCGGCCGATCGACAGCACCGGATTGAGCGTCGTCATCGGATCCTGAAAGATCATCGAAATCGCGTTACCGCGCAGCTTGCGCTTTTCAGCGTCTGCCAATGTCGTCAGTTCGCGACCTTCAAGGCGGATGGACCCGGCGGCGATTCGCCCCGGCGGCTCGATCAGCCCCAGAACGGACAGTCCCGTAACTGATTTTCCGGAGCCGGATTCGCCGACAATGCCGAGTATCTCCCCACGTTTCAGGATAAAGCTGACATCATTGACGGATCGGACCATACCGGCGCGCAGGTCAAAAACCGTGCTCAGCCGCTCGACTTCCAGAACCGGCTGTGGAGGCGGCATCGCGTTCATCGTCTCATCCCCGGATTGAGAAGCTCTCGCAGTCTGTCGCCGACCAGATTGATCGACAGAATCGTGATCAACAGCGCGACGCCCGGAAAGATCGAAATCCAGTAGGACCCGCTAAGCAGATACTGGTAGCCATTGGCGATCAACAGTCCGAGCGACGGCTGCGTTTCAGGCAAGCCGATGCCCAGAAAACTCAGCGTCGCCTCCAATGTGATCGCATGGGCCACCTGAACCGTCAGCACCACGAGCAGCGGCGCGAAGCAGTTTGGAAGCAAGTGGCGCGACACGATCCGGAAATGACCGAGGCGCTGGCCGCGCGCGGCCTCGATATATTCGCGCTCGCGCTCCACCAGAGCCGACGCCCGCACGGTGCGCGCATAGTAGGCCCATTGCACGGCGATAAGCGCAATCATCGTCTTTTCAGCGCCCCTCCCCAGAATTGCAAGCAGGATTAGCGCGATCAGGATGGCCGGAAAGCTCATCTGAAGATCGACAATGCGCATGATGATGTTCTCGGTCCTGCCGCCGGTGTATGCCGCGAAAAGACCGACAAACATTCCGATCATCAGCGCAAACAGCGAACTCAGCACGCCGACGCTCAGCGAAATCCTCAATCCGTACATGATGGCGCTCAGCAGATCGCGTCCAACACCGTCAGTGCCCAGCCAATGGGTGTAGCCGTTATAGCTTTCGGAACCGGGCGGCAGGCGCGAATCCAGAATTGAAAGACTTGCCAGATCATAAGGGTTTTGCGGCGCAATCCATGGCGCGAATATCGCAATCAGGAGAAGCAGGACGAGTATGCCGCCGCCGGCGACCGCGATGGGACTGTGCGCGTATTCCAGCAGGAAATTGCGCAGCCTCTCTGACCTGTCACCGAGCACCCGCATGGGGCCGGTGAATTTTGGAGATGCGCCGGAATTCAGACCAAGGTCGCTCATCGATTGCTGCTCCCCAGCCTGACCCGCGGATCGAGACCCGCATAAAGCAGGTCAACGAGCAGGTTAATGATGACGAACATCACGACGATGACCATCAGGTAGGCGACGATAACCGGACGATCGAGATGGTTGATGGATTCGATGATCAGCTTGCCCATGCCAGGCCAGTTGAAGATCGATTCCGTGACGACGGCGAAGGCGACCACCGATCCGAATTCGATGCCGATTACCGTAACGATGGGGATCATGATGTTCTTGAGAATATGCCGCCAGAGCAACCGCGCCTTCTTGATCCCCATGGCGTTTGCGAAGCGGATGTAGTCCTGATTGACCACTTCCATGACGCCGGCGCGGGTCAATCGGATAAAGAGCGCAATCTTGAACAGTGCAAGATTGAACGCCGGCAAGATGATGTGCCTGAGACCGTCGAGCGTGAAGATGCTCCACTCCACGCCAAGAAACCGGACCGTGTCGCCGCGTCCATACACAGGAAGCCAGCCAAGCCACACGCCGAAAACGAGGATCAGGATCAGGCCGACCCAGAAGGTCGGAAGCGAGAATCCCAGGATCGATCCCGCCATGATCATGCGAGAATACCAGCGCTTGTCGTTCAAACCGCTGACGAGGCCAAGCGGGATACCGAGCAGGATGGCGAGAGCCGTCGCCGTCAGAGCCAGTTCGAGCGTCGCCGGCAGACGCTGGAGAATGAGCTGAATTGCCGGAATGTTGAAGACGAAGGATGTTCCAAGATCCCCGTGCAGCGCAGATTTGACGAAAAACAGATACTGCATCCACAACGGCTTATCGAGGCCGAGAGACTGCCTGACCGCCTCTCTGGTCTGCTGGTCGGCGTCCGGATTGATAAGGATCTCGACCGGATCGCCGATGGCGTAAACGCCCACGAACACGATGAGCGACATTGCGAGCACCACCGCGGCGCCCTGGAAAACACGCTGTATGATGAAGGCGATCATTGAACGGACCTCACCGGAAGCGTCAGCAAGGACGGCTGATCGGCCGTCGAATGGAGCTTTATTTCAGCAATCCGGCGCTGCTGTGGAATGCCCTGAGGCCCGCCCGTCTGCGGATTGATGTCGAAATTGGGGAAGTTGCTTGCTGCGATATCGACGCGGATGCGGTGCCCCCTTCTGAAAAGGTTGGCGCAGGGCGTGCCGATGACGCGCGCGGATACGACCTGACCGGGTGTCATCATGACCGCCGCATCAAAACCATCCCGATAACGAAGACGCAAAATGCCGTCGGAGAGGTTCAGCGAAGGACCGTTCGGATAGCAGTCGATCAGTTTCATGGTGACGTCCACATCCGGACAATCCGCAGAAATCTGCACATCAACGATTGGCGCGCCCGCGATGGCCACATCCTCCTCGAGAGGCGCGCTCATGAAAATCAGAACGTCGTCTCGCTGACAGCGGTTTGTTTCTGCGTCATCAACGATGGGAAAGACAGCGTTCTGGTCCCACATGCCCCCCGACATGACAGGCTCGCCCGAATTTATGGCGCCGCCAAGCGTCGGAACGGGTCTGTCGGGATTGCTGATCCATCGCGCCGGTTCGGCGGTTACCCGGTCGGCATGCAAGCGCCCTTCCGAAAGCTGCAGCGTTACTGCGCGACAATCGTCCGGAGGCCATGACGCAGCCTCGCGCCACCGCCCACCATGCTCTATCAAACCGTTCGCTTCGAAGTCGCCGTCGCCCATCTCGAAATAGGTGACGCCCATCGGCAGCGCCCGCCCGTCGCACACTGCCTGCAACCATTCAAGACGCAGATCGAGCAAAGAGCCGCCCAGACCTTCTTCCGGAATGGATCGTCGACCGAAATCTACGCCACCGCCAACACTCGTGAATCTGACGCCATGATCCCACGGCCCGATTACGAGACGTTTCGGCGCAGCCGGCATCGCCTGGAAATTCTCGATCACCGAAACTGAAGACGTGTCGAACCAGCTTGTTACAAAGAAAGACGGCGTGCGGCTCTGCGCCAGCTTCGTCTTGTCGGTCGACAAACCGGGCGCGCGCCAGAAATCAGAATCTTCGCCTGCCTGCCAGAACGCGGCGAGATTGTCGCGATGCTCAACCGCGCTTTCCAGAGGTGAATGGCCTGCAATCCAGGGACTGTCCAGAAGCCATTGTTCAAGATCCTGCGCGCGCAGCGTATCGGCGGTTATGATATCGCCCGATGCGACCATGTCGCGGATCGCCTGCGCATGCGCCCACGTCGCCTGTTTCATCGCGAGTGCGCCGCCTTGCCGGATGCCGCTTTGATAGGCGTCGGAAAATCCGCCGCAATCGGGTACTATCGCGTCCGGCTCCTCGTCCTCGTAACCCACCAGCGACATTTGGCATGCAGCGCCATAGGAGAAACCGGTCATCGCCACGAACCCGTCGCACCAGGCCTGACGCCGCAACCAGCCAATCGTGTCCGCTCCGTCATTTGGCTCCTGCAGATATTTTGAGAAACGCCCCTCGGAATCGCCGCAACCACGGCAGTCTTGAACCGCATAAATGAAACCCGCCTCTACGAAACGTTCCGCGATCCGATCCCTCGACAGCGATTTTTCCATCCCGGCGTATCGCTCTGACTGGTCGGTTCGACGCCGGCCATAGGGCGTACGTTCGAGCACGACGGGTCGGCGTTCGTTCGTCGGTCCGTAGACATCCGCGATCAACAACGTCCCGTCACGCATCGGCGTGGAAAAGACGCAGCACGGAGCTGCGTCTTTCATTTCTTCTATCGTTCCGCCGTGAACGGTCATCGCTGCCTGGAAAGTCCATAGGCCAGCGTCATCTGGTCCTGCCGCGGCTCGTACTCGAAGCCATCCTTCGACGCCCAGACATTCATCTGGTAGTGCATCGGGATGATCGCGAAATCACGGAAAGCCACCCCGGCCGCCTCCGCCGAGAGGCGAGCAGCCTCATCGACGTCGAAGGTCGACATGGATTCGATCGTCAATCTGTCGACTTCCGGATTGGAATAGCGACCGCGATTGGACGGGCCATATCCCTTCTCCTTGTCGTAGGTCATCAGAACGCCGCGCAGACCATGCCAGGCAGTGCCCTGAGCCGACCCCCATGCGAGGAAGAAAATCGAAAACTCACGGTTGCTGCCACGCGGGAAGAAGACGTTGGCCGGCATCGTCTCGACTTCGGTGGCGACGCCAATGCGTTCGAACATCTGCGCCAAGGCCTGAACGATCTGGGCGTCGGCGACATAGCGGTTATTCGGCCCGTGAAGGGTAATCTTGAAGCCGTCTTCATAACCGGCATCCTTCAACAAGGCCTTGGCCTTTTCCGGATCGTAGGCGCCCGGTTCGATATCCGGATTGAAACCGGTCATGGTCGGCCCCGCCAGCTGGCCCGCCGGCTGCGCCAGACCGTTCATCAGACGATCGATGATCGCCTGGCGATTTATTGCAAGCGAAAGCGCTTCGCGAACCTTCGGATCAAGCAACGGGTTTTTTATTTCCGAGCCGTCCTTGGCCGTGATAAATGGCGAGACTTCGCGATCGGTGTCCATGTGCAGATAGGCGGTGTAGACGTCCGGCGTCTTCCAGATCTCCAGACCGTCGTCTTTTTCCAGCGTCTCGTAGCTCTCGGGCGGAACTGAATCGATCAGATCGACATCGCCCGACAGAAGCGCCGCGACGCGGCTGGCGTCGTTAGGCATGGCGACGATTTCGATGTTTTCGAATTCAGACGGCCCCGCCCAATATTCATCATTTCGGACCAGCTGGAGCGTTCCGCCCGGCTGCCAGGACACGAACTTGAACGGCCCCGTGCCTATGGTCGCCTTGCCGTCATTGTAGTCCGCCGTTGTTGCCCCCTCGCCGGCGTGTTTCGAGATGATTGGCACTTCGGCGAGATCAAAGAGAATCTGTGGCGAAGGGTTACGCGTCGTGATGTGAATCGTGTGGTCGTCGACCGCCTTGGCCTCCGAAATCTGAGAAAGAAACTGGCCAAAAGGCGCAGGGCTGTTTGGAACGTTTGGAGCTCGCTCGAAAGTAAACAGCACGTCCTCGGAGGTGAACGGCTCGCCGTCGTGCCACGTCACGCCTTCGCGGAGCTTCAACTCCCAGACGCCATCGCCGATATGCTCCCAGGATCTCGCGAGCGCCGGCGTCAGCTGCAGATCCTTGTCGCGCATGATAAGCGTGTCAAAGATATTCGTGACCGCTGCCTTGCTGGTCGCCACATAGGAAAAGTGCGGATCTACCGAAGCCGCTTCCGTGCGCACCCCAATGACCACGTCTTCGGCGACCGAAACCGCCGGCAACAGACTGGCGGTGATGACGGCCAGACCTGCGGCCGCCACGATTGACTTCATTTTCATGATGTTCCTCCCTTTCAATATCAAATCAAGTGAATGCTATTCGTCCTCGACAAGCGTTTCCGCGCCTGCCGCCTCGAACCTTTTCTTACCGGCGCGCACATGCGCCTCGCCAAGTTCGCGGGCCTTTTCCGCGTCTCCCTCAATGATCGCGTCCAGGATCGCCCGGTGCTCCCGGTTTGACTGCGCCATATCCGGATGGCTCCGCAAAGAGACCTGCCGGTAGAGATGCATCTCGTTGACGAGTGAATCGATCATCGTCCTGAGCCGCGAACTGCCGGCCATATCGACTAGGCACTCGTGGAACTTCAGATTGAGCGTGTAGTACTTGTCCGCCTTGTTGCTGTCGGCCGCCTTTTCCATGCGTTCGTGGAGATCATTTAGCGGCCCCGCGTCGCCCCCGGCCTTGAGCGCCGCCAGATAGCAGGCCTGACCGGTCAACACTGCGCGCAGGTCGTAGATCTCCAGCAATTCCGCGCGGCTGATCTTGCGCACGAAAGCGCCCCGAAAGGCGATGAACTCCACCAGCCCCCTGCTGGTCAATAACATCGAGGCTTCCCGCACGGGACCGCGACTCACGCCAAGTTCCTTGGCGAGAACGGCTTCATTGATCCGCTCCCCAGCCGCAAGTTCGCCGCTCAGGATCAGCTTTTCCATCTTGTCTGCGACCAGTTCCGAAAGCGTGCTGCTTTGTCGAAGGGCCAGGAGATCGATGTCGGACATCAGTCAGAATTCCTCGTATTCGTCTTGCATATCGTCAAATAATGATCCAAGATTGTCAACAATTTAATATTTGAAGACACAGACACCTGTGCGCAATCGAGAGGAAACGAGGTAGTGACAATCGAGAAAAAACAGGATTTTCAGTCATTTGACACCAATGTCACGCAACAGGCTGTTAACTTTTCGCTCTCCACCGGATTCGCCGATGTTCCGACTGAAGCTCTCGAAATTGCGAAAAGGTGCATGCTCGACACGGTCGGCCTTTACGTTGCGGGATTAAGTGACGAAGCCACCCGCATCGTTGTCTCGATGGCTGCTTCCGACGGCGGGCGCGAAGACGCCTTTCTGCTGGGAGCCGGACAGAGAAAGATCCCTGCTCAGGTTGCGGCGCGCGCTTTCGGCATATCCGCCCATGCGCACGATTTTGACGACACTCAGGTAAGCCATGACCCAAACCATGTTTACGGATTGCTGACGCACCCGACGACCGCGCCCCTCTCCTCAGCACTTTCCGTTTCGCAGATGTTGGGGCATGTGGACGGCGATCGGTTTCTCGCGGCCTTCAACATTGGTTTCGAGGTTTCCTGCAAAGTCTCGGAATGGCTGAAACCCGAGCATTATCTGCGCGGACATCATTCCTCAGGCACCGTGGCGACCTTCGGCGCGGCGACAGCGGCCGCCTGGCTTCTGGAACTTAACGAAACGGAGATGCGGCACGCGCTTGGCCTTGCCGCAAGCATGGCCGCGGGTGTGAGATGCAGCTTCGGCACGATGGCCAAACCATGGCATGTCGGACGCGCATCGGAAAACGGAGTCGTGGCCGCATTGATGGCGAAGCGCGGTTTCACCGCCGATCCTGACGCTCTGGACGGCAAATGGGGTTTCGCAGCTGTGCTCGCCAACGGCTTCTCGCTTGAAAAGCTGGATCAGGGGATGGGACGGACCTGGTCGATCCTCGATCCCGGCGTCAGCATCAAGCCCTACCCCAGCGGGATCCTCACCCACCAGGCCATGGACATGGTTCGCAAGCTTGTCATTGACAATGGCGTCGCGCCCGAAAACGTCGACAGGATCGAATTCTTCGCCGGCGACAACATCCTGAATCCGATCCGCTACGCCGTCGCCAAAAACGGCCTCCAGGCGAAATTTTCGATGGCTGCGTTGATTTCAATGCTGGTTCTGCACCGAAGCGCCGGCCTCCCGGAATTCGAAGACGATGTCGTCTGCGCGCCAGCTTTCCAGGATATGCAAAAGCGGATATCGACTGCGGTCGATCCGCAAATCAACGCCAAGGGCTTTGATCTGATCCGTTCGCGGGTCGTGTTCCATCTGAAGGACGGTGGACGCCTTGAAGCCGAGGCCGACACGCGCTATCGCGGCGGACCGCTACTCCCAATGAGCGACGCCGATCTCGAAGAAAAATTTCGCGCGTGTTGCGCAGCTCTCGATGTCGAGACCCAGGACCGGTTGATTGCTTCTGTGCGCGCCATCGGCCAGCCGGACGGTCCTCGCCGGCTCGCTGAAACGCTCACGGAAATCCCGGCGGTCGTCTGACGTCAGGTCTGGGCGCCGAGTTCCTCTTCCTCGACGTCGATGGACAGTTCCTGTTCTGCTTCCCCAGTTGACTGACGGGTAAATCCGTCGAGTTCTCCGTGCTCTTCGAAGTCCCGCTTGATTTGGACCGGGCTCGACACGTAGGCCGTCACCAGTTCGGCGAGCGATCTCAACGCATGCAGATGGATGCGCTCGTAACCATGCGAGGCATCGATGCCGAATGTTATGAGCGAGGTGCGCACGTCCGCTCCCGCCTCGATGGCGCTGGCTGAATCAGATCGGTAATATTTGAATATATCCTTCTGATAACGAATATCATTCTTCTGACAGAGATCGGCCATCTTCTTGGTCAAGTGGTAGTCGAACGGTCCGGTCTGATCCGCCATGGCGATCGTGACGCCGAATTCGTCGGAGTTCTGGCCAGGCGCGGTCGTGCCGTTGTCGATGGCGATCATCGAAGCGACGTTGGGCGACACGATAGAGGCTGCGCCGACACCGACCTCCTCTGCGATGGAAAACAGGAAGTGTATGTCGACGGGCGTTTTGAGGTTCCGGTCCTGCATGGCCTTGAGAGACGCAAGCATGACCGCCACGCCGGCTTTGTTGTCGAGGTGTCGTGAAACGATGTAGCCATTGTCGAGAAATTCCGGCTGCGGATCGATCGCTACAATGTCTCCGACCTCTACGCCGAGGCGATCCAGATGCTCCTCGTTGCGAGACAAGGCGTCGATGCGCATCTCGACGTTCTCCCACGCCACCGGCAGCGTGTCGATTTCTTCGTTGAATGTGTGTCCCGACGCCTTGATGGGCAGGATCGTGCCGCGATAGCCGCCCTTGGAACTGAACACGGTCGCGCGCGCGCCTTCGGCGAAGCGCGACGACCAGTGCCCGATCGGCACCAGCGAAACCCGGCCGTTGCTCTTGAGAAACTTGACCTGGGCGCCGAGTGTGTCGAGATGGGATACGATCGCGCGGGCGCCTTCCGGCCGATTGCCTCGACGAACAGCCTTGATCGCGCCTCTGCGCGTCAACTCCACCTGAAGCCCGAGTTCGATCAGCTGCTTCGAGACGAACCGGACGATGTTGTCCGTGTATCCGGTGGGGCTTGGAATATGCAGAAGCTTATCCAACATGTCCGCCAGATACTCACTGTCGATATTCAGGCGTGGCATTTCTCCTCCGTAATGTTTCTTTGCGAATTCGTGTTGTGAAATCCGGGATAGCGTGGAGCGCCATTCTTGCAAATTGCTCGGAGACTGTCAGCCCCGGCCGCCCCGGAAGACTCAGTCGTCTTCTCCGGGCGCCCGGATGGCGGCCATTTCGAGCATGTATTTCTCGGCTTCCACCATATGGACATACATGATCTCGCGCGCCTTGTCGGCATATCCCGCATTGATGGCCCGCAAAAGCCTGATTTGATAATGCAGACCGGTCTCGCGAAGTTCCGAATTGGGTTCCCGGTAGATCTCGCGGCACACCGTCATGTCCCTCAGAAGGCTCACCAGGAAACGGCACATGAAACCGAGCAGCGTGTTGTCGCAATGGCTTGCGAGTTCGGCATGAAAATCCAGTTCGGCGAGGCGCTGGTTGTATTCCTCTTCCGCCGTTATAGGCTCTTTCTCGTAAAGGCGAATGGTGTTTTGAAGCGCCGCCATTGCTTGCTCCGAAAGATTGCCTGCCACCGACGCAGCCAGTTCCGGTTCAAGTTTCTTGCGAATGGAGTAGATGTCCGCAATCGTGGGCGCCTTGAACAAAAACAGATTGTCCAGCATCTGGATCGCGTCGACCGGGCGAACCTCGCATATGAAGACGCCGCCGCCTGGACCGGTCTTGCTGGTGATCAAGCCCTGATACTCGAGCACCTTGAGCGCTTCGCGAACTGTTCCACGCGAGACGCCGAGTGTTTGCGGCATGAGCCAATCCGCTGGTATCCGGTCGCCGGGACGCATATGGGCGCCAATGATTCTCTCGCGGATCATATCGGCCACGAGATCCGGCCGCTTTCGCTTTCGGACAACCGGGTCGCCCCCGGTTCTTGATACGACGGCGTCCTTGAGTTCAGCCATCAGCATATCGCCCGTGCGGATGATGGCAGGCGGCAAAATGCCTGCTATCAACTGGCGAGGGCTCCAGCGGTGGATCGCTCTGAAGACAAAGATTGCTTCTTCGGGGACATCGCGCGTGAAAGGCGCAACCGGGCGGCGGATTATACGGATCGGGCAACTCGGTTTCGGCGTCCTCGACTGCGGTGGGTTTACGACCCGGAGCCGGCGCTGATTCCAGCAGAAGGTGCGTGTAGGGGTGACGCGCCGCCGAAAACACCGAGCGGGCCGGCCCGACTTCGGCGAGCTTGCCGAAATAGAGAACCGCCACACGGTCGCTGACGCTCTCCACCACCGACAGATCATGGCTGATGAACAGGTAGGTCAGGTTGAAGCGTTGTTTGAGGTCATCAAGAATATTGAGAACCTGCGCCTGCACGGAAACGTCCAGCGCGGAAACCGGCTCGTCGAGCACAATCAATTCCGGGTCGGCCGCGAGCGCTCGCGCAATGCCGATGCGCTGCGCCTGACCGCCTGAAAACTCGTGCGGGTAGCGCTCCAGAAATTCCGGAGCAAGATTGACCGCCTGCATGAGCTCTTCCAGCCGCGCCTGGCGCGCGGGCTTGTCCATGCCGAGCAGGTGGACGAGAGGCGCTTCCAGAATGGCGCGAATCGTCTTGCGCGGATTGAGCGAGGCAAGCGGATCCTGAAAAACATACTGGATCTTGCGCGCCAATTGTCTTCCATCCGCGCGCGCCATGGCGGAGATATCGTGCCCGTCATAAGTCATCGCGCCGCCAGTCGGCTGATCAAGTCCCACCAGCATGCGGGCGAGCGTGGACTTGCCGCAACCGGATTCCCCGACAATACCCAGCGTTTCGCCTCTCTGCACCTCGATGCTCACGCCTCTGAGGGCATGCACGGCCGGCAGCGGATTGCCGAACAGGGTTCGTCCGCCGCCGAATATCCGTTCGGCCGCCTCGATCTTCAGAAGCGCTTCGCTCACGCCGCAGCCTCCCTTGCCGAAAGTGGATGAATGCATCGCACGGCGCGCCCGTCGGACAGGTCCGTCATTGCGATCTCCGTTTTGCGGCAATCATCAGTGGCCTTGTGACAGCGCGGCGCAAAGGCGCAGCCATCCGGCAACCTGTTGACGACCGGAGGGCGACCGGAAATCGCTCCGAGGCGCCGCTCGGGTTCGCCGAGCACAGGCACGCACTCAATCAGCTTCGCCGTATAGGGGTGCGCAGGTTGATTCAGGATCTCCTCCGTCGCGCCGGTTTCGACCACCTTGCCCGCATACATGACGGCGACCCGGTCGCAAATCGCCGAGACCACGCCGAAATCATGTGTGATGAACAATATCCCGGTGTCGTTGTCCTTCCGCAGTCGGTCGAGCAGAGACAGGATTTGGGCCTGGACTGTGACATCAAGCGCCGTCGTCGGTTCGTCCGCGATAATGACGTCCGCATCGTTGGCGAGCGCCATGGCGATGCAGACCCGCTGGCGCATGCCGCCCGACAGTTCATGAGGGTAGGCTTTCAGCCTTTCCGCCGGGTTGGGAATACGCACCATACGCAACAGGGCTTCCGCCTTCTTGCGCGCCTGCGAGCCGGTCATTCGGCTATGCGCCTGTATCGCTTCGACGAGCTGATTGCCCACCGTGAAAAGCGGATGCAATGTCGAGAGCGGATCCTGGAATACATGTGAAACGGATAGCCCGCGCAACATGCGGATTCGTTCGTCCGAGGCCGCAAAGAGATCTTCACCGTTGAGCAACGCCACCCCACCGACAATCCGGCCGGGCGGAGTGGGCGCCAGTCCCATGATCGACATGGCCGAAACCGACTTTCCCGAACCCGATTCGCCGACCACTCCCAGACATTCGCCCTTGCCGACACTCAGATCGACGCCGCCCACGGCCTTGTATACCTCGCCGCCGATACGGAACTCTGTTTTCAAGTCCCGGACATCCAGAATTGCATCGCCGTGCGGCGCCAGATCACCGGGCATGACAGCGCGTTTGACCGCAGTCCTGGCGACAGGACGTGTCAGCGATCCCGATTTCAGACGCGGGTCGAGGACGTCGCGCACGCCGTCGCCCAGAAGATTGATGCTCATGACAAGCACGAAAATCATCATACCGGGAATGATCGAGACATGCGGGTTGGTGAACAGCACCTTGCGCCCCTGCCCGAGCATCGAGCCGAGATCGGCCTGCGGCGGTTGCGCCCCGAGCCCGAGGAAAGAGAGGCCCGCCGTTTCAAGGATCATCCAGCCGATCGTCGTCGACATGGTTATGATGATGACAGGCAGAACGTTCGGAAGCACTTCGCCGAACAGGATGCGCATATGCGACATGCCGGAAAGGCGCGCGGCGTCGACGAACTCGCGACGCGACAGACCGAGCGCCATGCCGCGGATATTGCGCGCGAAGAACGGAATGTTGACCACGGCAATGGCGTAGAGCGCGTTCAGAAGACCCGGCCCCAAAACAGCGACAATCGCCAAAGCCAGCAGGATGTACGGAAATGCCATGACCATATCGACGCCGCGCATCAAAATGGCGTCGGTGCGGCCGCCGGCATAGCCTGCGACGAGACCGACGAGCGAACCAAAGAACGCGGCGATAACGGTTGCCGACAGGCCGACAGCCAGCGACACCCGCGTGCCCCAGATCAGCCGAGACAGAAGATCGCGTCCGAGTTCATCGGTTCCAAGCAGATGCCCCTCTGAAAACGCTGGCAACAGACGGTTTGCCGGATCAGTGACGTCGGGATCGACAAGCGGCAGGATCGGCGCTGCCAACGCAATCAGCACGACGACTGCCAGAATCACGAGTCCGCCGGCGGCGAGCCGGTTGTTCATCAGCAGGCGAAAATTGCTCTGCCGGTTGCTCACAGAGCGCTTCAAGGCGGGTGAAACAGCAGCGGTTTCAGCCATCAGCGCAACCTCGGATCGATCATCGTCTGAACGACGTCGGCTGCAAGATTGAACAGAACATAGGCGGCCGCGACCACAAGAACGCCTCCCTGCACCAGCAGCAGATCGCGTGTGGAGATCGCCTTGACCAGCATCGAGCCAATTCCCGGCCACTGGAACACGGTTTCGATGTAAACAGCGCCGCCCAGCACGAAGCCGGCCTGGATGCCGATAACCGGAATGACGGAGACGAGCGCGGCCTTGAAGGCGTGCTTCATGATAACCTTGCGCTCGGGAAGCCCCTTGGCGCGGGCGGTGCGTATGAAATCCTGCCGGAGCACTTCCAGCATGGCGGTGCGCGTAAGCCGTGCGATCACGCCCGTAGCGACGACCGCAAGCGTAGAGGCCGGCAGGATCAGATGGCGCAGCAGATCCGGCAAGTCGCCGCCGCCGTAGATCGCCCACATGCCGCTCGCCGGCAGCCACTGCAGCTTGACGGCGAAGACCAGGATAAGCAGCAAACCGAGAAAGAAACTGGGCGTCGAGATGCCGACAAGCACGACAAGCGTCACGATCCTGTCCGTCCAGCCGAACTGCCGCACCGCCGATATGACGCCAGCCAGAAGCCCCAGAACGGAACACAGAACCAGCGCCGTTCCGGCGAGGATCAATGTCGCGGAGAAGCGTTCCAGGACCTCGTCGAGCACAGGACGATTGAGGGCGAAGGAGCGACCGAAATCGCCTTGGACAAGATTGCCGAGCCAAATGAAGTATTGCTGGACAAGCGGCTTGTCGAGGCCAAGGTCGCGGTTGAGCTTCTCCACATTTTCCGGAGTCGCATAGGTGCCGAGAATGGCGGTCGCCGGATCGCCCGGAATCATCGCCATGATGAAGAAGACGATGACCGTCAGTCCGAGAAGCACGGGAATCGCAGCCAGCAGTCGCTTGGCGATGTATGAGACCATGAATTCTCTTTCCTGATGACGGCCGGCTGGCGGCCGCCACGGGTTTCTTTCAACCGGCCCCGGCGCGACGGCGCCGGAGCGGATGCGAAGTCACAGCCTATTGCGGCTTGGAGACTTTCTGCAACATCAGGAAGAAGGATGGCTGCAGCTTGAAGTCCTCGACGCTTGATTTCGTCACCGCATTCTGTTTCCAGTTGGCGACGAACACCCAGGGCGCGTCTTCCTGAACAATGGCCTGCATTTCCTGGTAGAGTTTCGCGCGCTCCGTCTGATCGGTCGACTTGCGGGCGTTGTTCAGGAGTTCATCGACTTTCGGATTGGAATAGTAGCCCGAATTGAAGCCGCCCTTGTCCGGCCAGGCTTCGCTGCGCAAGGCAAGAAACGGCAGCGTATCCGGATCATTGGTCATCCACGCCATTTCCGCCATGTCAGCCTTGCCTTCAAGTCCGGGATTGACCTTGCCGAGAAAGGTGTTCCACTCGTAGGTTTCGACGTTGACCTTCATGCCGACGGCTTCCAGATCGGCCTGGATGGCGGTGCCCATGGACACCGGATCAAGCATTCCCGAGCCGCCGTCGGTCACATAGAAGGTGATTTCGGCGCCATCGTAACCCGCCTCTGCAAGCAGTGCTCTGGCCTTTTCCGGATCATAAGGATACGGCTCCAGAGCGTCATTGTAGGCCCATGCGAAAGCCGGAGGCGTCGGCCCGGCTGCGACCTGCGCCGTGCCCTGCAGGATGTTTTCGACGAGCGCCTTCTTGTTGATGGCGTAGTTGGCGGCCTGACGCACCTTCTTGTCGGCAAAGGGACCTTCCTTGAGGTTCAGAATGAGGAACCAGAGATGCGGACCGGCCTGTTCGACGACCTTGTAACTGTCATTGTCGCGAAACTGGGCAAGGCTGTCCGGAGGAACCTCCACCATGATGTCGAGGCCGCCCGAGAGCATCTCGGCTATACGCGTATTGGCGTCCGTGATCGGCCGATAGATCACAGCCTCCAGTGGCGGGGCGCCGTCCCAGTAGTCTTCGTTGCGCACGACGACGACCTTGGAGTTCGCCTCCCATTCAGCAAATTTGAACGCGCCTGTGCCTGACGGGTTGCGGCCGAAGTCCTTGCCTTGCGCCTCCACCGCCGCTGGAGAGACCATCAGACCCGGCGTGTAGGCGAGGTTCGACAGAAACGGCGCATAGGGAGCGTTCAGTTTGAACTCGATTGCAAGAGGATCAACGACGTTCACTTCCTCTACCGAAGAGAAGTAGAAAGAGAGCGGAAACGGCCCGGTGTCGTGGAACGGGTGGTTCTCGTCCAGAATCCGGTCGAAGTTGAATTTGACCGCTTCGGCGTTGAAATCGGTTCCATCGTGAAATTTGACGCCTTCGCGAAGCTTGAACGTATATACAGTTCCATCGTCGGAGATTGTCCAGCTTTCCGCAAGCGACGGCTCCACCTCCAGCGTCCCGTCCTTGTAACGGACGAGACCGTCATACACATTCATCAAAATCCGGAAATCGTTGACGGCCGTCACCGTCGCCGGATCCATGGATTTCGGTTCCGCGATCTGCCCGACGACAAGAACGTTCGGCGGGGTCTGCGAGAAGGCGGCTTGTGAGAGCATCAAACTTAGCGCCGCGACGGCGGCGGCCAGAAGCCTTTTCATCGGGTCATTCTCCCTCTGTTGCGATGGTGGGTATTAAACATAAAAATTTTGGCATTTTGCAATGATTTTTCATGATAAATTTTGTATAACAAAAAATCGGGAAGAAATGCTTCACAACTGACTGAAAACAAAACACAATTGGATATGCCCAAAAAACCGGCAATCAACTCAAATCGCCTAAAATCCTTGCTTGACGCGGTAAATGGCTTCGGCGGGAACCCGCAAACCGGAGGGTTCAACCGGATCGGATACAGCGATCCGGATATGCGCGTCCGGCGCTGGTTTGCCGACACCTTGCGCGCGGAGGGCCTGTCTGTGTCACAGGACGGCGTCGCAAACGTCTTCGGACGCTTCGGCCCGGCGGAAGGTCCCTGCATCATGGCGGGGTCGCACCTCGACACAGTGCCGGAGGGCGGCGCCTTCGATGGGACGCTCGGCGTTTGCGCGGCGCTCGAATGCGTTCTCGCCATGAAGGATGCGGGATATGCGCCGGACATCGCCATCGAAGTGGTGGCGACTGCGGAGGAAGAAGGCCGCTTCGGCGGCATGCTCGGGTCGCAGGCGATCTCCGGGCAAATACAAAGACACTGGATCGATCAGGCGGTCGACGCCGTTGGTTTGTCGCTGGTCGACGCCATGGCGCAACAGGACCTCGACGCCTATAGCGCCTTGCGCTGCGCGCGCGCGCCCGGAACCATAAAAGCGTTTCTGGAACTGCATGTTGAACAGGGCCCGGTCCTCGAAAGCCAAAACATCGCCATCGGCGTAGCGGACTCCGTTTCCGGCGTCGTCAATCTGGGCGTTCGACTGGAAGGACGCGCCAACCACTCCGGTACGACGCCGATGGATTTGCGCGCGGACGCCTTTGCCGGCCTGGCGGAACTGGGAGGAGCCCTGCCCTCGATCATCGAACAGCATGGTGATGAACAGACCCGCCTGACGATCGGCAAAGTAGAAATCGAGCCGAATTTTCCGCACACCATACCCGGTCTTGCAGATTTTTCGATCGTCATTCGAGATAGCGACGCCGCCGTGCTGCAGCGCGTGGTCGAGGCGGTGCGCGATCAGATTGGCGCCATTTCCTCGAGACACGGCCTGACCGCAACCATCGATGAACGGAGCCGGCTTGCTCCCGTCGAACTCGACGCATCACTGGTTTTGCTTCTGCGTGAAGAATCAGACCGTCTCGGCTACCCCTCTCTCGTTATGCCGTCCGGCGCCGGCCACGATGCCCAGACCATGCAGGCGCTGTGCCCGGCCGCCCTTATATTCGTGCCGAGCAGAGATGGCGTCAGCCATGCGCCAGAAGAATGGACCGATTGGAGCGCGATTTATAAAGGGGCAAATCTGCTGCTTGCCTCGCTCATTCGCCTTTCTCGCGCAGAGCTATAACGAATTCGCGGAACCTTTATCGGAGATCCGCGTTATCAATGCCTGTCGGATCTCAGCCGGTTCACTGGCTGAATTGCGACTCTGGCAATGTCGCCGCCATCTTGCTGAAGATTGGTTTGATCCTGCATGTCGGCCACACTTGTTTCACAAAGCTCGGCCACGGTTTCGAAACTCTTCACGATTTCGCTTCTGCGTCCCGCCGGAATTGTCAGGAAAGCATGATCGAAGGAAACCCCAATCGGAGACGGCGCATCATCGAGGGCCAACCTGCCCCGCTCGGTGAGGATCGTGTGGACGATGCGTCGGTCGCTCTCGGACCTGTATCGTTCGATCATCCCCTTGAGTTCGAGCTTGTCGAGTATGCCGACCACTGTCGGCGGACTGAGACTGGCCTCTTTGGAGATCGCCCGGCTCGTCACCTCCCCGAGATCACGAACGCATTGCAGGACAACGAGCTGCGGCAGGGTCAGACCAACCGTTCGATCAATTCGGCGAGAGTGGACATCCTGCGCCCGGATGATCCGGCGCAAGGCCTTCTGCAGCGATTTCAGTTCATCGGCCGACATTCTCATGACCTATTGGTTGAACAAAAACCATTAGTGTTATAATCATTTGCCGTCAAACGAAAAGAAACCAAAGGACAACAGAACCATATGTGTGGAATTTGTGGCGAAATCACCTTCGACGGACAAATGGCGTCCGCGTCGCGCATTGAAAACATGGCCAACGCCATGGCTCCGCGCGGACCGGACGGCGCCGGCGTCATGGTGCGCGGCCGCGTCGGATTCGGCCATAGACGCCTCAAGATCATCGACCTGTCGGAAGCCGCGGCCCAGCCCTTCGTCGACACCCATCTCGGCTACGCAATCGCCTTTAATGGCTGCATCTACAACTATCCGGAGCTGAAGGCCGAACTGGAAAGCAGGGGGCACAGATTCGCTTCCACCGGAGATACGGAAGTTATCCTCAAGGCATGGGCCGAATGGGGGCCGGAGGCTGTCGGCAAGCTGCAGGGCATGTTCGCCTTCGCAATCCACGAGCGCGAAACCGACAGGGTCATCCTTGTGCGCGACCGCTTCGGCATCAAGCCGCTTTACCTCGCCGAAACCCGGGGCGCGCTGCGTTTCGCTTCCACCCTGCCCGCGCTTGTCAAAAGCGGCGGTCTGGACACGTCCATCGACCGGATCGCCCTGCAGCACTATATGAGCTGGCACGCCGTGGTTCCGGCGCCAAGAACAATCCTGGCCGGCGTGCGCAAATTGCCGCCGGCGACCATACGCGTCATCGAGCCTGACGGGACTTTCGAGGACACGGTGTACTGGAAACCGGACTTTACGCGCTCGGCGGAAGACGTGCGCCGCGATCCGGAAGAGTGGACCGACATGCTGCTGGAGGCGCTGCGCACCGCCGTTCGTCGCCGCATGGTGGCGGACGTGCCGGTCGGCGTGCTTCTGTCGGGCGGCGTCGACAGTTCACTGATCGTCGGCCTGCTCGCCGAACAGGGCCAGGAACATCTGGCGACCTATTCCATCGGCTTCGAGGAAGCCCATGGCGAAAGGGGTGATGAGTTCAAATATTCGGACCTGATCGCCCACCACTACGACACCAACCACCACAAGATCTTCATCCCTTCAGAGGAAATGCGCGCCAACCTGCCGGCGACGATCCGGGCGATGTCGGAACCGATGGTCTCTTACGATAATGTCGGATTTTTCCTGCTGAGCCGCGAGGTCGCCAAGTCGATCAAGGTCGTCCAGTCCGGACAGGGCGCCGACGAGGTTTTCGCCGGCTATCACTGGTATCCGCCGCTCGCCAACTCCAACGATCCTGTAAGCGACTACGCCGCGGCGTTTTTTGACCGCAGCTATAAGAAACTCGGCGAGCATCTCTCTCAGGACTATATGGCCGATACGGATGAATGCATCGCGTTTGTTCGCGAACATTTCGCCCGCCCGGGCGCCGACGATCCTGTCGACAAGGCATTGCGCCTCGACACGAATGTCATGCTGGTCGACGATCCGGTGAAGCGAGTCGACAACATGACGATGTCCTGGGGGCTGGAAGCTCGCGTGCCTTTCCTCGATCACGAACTTGTGGAGCTGGCCAACCGGGCGCCGTCCGGGCTCAAGCTGGCGCAGGGCGGCAAAGGCGTTCTCAAGGATGTCGCGCGCAGGATCATCCCGAGCGAAGTCATCGACCGGCCGAAAGGTTATTTTCCGGTGCCGGCGCTCAAATACATTGACGGCCCCTATCTCGAAATGGTGCGAGACGCGCTCGGCTCGCAGAGCGCGCGGGATCGAGGCCTCTTCCGACAGGACTATCTCGATGCCCTGTTCGACGCCCCGGCCGAGCACATCACGCCTTTGAGAGGGTCCGAACTCTGGCAGGTGTCGCTGCTTGAGATGTGGCTTCAGGAACAAGGAATCTGAGCACAGTGACAGCCAAGGAAAAGCCCCGCCCGCGCGGCGCCACGGACCATCGTCTCAAACGCATGCGGGAGGCGAATTTGCGTCCGCAGAGCGCGGGCTCGTCCCAACGCACGCCGCAGTCGATCGTTGATTGCGGCTGGGGAAGGCTGATCTTCGCCAACACGTTCCTCGACACCGAATCGATAACCGCGGCCCTTCGCCGCGAGCGTCCAGACCGGCGCGATATCGCCTTCTATGTCCAGGAACCGCAGGTCGCCGTGGCGCTTGCGCCGCAGGAGTTGTTTCTCGACCCATCCCTCACCTATCGCCTCGACCTGACCAGCTACCGCCCTGCCCGCCGCAGGAAACACGCATTCTTCATACGTCGCCTGACAACGGTGAGCGACGCGGAGTCGGTGAATGTCATCTATTCCGAGCTTGGCATGGTCCAGGTGCCACTGGACTTTTTCTGGGAACATCGCGACGCGCGAAAACTGACGGTCCTGGTGGCCGAGGATACCGAATCCGGCGCGATCATCGGCTCGGTCATGGGCGTCGATCACACCCGCGCGTTCGACGACCCCGAGCGCGGCTCGTCGCTCTGGTGCCTGGCAGTGTCGCCAAAGGCGCCCTACGCCGGCATTGGCGAGTCGTTGGTGCGGCGCCTGGCGGAACACTTCCAGGCGCGCGAGGCGGCCTATATGGATCTGTCGGTTTTGCACGACAACGCGCCGGCCATCGGCCTGTACGAGAAACTCGGGTTTCGCCGCGTGCCGGTGTTCGCGGTCAAACGCAAGAACCCTATCAACGAAAAGCTGTTCGTCGGCCAGCAGCCCGACGCGGATCTCAATCCCTATGCGAAGATCGTCGTCAACGAAGCGCGCCGCCGCGGCATTGCGGTCGAAATCGTCGATGCAGAAGGCGGCTTCTTCCGGCTCTCTCACGGAGGCCGCTCGATCCTGTGCCGCGAGGCGCTGAGCGAACTGACGACGGCTGTCGCCATGTCGATCTGCGACGACAAGCGGGTGACCCGACGCATTGTGGAGAAGGCCGGCGTCAAGGTGCCGGCGCAACTGACTGACGACAACGCCAACGCGCGGGCGGAATTCCTGGCTGCACATGGCAGCGTGGTGGTCAAGCCGGCGCGCGGCGAACAGGGCATGGGCGTCGCCGTCGGCCTGACGGACGCGGAGGAGATGGAAGCCGCCGTCGAATACGCAAAATCCCTCTGCCCCGACATCGTCATCGAACAGTGTTTCGAAGGCAGCGACCTCAGGCTGGTCGTCATAGATTACAAGGTTGTCGCCGCCGCAATCCGAAAACCGGCCCGCATTGTTGGTGACGGCGTGAGCGATGTGCGAAAGCTCATCGAGGTGCAAAGCCGCAGGCGGTCAAGCGCGACCGGCGGCGAAAGCACCATCCCGACGGACGCGGAAACCGAACGCTGCCTTGCCAACGCCGAGTTGGGCTGGGAGGACGTTCCGGACCAGGGACGCGAGATCCTGGTCCGCAAGACCGCCAACCTGCACACCGGCGGCACGATCGAGGACGTGACCGCCGAGACCCACCCTGCCCTTATCGAAGCGGCCGTCGCCGCCGCGCGAGCGATACAGATTCCGGTGACCGGCATCGACCTGATGGTGCGCAGCCCGCGCGAACCCGACTACGTTTTCATTGAAGCCAACGAAAGACCGGGGCTCGCCAACCACGAACCGCAGCCAACGGCGGAACGCTATGTCGACCTGATGTTCCCATTCTCCGCCGCCAGCAAAAAACGCCAACCGGACGACGAAACCGAAGAATAGTCAGGCGACAAGCTGCTCGCCAAAGCGAACAGCGTCGAAAGCCTCGGCAATCACTTCCGGACCGGCGTCGGCGGCGGGACCCTTCACCGACAGGATCTGACGATAGCGCTTCGCGCCCGGCATGCCGTGGAACAGTCCCACCATGTGGCGGGTGATGTGAACCATCCGCCCGCCGCCGGCGATATGCCGGGCGGCGTGATCCATCATGGCGTCACGGACCGTCATCCAGTCGACAGGCGGAGAGCCATCGCCGAAAAACCGCCGATCGACATCAACCAGAAGGCCGGCATTGTGGTAGGCGGCGCGTCCAAGCATGACGCCGTCGGTATGAACCAACAGCTCCAACGCCTGATTCAGATTCTCAATGCCGCCGTTTATCCCTATGAATCGACTCGGCAATCGCTGTTTCAGACGAAACACCCGATCGTAATCAAGCGGCGGAATATCCCTATTTTCCTTCGGACTTAGCCCCTCAAGCCAGGCCTTGCGCGCATGCACCCACAGCGCGTCGCCGCCGGCAGCGAATGTGGCGTCGGCCATCGTGTCGAGAGCGGTTTCGATGTCCTGATCATCCACGCCGAGGCGGCATTTGACGGTGACGGGAGGTGAAACGGCCTGTTTCATCGCCGACACGCATTCCGCCACAAGGTCTGGCTCCTGCATCAGGCAGGCGCCGAACCGACCGGATTGAACCCTGTCTGACGGACAACCGACATTCATGTTGATTTCATCGTAACCCATATCGGCGGCGATGCGCGCCGCCTCGGCCATCTTTGAAGGCTCCGACCCGCCGAGTTGCAAGGCGACCGGATGCTCGGCCGGGTCGTACCCGATCAGTCGCTCGCGATCGCCATGGATCACCGCGTCGGCGGTCACCATCTCGGTGTAAAGAAGCGCATGCCGGGTCATTTGCCGATGCAGAAAACGACAGTGCCTGTCCGTCCAATCCATCATGGGCGCAATGGCGAATATACGCGATCGATAATATTGCATTATTCCTGTGTTTTCATGGAGCCAATCGAAATCGTGCGCAGTGGTTTGTAAACCAAATTGCACAGATTAGTATCACTTTTGATCTCTCGGTGCACAAACGGCGCAAGATTCGGTACAAGGCAGTCACCTCACCGTTGCTGCCTACGTCACTGCATCAAGACCTTCGTGAATTCCCCGGCAGGTAATGGGTCAGCGCATCTCCATGCTCTTGATCGACATCGCCGACCTATACCGGCCTGTCGCCTTTGGTGATCTTGAGTGTGCGGCTATCGACGCCCGGCAACATTCTGGCGGGGTCGCGGGTCACAACGACATCAATGATTGAGGGGACGGAGCGTTTCCGGGCGGTCCGACTTGGCAACGATATTTTCGATGGAGGTAAAAAGGCTTGGGCAGTTGCCGCAGAGATTGAATAAACTGAGGCAGGTGCGGCATTGAATGAGGCAGTGCGGATGGTGAGCACCTTTTTGGCATTTGTGCCGCCCCTTCAATTAGAAAGGTCCCTTGCTTTTTCAAGTTAAAAGATCCCGCATGAACAGCGATATCTGCGGTACATAAGTGATCAGCATGAGCGCGGTTATCATGGTCAGGACCGGAATAATGAGCGTCTTGAACATTCGCTGTACCGGCAAATCCGCAACCTGCGCCGCTGCGAACAGATTGACCCCGAGTGGTGGGGTGAACATGCCGAGGGCCAGATTGACCACTACAACCACGCCGAAATGCACCGGATCAACCCCGAAAGAGATGGCCACCGGCGTCAGGATCGGCGCGAGCACCAGGATCGCTGCCGCCGTCTCAATAAACATGCCGATGAAAAACAGCAGGACGTTGATTGCCAGCAGGAATGTCAATGGCGAAGAAAATGTTTCCTTCGCCCAGTCCCCGATAGCGTTCGGCATCCCCGATAGAGAGATCAGGAAGCTGAAGAGTGCAGCCGCAGAAATGATGAGCATGACCGCTCCCGAGGTGACTGCCGCGCCTCGGAAGAGTTCCGGGAGGTCGGCGACAGACATCTCCCGGTACACGAAGAGGCCAAGAACCAGCGCGTAAACAACTGAGACCGCCGCAGCCTCGGTGGGGGTAAAAATACCTCCGTAGATGCCGCCAATAATGATAACGGGCATAAGCAGAGCCCAGAAGGCGTGAAGGAAGGAGCCTAAGATGGGCTTGCGATCGTCTCCGTCGTCCTGACCGTAACCTTTCACACGACACCAGACTTGCACCATGACGAGCAGCGCGCCGGCGACCAAAAGCCCCGGCCCGAGCCCGGCGATGAAGAGCTGTGTGATCGAGGTTTCGGTGGACACGGCAAAGAGGATCAGTGGCACCGACGGCGGGATGATGACGCCTAGTTCCGCGGAGGAGGCCTGCAATGAGGCGGCCATGGGCGCCGGATAGCCATGCCGGACCATCGCCGGAATAAGGATCGAACCGATGGCGAAGGTCGTCGCGACCGATGAACCCGAAATCGCAGCGAATATCATGCAGGCCAAGATCGTGGTCGAAGCCAACCCGCCTTGCATCCCGCCCACCACTGACTTCGCAAAATCAACCAGCCGGTGGGAAATGCCGCCGCGTGTCATCAGGTTGCCGGCAAGAATGAAAAAAGGCACCGCCATCAAGGGAAAGCTGTCGAGCCCCGTAAACATTTTCTGTGGCACAACGAGAAGCGGCAGGTTCGAGAAGAATGTGATCCCGAAGATCGAGGCCAGTGCGATGGCGATGGCGACCGGCACGGAAAGGGCGAAGAACAGTATCAGCGAAAGTGCAAGAGCGGCGTTCATTTGATCGTCTCCCCATGATCGCCCTCGTCAAGCTGGCCAATGTGGCCGCGCTCTGCGTCAAGATGCGACAGAAAGAGCCCGAAGAGCGCCAGGGCGGAACCGATGGGTACTGCGGCGTAGAACCAGGCAACGGAGATTCCGATCATCGCGACTTGCTGATCCATGACTCTCAGTGTCATCTTGTAGCCATACCAGATCAGCACCAGCAGCACAGTTGCAATGGCAGCTGTAACGAAACGGATCAACCAAAGCTGGACGCGCTTCGGCATCACCTCGCGGATCACGTCGATCGGGATCATCCGGCCCAGGTAGAGCGCCGGACCGGAGACCAGAAAGACCATCCAAATGATCACCGCGCGGGCCAGGACCTCGGTCCAGGTAGCCGAATGGCCGATCACGAAACGGGTCACCACCTGATAGAAGACCAGGGCCGAAGCCAAGGCGAGCAGAAGCGCCGCAAAATTGTGAATCACGGAAACAAGTCTGCCGGCAAAGCGTTCCAAAGTATTCATGGGTCCTCCTCCCGGTTGAGCGCGCCGCCCGAGAGTTGTCGGGCGGCGCAGTCTGGCCTTACTTAGCGGCGCGGATCCGCTCGATCAGGTCGGCGCCGTATTGCTCGGCAAACTGCCCATAGGCCGGCTGGACCGCGGCGGCGAAAGCGGCCTTGTCCACATCCGTTATCACTTCCATGCCGTTTTCACGCAGCAAGGCTACGCCGGACTCTTCATTGGCGCTGACAGTGGCACGGGCGGCTTCGGCGGCGGCTTTCGCGGCATCGCGCATCCAGCCTTTCTCTTCCTCGCTCAGTCCGTCCCAGTGGATCTTCGACATCACCACCACGGCGGGGGAATACACATGGCCCGATAGGGTCAGGTACTTCTGGATTTCCCACATGTTATTGGCGGTTAGCACCGGGATCGGATTCTCCTGACCGTCGATGGTGCCCTGCTGCAGCGAAGTCAGCACCTCGGTCCAGCTCATCGGCGTGGGCGAGGCGCCTGCCGCCTGAAACGCCGCGATATGCACCTGGTTCTCCATGGTGCGCAGCTTCAGCCCCGACAGGTCCTCAGGCGTCTCGATGGGATGAACCGAGTTGGTGATATGGCGAAAACCGTTCTCGGCCCAGGCCAGGCCCACCATGTCGTGACGCTCGAATTCCGCCAGCAGTTCCTGCCCGATCTCACCGTCCAGCACGCTGCGGGCGTGGTCGTAGCTTTCGAACAGGAACGGGAAGTCCAGTGCGTACACGGCAGGCACGAAGTTGCCGACCGGGCCGGTTGATGAGATGGTCAGCTCGATCGAGCCGATTTGCAGCCCCTCCAACACATCGCGCTCGCCACCCAGGGCGCCCGCGGGTTTGAGATTGATAGTGATGTCACCGCCGGACAGCTCCTCGATTTTTGCAGCAAATGCTTTGCCCGCATCGCCATAGTGAGAGTTGAGCGGCGGCGTGAAGGCCAGGTTCATGTCCTTTGCTGAAACCGCCGAGGCGGCCAGTCCGCCGGCTAGGGCCAGGATGGCCAGGGTCGAATTTAAAAAGCGCATAAGCATTCCTCCAATGCGTTGGGTTGAATTTGGGCAATTGCCCTGGTTGAACTTGGGAATTCTGCGGCTGTCGGTCAGGTGATCCGTTCGACGCTTGCGGCGATTTCATCATCGTCGAAGCAGCGCTTCCAGTCGTCCTTCATCAGGACGGGAAGGCCGAATTCGATAGCCTTGTTCGCTGCGTCCGAGAACACTCCCTTGTGTTCATCGAACATGACGGCGCCCATGATGTTCATGTGGCCCAGCAGGAAGTCCTTGGCGCAATCGTAGCTGACGCCTTTCTTGACCACCTCATCCATCGCCTGACGCAGCACCAGCATGAGCGAGCCGTTGACGGTTTCCGACAGGCCCGGTTCCAGCAGAGCGAATTGCTTCAGCGTCACACGGTGCGAACGGACGACAGGCGCGTAGATCGCCTTACCGACGCGCTCGCCGAGCTCGTAGTCTTCCTCCGGCCCTTGAATCAAGACATTGACGATGCCCTGTTTGGCCGCGATGCCGCCAAAGTAGTCCTTATTGGCGTTGGGGTCGGTTTCGTCGTTCCAGATCGGCGGATGGCAGGGATGGGACATGAAGTAAGTGACGTCTGCGCGCTCAGGCAGGCGCCCGGCAAATGGCGCAGCGCCATCGAGACAGAAAATCATCGCGCCGGATTTCACCCGGTCGATGATACCGGTGGCAACTTTGCCAATCACCGTGTCAGGCACGGCAAGGACGATGATATCGGCATCCGGCGCTACGTCGGCCGCGTTCACGGCGATCACGCCGAGTTCCGAGGCAAGTCGAGCACGGCCTTCCTCGGACACCTCGATATGCGATGTCTCGAATGCTTCGGATTTAAGAAGATTCGCTGAGAGCCGCATCCCCATCTTTCCACCTGCACCAAACAACGCCAACTTCATGCTGTTTCCTCCTTAAAGATCTGGATCTGCGATGCGCCGATGCGCCGATGCGCCGATGCGCTTGACAACTGGTATGATCAGATACTAACATACTCATTATGTCAAGCCCCGTATCATATTCACTGTTTTCTGAGCCAACACCGCAGCCGGCAGAGTCCCTCCCTAAGGGACTGCTGGTGGCCTGGTATGGGGATGATTTCACAGGCGCCGCCGCCACTATGGAGGTGCTCGCCTTCGCAGGACTGCAGTCGATGCTGTTCCTGGAACCTCCGACGGAGGAGCAACTCGCCCGCTATCCGGACCTGCGCGGGATAGGCGTTGCATCGACGGCGCGGACTGCGTCTCCGACCTGGATGAGGGAGGAACTGCCGAAAGCGTTCACACGACTGGCCGAGTTGAACCCGGCCATCTTGCACTACAAGGCCTGTTCGACACTGGATTCTTCACCCGAGATCGGTTCCATCGGTTGCGCGACGGAGATCGGCGCCGCCTTGACCGGGACGCGAACCGTCCCTGTGCTGATCGCCGCCCCGCAAATGAGACGCTACCAGGCCTTCGGGCAACTCTTCGCGGGCCACGGACGTGGCGTTTATCGACTGGACCGACACCCTGTGATGTCCAGGCACCCCGTCACGCCGATGTCCGAAGCGGATGTGGCTGTGCACATCGCGCGGCAATCGGAGTGGATCGACGGTGCAGTGCTGACCCTTGAGGACTTGCCCAAGATCACTTCGCTGGGAACTTTCGCTTCAGCCGATACCGGGCGCATTGCCGTCGTCAGTCTTGACTGTCTCGATGCCGCCTCGGAGGCTGAGGCCGGACGAATTATCTGGGACGGGCGGGAGGCCAGCCCCTTCGTGGTCGGTTCTCAGGGAATCGAATTTGCGCTGGTCAGACATTGGCGAAACATTGGCGCGCTTCCTTCCGCAGTAGATCCGATCGGCATTGGCCGCGCGAAGAGAATGGTCTCCGTTTCCGGTTCAGTTTCGCCGACAACCGCCGAACAGATTGCTTGGTCCAAGGACAACGGATTTGCCTCCATCGCCTTTGACGTTTTCGCCGCCTGCAGCAGCGCAGCGACGCTGAAGCAAGAGATAGTACGCGTTTCGGAGATGGCTGTAGCCGCGCTGAACGATGGACGTGATCCGTTGATCCATACCGCCGAAGGCCCCGACGACCCCACAGTTGAGCGATTGCGCAACGCCATCCGGGGAGTTGGCATCGACCTGGGCGAAGTGAACCAGCGCATTGGTGAGGCTCTCGGACAAGTCCTGCGCAACGTGCTGACCCGGACTGACACCCGCCGTGCGGTCATCTCGGGCGGGGACACTTCGGGACATGCGACCCGGCAACTTGGTGTTTACGCCTTGTCGGTCCTAGCCCCGACAATTCCCGGAGCCTCGATTTTCAAGGCGCACGCAGATGGCGCAATGGACGGACTCGAACTTGCATTGAAAGGCGGACAGATGGGTAGCCCTGATTACTTCGGCTGGGTCCGCGATGGGGGAGGACCAAGATGACCCGCATAACCGCGACCTACGAGTTGGAATCGCCCCTCGGAATTGCCAGGGGGGCGGAAGTTCTGGCGAGTGAACAGTCGACCGGCTCATTCGGCAAGATCGCCCACGACACCAATGAGATCCGTGTCCGCAACGGTGCGCGGATCGAGAGCCTGGAGGTGACAAGCACTTCGCCCACCCCGTCGCTACCCTGTCGAATCGACGCAGCCAGCTACGAGCGCGGAACTGCCCGCATCAGCTGGCCGATGGAAAACTTCGGCGCCTCGCTGACCACACTGCTGTCCACCCTTGCCGGCAACCTTTTCGAACTGGCGGAACTCTCCGCCATTCGCCTGACAGAGATCGGACTGCCGTCCGAATTCGCAGCGACCAACCCGGGACCCCAGTTCGGCGCTCCCGGCACCCGCGCCGCCCTCATAGGCAGCGAGGGACCGATGATCGGCACAATCATCAAGCCCTGTGTGGGTCTGGGGCCAGAGGAGACTGCAGCGCTTGTGAAGACGCTGGCCGAGGCCGGAATCGATTTCATCAAGGATGACGAGCTTCAGGCCAACGGTCCGCACTGCCCGCTGGACCAGCGCGTGGCCGCCGTCATGCGCGTGTTGAAGGACTACGAGGAGCGTACCGGTAAGCGCGTCATGTACGCCTTCAACATTACCGACGAGATCGACACTATGTGGCGCAATCTCGACCTGCTGACCGAGCACGGTGCTAATTGCGCCATGGTTTGCGTGAGCTCGGTCGGGATGAGCGGCCTTCGAGCCGTACGCGAACGCAGTCCCCACATCCTCCACGGCCATCGCGCCGGCTGGGGACTATTTTCCCGCTCGCCCGATATCGGCATCGGTTTCCCTGTCTGGCAGAAGCTCTGGCGATTGGCCGGAGCGGATCACCTCCATGTCAACGGGCTGGGCAGCAAGTTCACCGAGGCCGACAGTGTGGTCGCGCAGTCCGCGCGGTCGGTACAGGCGCCAGTGTTCGAAGATGGCGGACCGGACTACGCCGCTGTGCCGGTCTATTCCTCGGCCCAGACCGCGTGGCAGGTCGCCCCGGCGCGGGACGTTCTTGGCAACGACGACTTCATCTTCTGCGCCGGAGGAGGGATCCAGGGACATCCGGACGGATCCGCGGCCGGCGTGATAGCATTGCGCCAGGCCGCAGAGGCCGCACGGGATGGCATCCCTGTCGAAACCCACGCTGAAGCTCGCGGCGAGTTGAAGCATGCGCTTGAAACCTACAAACGCCCAGAGCCCGAAACGCTCTGACGCGCTTCAAACAAGGCCCCCCATGCTGAATGCGATCGCCCTGTTATTCGTTCTTCAGCTTGTCGGAGAGGTCAGCGCTCGTAGCATGGGCCTGCCCGTCCCCGGCCCGGTGATCGGGTTCGCCCTGCTGGCATCCCTGTTGACGGTCAGGCCGGATGTCTTGCTGAAGATCGAGGGTACGGCTCGGACGATCCTGGCGCACTTGTCGCTCCTCTTTGTCCCTGCGGGCGTCGGCGTTGTTGCGAACATCGACGTCCTTGCGGACAACTGGCTGCCAATAACGGCAGTGCTGGTGCTAAGCACGGTCTTCGCCATGCTGGTCAGCGTCTACACATTCCTCTTCGTGGAACGCCTCGCTCGTGCGCCGGAGGGCACGCAGGATGGGTGATCCCGCCAAAATCTGGAGCTACCTGACAACCGAGCCGCTCTGGTGGCTGAGTTGCACGATCGTAATCTATCTCGCAGCCGACCAGGTGTCGAAGCGGGTCGGGCGCCACGCCTTGGCGAACCCGGTTCTGATGGCAGTTTGCGTGATGGCCGTGGTCCTGTGGATGACCGAGACTCCTTACTGGCGATATTTCGAGGGCGCCCAGTTCATCCATTTCCTGCTTGGGCCGGCAACAGTGGCGCTGGCGATACCGCTTTATTCCAACCGCTCGACGATCCGCAGGCTCGTTTTGCCGATGGTGGCCGCACTCGTCGCAGGATCCGTGGCTGCGGCAGTCTCGGCGGTAGGGCTCTCTGTTGCCTTCGGCCTTCCGGAGCAGGTCGTTGTCTCTATCAGCCCCAAATCGACGACCGCGCCTGTGGCGATCGGCATCTCGGACGCACTTGGCGGCCTAACCTCGCTGACCGCAGTGCTTGTGATCCTTACAGGCATCATAGGCGCGGTGATCGTCACGCCTTTGATGAACGGCCTCCGGATACGGGATTGGCGTGCGCGCGGCTTTGCAGTCGGTGTAGCCGCTCACGGAATTGGCACTGCGCGCGCCTTTCAGGTCAACGAGGTCGCGGGCGCTTTCGCCGGTATCGGCATGGCCCTGAACGCTTTGGTGACGAGCGTTCTCGTTCCATTCGTACTCGGCCTATTTCTGTGATTCTGCATCCATCGAACTCGCAGTCGGTGATCATCCGGAATACCCAAAGGACACCTGCATCCACCTCCTTTGTATGCATTAGGATCGAGTTGGCGCTGGAATTGACTGCACCGGACCTAAACGACAGCTTTGCGCCAATGAAACCAAAAACCTGTCGGTCAACTTCTGGCCCCACGTGCGCGACGACTTCTAGCGCCTCGAATCTGAACTTCGTTACATCCTGCAGCACGTTTTTCTCGAACTTCAGATTCGATATAGGCATTAGCAAGATTATGATTCTGGTGTGGTTTACGGATTTAAAGTTCCTGAATGAGGCAGCTGCTACATTGTAAGGAACTTCAAACCCACCACACCAGGCGGAAAATCCGTGAAGAGTTTACCTGTCTGCACCACAAGGTTCTGGCCATTGTCAGGAACGATATGGTTTGCAATCGTCTGATGACGATTCCCGGCATTGGCCCTGTTACCGCACTCGCCTTTATCGAGATGCCGAGCAAGGACGATCGGCGGCAATTGCCCGTTTGGCAGGGTCTGGAAGTCAACTGGCTTGCAAGAAATGGCCGCGCGGACGGCTATGGCGCCGGGATGATCCGGTGGGCGCAATCGGCTGCAATTCCGGAAACAGCCGTCGCGGGCGGCGACGCCGATTCCGGTTGCGCAGACATCGACAGTCTGGATGTCGATCGCGACACCCTGTGGGACCGCGCAAGCGCGTCTGGCGACCTATTCTACGGCCGGGTCGCGGGAGAGACCGCCGCCGTCAGCCAAATTCGAAAACATTTCCTCAAGGAATTGCGGCCCGACCGGAAACACCTGACCATGATTGGGTACTGGCGCCATGGCAAACCCCATGTATGATGCCGTGCGAAACCGGCTGTCTGGCCCTTTGCCCTGGACAGTGTCGCCTTCACCTCGGACACGCTACACCGAATTGCTGCGCCTGTGCGCGCGCGTCGGCTATTCCCAACCGCTCTTTCCGAACCACAGCGGAAAGAGACATGAGGACAGGTTATTGACATGACTTATCAGAACTTTACGACCGAGCAGCTTCAGGCGCTCGACAACGCTCATCACCTGCACCCCTTCACCGATCACAAACATCTGCGCGGCGATGGCGCGCGCATGATCGTCAGGGCCGACGGCCCGTTTGTTTACGACAGCGCGGGCAATGAAATCCTCGACGGCATGGCGGGCCTGTGGTGCGTGAACATCGGCTACGGTCGCGACGAACTCGCGAAAGCCGCCTATGAGCAAATGAAGGAACTTCCCTATTACAATTCCTTCTTTCGCTGCACGACGCCGACGCCGGTTCTTCTGGCGGCGAAACTGGCGAAACTCGCGCCAACGGGCCTGGATCAGGTCTTCTACGGTTCTTCGGGTTCGGAAGCCAACGACACGGCTGTGCGGCTGGTGCGCCATTTCTGGTCGCTTGAAGGCAAGCCCGAAAAGAACATCATCATCTCGCGAAACACCGCCTACCACGGCTCCTCCATCACCGGCGCCTCGCTCGGCGGCATGGCCGGCATGCACGGCCAGCTTCATGGCGCTGTGCCGAACATCGTCCATGTCATGCCGCCCTATTCCTATGAATTCGCGCAAGCTGGCGAAAGCGACCACGACTTCGGAATACGGGCCGCCCGCGCGGTGGAAGAGGCAATCCTGGAAGCCGGAGCGGACAAGGTCGCGGCTTTCATCGGAGAACCGGTCATGGGCGCCGGCGGCGTCAAGATTCCGCCGGCGAGCTACTGGCCGGAAATCCAGCGCATCTGCCGCAAATACGACGTGCTGCTGATGATCGACGAAGTGATCACAGGCTATGGACGCACCGGCGCATGGTTCGCCTGCGAGACTTACGGTATTGAGGCCGATATGATTACAACCGCCAAGGCGCTGACCTCCGGCTATCAGCCGCTGTCGGCGCTGATGGTCGGCGAGCGCGTTTCCTCGACCCTGGTCGAAAAGGGCGGCGAGTTCTATCACGGTTACACCTATTCCGGTCATCCGGTGTGTTGCGCCGTGGCGCTGGCCAACCTCGACATCATCGAGCGGGAAGGTCTCGTCGAGCGCGTCGCCAACGACACCGGCCCCTACTTCTCGAAGGTGCTCGCCGAAACGATCGGAAAACACGACATTGTCGGCGAAACCCGATCGGTAGGGCTCATGGGCGCGGTCGAACTGGCCCGCGGGAACGGCTCCCGCGAGCGATTCGAACCGGCCGCCGCCGCCGGCGACATCGTCCGCGACCACGCCGTCGCCAATGGCCTGATGGTGCGCTGCGTCGGCGACACGATGATTTTCTCGCCTCCCCTGATCTGGAGCCGAGAGCATGTGGACCTGGCCTGCGAAAGATTGAGCCGGGCGCTGGACGCCGCTGCGGCCAAGCTCGGGCAATAGCCCGGAGTAAATAAGAAAACGAAATTCGCCAAATGATTGCGCAATCTGCGATCGCTTATTAGCTTCGCTTCAACATGGGCTGCCAAAATCCTTTTGCGCGCGCCAACCCGGGCGCCGGATTTATAGGCGGAAAGGAATTCATGCACTCCGAAACGTTCGAACGCGCTGACGTCACCCTTTCAAACTGGCGCAACCGCCCCTTTTCGAAATGGTCTTTCCAGAACGTGTCGGAACTTGTGCCCTCGGCGGTGATCGCCAGCGCCCGTCGCGAGGAGACGCCGCCGTGCGAACTTGGAAGTTTCGCGGATATCGTTGTTGATGGCCCGGCCGGCGAAACCGTGGCCCTACCCCTGTTTCTGGAGCAAAGTCACAGCGACGCACTGGTCGTCCTGCGCGGCGGCCACATCATTGCGGAATGGTGCGCCGGTCATTGCGACCCGGCCCGTCCGCATATCATCTTCTCGATTTCGAAATCGGTCACCGGACTGCTAGCCGGCATTCTCGAAAGCCGGGGATTGCTGTCCTTCAGCGATCCGGTGGTGAAATACATTCCCGACGCGGAAGGATCGGCCTATGGCGATCTTCTGCTTCAGGACCTTTTCAACATGACGGTCGCGGTCGATTTCGAAGAACTCTACCTCGACAAGACCAGCGACTACGACCGCTATCGCCGCGCGATGCTCTGGAACCCGGAAAATCCGGATGATCCAACATTGACCCTTCGCGAACTGCTCAGTTCGCTGCCGCGCGCCGGCCATCCCCACGGCGAGCGTCACGCCTATCGTTCTCCAAACGCCGATATGGCTGGACTTGTCGTGGAAGCGGCTGCCGGCGAACGCTACGCAGACTTTCTGTCGAAAGAGCTGTGGAAGCCGATGGGCGCCTTTACCGACGCCTTCATCACAGTCGACCGCGCCGGCAATCCACGCTCTTCAGGGGGCATTTCCATGACTGCGCGCGATCTTGCGCGCCTGGGAGAACTCGTGCGTCTTGGCGGCGCATCCATCGTTCCCGCGCCATTCATCGAAAAATTGTGGGGCGGCGGCGATCGCAATATCTGGGCCTCGGGTGAACAGGGATCGCTCTTTCCGGGCGGCAGCTACCACAACTACTGGTACGACACCGGAGCCGGCGCGCTTGCCGGCGTTGGCATCCATGGTCAGGACCTGTGGATCGACCGCGACTCACAAACAGTGATTGTCCGTCAATCGTCAGAGCCGCTTCCGGTCAATGACGAACTCGATCAATTGGTGATCGCGATGTTGAAGTCTGTTTCCGCACACGTTCCCTGACGAAGTGAGGCCAGAAGAAGACAAATTGCTTGAATACATAGCTTTTATCCGCAGCCCGTGGCGTAGCTGTGAGCTTATCCGTCCTGGCGCCGTCGTCTGCAGCGGTTATCGGTGAATATCCCGCCCGGTCCGATAGCGGTATGTAACCAAGCGCCTATCGACTGCGGCTGCACGAACGTGATTGCAGGCCGAATAACGCCATATCACAATTGTTGCATTACGGCCTCTCAAGGGACAATAGCGGACTACTGAACTGAAGATCACCGACCCGCCGGAAACAGAAATGTCACGGACGCGCGGGCGCCCCACCCTTCCGGTCCGTTTCCCAATTGTAGGTCGATTCCATATTGACGGTGAAACTCCAGGCGTAGGGCATCGTGTAGGAAAGGAACGGCTGCAGGAATGTTGAGCTGATGTCAGCGGAGTCGTCCTTGCCGGCGAACGACCAGATATGATCGGCGAGCGCGCCAACCGCCGCTCTGCTTAAAAGCAGGCGCCGGACACATCACAACAGAATTACTCGGACGGGAAAATCTGACTCCAGTCATCCTTCATGCTGATCACATGCCAGTTGTCTCTCGCATTGGCCTCGTCCATCAGCGACTGCGGGAATGCGCCGAAATGGGTGTCAGGCAATCCGTCGGCCGGGCCATAGGCGTATTCGCGCTCCGCGTCGTCATGGAAAACAAGCATCATCAGTCGCTTGCCGTCGCCTGCGCCTGTCCATTCCAGCATCTCGCGATCGCCGCCCGAATTTCCGAAGGAAGCAATCGGCCGCTTGCCGATGTACTGGTTGATGCCAATCGGTTTTCCGTCCTTGTCGTCGATGAAATTGACCTCCGCCAGGCGCATGATGACCGGCTTGCCGTCCTGCATCTCGAATTTTGTCTTGATGGACGAACCGACCACCTGCTCGGCCGGAATCCCGTAGACTTCATCGGTCATTGGCCGCATGAACTCGATGCCGCCGCCCGATACGATGAAGGTCTTGAAACCGTTCGCGCGCAGATAGTTCAGCACATCCAGCATCGGCTGGTAGGCCAGTTCGGTATAGGGTCTGTCGAAACGGGGATGTTTGGCTGTTGCAAACCAGTTCGTCACAGTGGATTCGAATTCGGCAGTAGACATGCCAGCATGGGTGACGGCCAGGATGTCCGTCAGGCCTTTCTTGCCGGACGCAGCGACACCCTTCATGTCTTCAGCCAGAATGGACTTGAAGGGTTCTTCATCCTTCCATTCCGGATGGTCGGGAGCCATGACCTTGACCTGATCCAGCGCGAAGGCAAGCTGCGTGTAAATCGGGTGCTCGGTCCACAGCGTGCCGTCATTGTCGAATGTGGCGATCCGTGCGCCCGGCTCCACGTAGTCCGGTCCGCCTTCTTCCGTCACGGCTGCAACGAATGCGACGATAGCCTGCTTGTTGGGTCCGTCGTTCCACGACGGCAGCGGATCCTCCTGAGCCGATGCCCCTGTTGCAAACAGCGCGGCTGCGAACAAGCCGCTCACAATCGATGAAAGAAGTTGTGTGTTTTTCAGCATGTCGCCGCCTCCCGAGCCGCATATTTCTCGAATAATGGTTCGCCCCGTCCGAAGACGGGGCGAGGTATTGTCGCGCCTCAGTTGCCCGTAGGCAAACCGAGTTGGAAACCATCCTTGGCCAGCGCGTCCTGAACATATTTGAAACGCTGGTAATTCGTGATGGTGATGGGACCCGTATAGGTTTCGCTCTGCAATTTGCGCGGCGGATACTTGATGTAGGTCTTCATCAGTTTCGACACCGACTCGTTGGCCGGAACCATCGCCCAGGTGCTTTCCTTGAAGGTCGTCATGAAGATGTCGTATCGCTCCTGCGGATCGGCGAGAATATCGAACACCTGGGGCACCGTGGCGACATAGCTGTCGGCGCCCTTCCAGCCGAGGTTGGTGTCGACTGCAAGGCCGCCGGTCGAAGCGCCGTCATCGCCGCGCAGGTTGAAGACATACTTGAAGTTGCCGACCCGGACGGCGCCCGGAGACAGTTCGTTTTCCGTGAAATAGAACCAGGCCTTGCGATCAGAATCGCCCGTTCCCGTCATGATCGGGGTCATGTCGTGGCTGTCGAAGATGATCGGCTCGCCAGCACGGTCTTCCGTCGGCAGGTCGACCCCGGCGACGGACGCGAAAGTCGCCATCAGATCCAGACCGCCGGTGATGTCGTCGGTCTTAGAACCGGCCGGGATCTTGCCCGGCCACAGCGCCATCGTCGGAACCCGGTTGCCGCCCTCGCGAACGGTTCCCTTTGTGCCGCGGAAGGGCGTATAGCCGGCGTCCGGATAGACGTCCTGCCAGGCGCCGTTGTCGACGGTGTAGAAGACAAGCGTGTTGTCGGCCAGGCCCAGTTCGTCGAGCTTCTTGAGCACATTGCCGACGCGCGTATCCAGCTCAACGACCGAGTCTGCATATTTCGATTTCGAGATGGACTTGCCCTCGAATTCCGGCGCAGGCAGGTTCGGCTGGTGGTTCTTCATGAAGTTGATGTTGATGAAGAACGGCGTGTCCTTGTCCTTTGCGGCGTCTTCCAGGAATTCGATCCCGGCCTTCTCCACATAGGCGTCGAGATAGGGAATGCCGACCACGCCCTTGTCCGGCGTATCGACATATTCTCCATTGACCTTCCAGTCTTCGGTGGGCTTTTGCCCGGCGTTGCCCGACAGCGATCCGGTGGTCACCTTTTCGAACATCTCGCGCAGTTCGCTCGACATTTCGGGGAACCATTTCGGATCGGGATAGGTATAAGCGTTGAGGTGATAGAGGAAGGCGTGCTTCATCACGTCGTAGCCCTGGGCGTTCGGAAGCGCGTAGTCCGACTCTCCCAGGTGCCACTTGCCGGTGAAATAGGTTTTATAGCCGGCGGTCTTGAGAACGGAGGCGAGCGTCCATTCCGC
This sequence comes from Hoeflea sp. CAU 1731, assembly GCF_039888615.1. Classification (NCBI taxonomy): domain Bacteria; kingdom Pseudomonadati; phylum Pseudomonadota; class Alphaproteobacteria; order Hyphomicrobiales; family Rhizobiaceae; genus Hoeflea; species Hoeflea sp. CAU 1731. Next base: position 95,476 of record NZ_JBDQQS010000002.1, on the reverse strand, counting down.
TTCCGGCAATCCCCCGCCCTGTCCCTGGAAGGCGACGGTGGTCATGCCGCTTCGATTTGGAATGCGACCTGTCTGGATCGCCGCACGACCCGGGGTGCAACTTGGCTGGCCGTAGAAGTTGGTGAAGACCATGCCTTCATTCGCAATCTTGTCGAAGTTAGGCGTCGGCATGCCGCGCGCTTCGCCGCCGAGATAGGGACCGAGATCGCCCCATCCGGTGTCGTCGGATACGATCAGAAGGATGTTCGGCTTCTTTTCTTCCTGAGCGTGCGACGGAAGCGTTGCAAACGCCAGGCCAGCGCACGTCGCAAGCATTGTAAATGTTTCGGGTAATCGCATTCCTGCCTCCATGACCGCGCGCGCGGCCTCGTCAAATATTTATCGGGTTGTCGGTCTGTGTGATACCAGAAATTCCAGTATCTCGTCTTCAAGTTCATCAATCAAGCGCCGATAGTCTTCGACTTTTCGAGTATCGTGACGCCAGACCATGCTTGCGTGGACCGCATCTGTGTAATCGTCGCAAAGTATCCGGAACTCCGGATCGGTGGCGTAAAACCGCCGAACCGAGAACTCGTGCGCCGCAAAGCGGCGTATGACAGTAGCCGCATCAGCCATGCAGCAAAGTCCGAATCCTGATTGCGCAGCGTTTGTACGCTCGCAAACGCATGCAAGGGCAGGTGCGAACAGGTTCGAACCTGTACGGCGGGAAATTTATTCTTGCTGCGTTGCAGAATAAACGGACCGTTACAAAGCTTTCAATATAATATGATTTGATGTAATTCATGGGTTTGGTACTAAATATTGTGTACCCGTAACCAGTCTATCGTGGAAAGTGCCATGGCCCCGATTCCCAAGATGGAACTGGAACTATCGGAACCCTTGAACAAGTTGCCGCCGGAAGATGTTCGCCTGGAACTGCAAAGAGTTCTGGAGAGCAGCGATTTCAGGGCGACGCCCAGACGTCGCGAAATGCTTCGATATCTCGTGGAAGAAGCACTGGCCGGGCGCGCCCGCACGCTGAAAGGCTACACCATCGGGGTGGCCGTTTTCGGCCGCGGCGACGATTTCGATCCGCAGGCCGATCCGGTGGTTCGACTTGAAGCCCGCAGGCTTCGTCGGGATCTCGACAGCTACTATGTCTCCGCCGGCCGCGACAATCCGCTTCGCATCAGCATCCCCAAAGGGCACTACATTCCTGAAATAAGCTGCAATTCCCGCACTTTATCGGGTGTTCATGAATCAGTTTCACAAGAAGAAACTGAACAGCGGCCAGACACGTCGTCAAACGAACGATCCTTGGACCAAACGAAAGAAAGGAAAATCGCCGGATCGCACATTCGGTGGATTTCAGGATCCGCAGCCATCGCCGTGCTGCTCGCAGCGATCGCATCCTGGTTATGGCAGTCCAGGGGACACGACAGCGCCCTGGCCATAGCTGAAGGTCCGGCCGTCGCCATCCTGCCATTCAGGTCTCTGGGCGTAGACGAACACACCACGTTCCTCGCAGACGGCATTGCGGAACAGATCATGACGGACTTGAGCCGTTTTTCGGAATTCAGGCTCTATATGCCGTCCGGATATACGGCTTCGTCGGGAACGGAGCTCCTGGAGCAGGGAAGCCGGGACGGTCTCTCCTACATCGTCAAGGGAAGCGTCGCTTCGGACAGTCAGGACGTCAAGATCGGCGCCAGTCTGATCGAAGTCTCTTCCGGCCGCATCATCTGGGCGGAAGATTACAGCAATCAGCTGGAGCCCGGCTCACTGCTGCGACTTCAAAACGAGATTGCCTCGGATATCGCGACAGCGCTCGGCCAGCCCTACGGCGTCATCATGACGGAAGTCGCCACCGGTCTGCCGGATGATTTCAGCGCCAGCATGCCGAGTTACGAGTGTGTCTTGCGCGCCTATTCATACCGCCGTTCCTTTGCGAAGGCCCTTCACGCGCCGACGCTTGATTGTCTTCAAAAAGCTGTAGCACGCGATCCGAAATATGCGGAGGCCAGGGCGTTGCTTGGTTGGCTCTATATGGATACGGCGCGTTTCGGCTGGACGTCACAGGAAAATATTGAAAGCGCTTTCACCAAAGCGCTCGCATCCTCCGAACACGCGCATTTGCTGGACGTCAACAACATAATGGCGCTGAAGGCGCTGGGCTCGATTCATCACTACATGGGGAATTACGAGGAAAGCGAGCGCTACCAGCGTCAAGCGCTCGCAAACAATCCGAACGATCCGGACACCCTGGTTCAACTGGGGTGGAGGCTCGCGATCCGGGGAGAGTTCGACGAAGGCATTCCCTATGTCGAGAAAGCGATCGCCCGCACGGTCAACCCGCCGGGCTGGTATTACCATCTCATTGCGATCGACCACTACATGAACGGCCGGTACGCCGAAATGCTCGCCGCCGCCAAATACGGCGTCGGACATGAGTCCGGCATCAGCTGGTCCCTGGTGGCCATCGCGCAAGGCGCGCTCGGCAACATGGCGGCGGCAAGGGAAGCTCTGGATACAATGAAAGTAATATCGCCGCGACTCGGCAGCGATCCCGCAGAAGTCTACCGCGGGCATCAGGCAACGGAAGAAATCGTAGCAGCGATTGTTGCGGGCATGCGCAATGCCGGATGGAGCGAACCCGGAGCCTAGAGGTGGAAAGGGGTTGGCGACACGACAAGACGGAGTGCGAACAGTACGAACATTGGCCGGGACCGCCAAACAGGTCATTGTCGCAAACAACGATGGCAACACTGGGAGAAGTAACCATGCGTGGTATTTTGACGGCGACAGGTCTTGCGCTGTCGCTAACTATGATCGGCGCGCCCGCGTTCGCGCAAGACGCCGACAAGCCGAACATTCTTGTGATCTGGGGCGACGATATCGGAACCTGGAACATCAGCCACAAGAACATGGGCATGATGGGATACGAGACGCCCAACATCGACCGCATCGCCAAGGAAGGCGTCCACTTTACCGACTACTACGGTCAGCAGAGCTGCACCGCCGGACGCGCCGCCTTCCTCGGCGGCAATGTTCCTGTTCGCACCGGCATGACCAAGGTTGGACTGCCGGGCGCCGAACAGGGTTGGCAGGAGACAGACGCCACCATCGCCGCGGTTCTCAAAGGTCAGGGTTACGCCACCGGCCAGTTCGGCAAGAACCACCAGGGCGACCGCGACGAGCATCTGCCCACCAATCACGGCTTCGACGAATTCTACGGCAACCTCTACCATCTCAACGCCGAAGAAGAGCCCGAAAACCGCGACTATCCGGGAGACATGGTGCTGGCTGACGGAACCACTTTCCGCGAGACCTTCGGTCCGCGCGGCGTGATCAAGTCTTACGCCGACGGCGATATCGAGGACACCGGACCGCTGACCAAGAAGCGCATGGAAACGGTCGACGAGGAAACCCTCGCCGCAGCCATCGACTTCATCAAGCGCAAGGAAGAGGAAGGCGTGCCGTGGTTTACCTGGTGGAACGGAACGCGCATGCACTTCCGCACCCACGTCAAGGATGAACTGACAGGGATATCAGGACCGAGCGGCGATGAATATCACGACGGCATGGTCGAACACGACATGCATGTCGGCCAGCTTCTCGATCTGCTTGACGAGTTGGGCATCGCCGACGACACGATGGTCATCTACTCGACCGACAACGGTCCGCACTACAACACCTGGCCTGACGCCGGAACAACGCCGTTCCGCAGCGAAAAGAACTCCAACTGGGAAGGCGCCTATCGCGTGCCGGCCTATCTGCGCTGGCCTGGAAAAGTTCCCGAAGGCGAGATCCTGAACGGTATCGTCGCCCATGAGGACTGGCTGCCGACGTTCGCCGCGGCCGCAGGAAATCCGGATATCAAGGAGCAATTGCGTGACGGAACCGAACTGATCGGCCGCACCTATCGCAACTATATAGACGGCTACAATATGGTGCCTTACGTAACGGGGGAAACGGAAGAGTCGCCTCGTCACGAGTTCTGGTACGTCAACGACGACGGTCAGGTGGTCGCAGCACGCTACGACGACTGGAAAGTCGTCTTCCTGGAAAACCGGGGCCAAGCCTTTGGCGTTTGGCGCGAACCTTTTGTCGAGCTTCGCACGCCGTTGTTGTTCCATCTCCGCCGTGACCCGTTTGAAAAAGCCCAGCACAATTCGAACACCTACGATGACTGGTTCCTCGACCGCGCATTCGTGCTCGTGCCGATCCAACGACTTGCGGCCCAGTTCCTGCAGACCATGCAGGACTATCCGCCAAGCCAGACGCCGGGTTCGTTCAACCTGAGCGCCATCGAGAAGAAGCTTTCCGAAGGCGTTGGAAGCAACTGATCCGAATACCGCGAAACAAGGGGCCGCGAATTGCCGCGGCCCCTTTTTTCATTATACTTCCGAAGAGAAAAGACCGGGAGGTCAACGATCGGCATGGCCATTGATCAGGCATCAGCACCTTCCGTCGACTCCCCGGAAACGGACGACACCAGAACACTCGTATCGACCTTGCGGGATCGCATGGGCGAGGCGATCATCGGACAACGCGACGTTATCGACAGGCTGCTGATCGGCCTGCTCGCGAACGGCAATCTGCTCATTGAGGGCCTTCCGGGACTTGCAAAGACACGCGCCATCAAGGCGCTGGCGAAGAACCTCGAATGCGATTTCAGCAGAATACAGTTCACGCCGGACCTGCTCCCCTCCGACGTCACGGGAACGGAAGTCTACTACCAGGCAGAAACCGGCGGCGAATTCCGTTTCGAACCGGGACCGATCTTCGCCAATATCGTTCTGGCCGACGAAATCAATCGGGCGCCGGCAAAGGTCCAGGCGGCGTTGCTGGAAGCGATGGAGGAACGGCAGGTCACCGTCGCTGGCAGGACCCACGCCATGGAGCCGCTGTTCATGGTCATGGCGACCCAGAATCCGATCGAGCAGGAAGGCACCTATCCCCTGCCCGAGGCCCAGCTTGACCGGTTTCTCATGCATGTGAACATCACCTATCCCCCGGTCGAAGACGAAGTCGAGGTCATCCGGTTGGTGCGCGGCGAAGAGATCGCGGCGTCAGCGGACAAATCCGACAAGCCGAAGCGGAACGATAAAAGTCCGATATCCCAGGACACGATTTTCCAGGCGCGCAGGGAGATCGGAAAGATCCACGTTTCTGAAGCCATGGAGCGGTATATGGCGGATCTCGTCAATGCCACGCGCCATCCGGAGTCCTTCGGCGCCGACCTGCCCCGCTGGATCGAAATCGGCGCAAGCCCGAGGGCAAGCCTTGGCCTCGACAAATGCGGACGCACCCACGCCTGGCTCAATGGCCGCGACTATGTCGATCCGGAAGACGTCCGCATGATTGCCCCGGACGTTCTGCGACATCGGCTTGGGCTCAGCTACGAAGCACAAGGCGAAGGCGTAACTCCCGACGCAGTGGTCGCCGAAATCATCAGGCAAGTGGCGTTGCCGTAGCCGGGGGCAGGACCATGCGCGACACGGCTGCAAGGATCAGAACTGGGACGAACCCGAAACCCCGGGCCGTGGATGAAGGCGATACGAGGATCCACGTCACGCTCCCGCATCTCAGGTCCTTCGAAAGCAAGGCGCGCAGCCTCAGCTTCCTGCCGCGTCAGCCCGCGCGCTCCGTTCTCAATGGCCGGCACGCCTCGCGGCTTCGCGGGCGCGGGCTGAATTTCGAGGAGCTGCGCGATTATCTGCCGGGCGACGATATTCGCTCGATCGACTGGAAAGTGACCGCCCGCACGGGAACGCCGCATGTCCGCGTCTACACGGAAGAACGCGACCGGCCCACCCTGCTCGTCGTCGATCAACGCATGTCGATGTTCTTTGGCTCCGTCCTTAACATGAAGGCGGTGACCGCCGCCGAAACGGCCGCGCTCATCGCCTACCGCATCCTCGGGCAGGACGACCGCCTGGGCGGCATCGTGTTCGGCGACGAACGGATTGCGGAAATCCGTCCCGAACGCAGCCGCAGGGCGTTGAACCGGTTCCTCACCGCGCTCGCAGACCTCAACGGATTGCTGCGGGCGGACGCCGCGAATGTGGCGCCGATCCCGATAAATCAGGTGCTGCGTTCCGTCGCACGGATTGCGCCACGCAATCATCTCGTGATCATTTTGAGCGATTTCGACGAGATCGACGATGAAACCTCCCGCCTGATCTCGGGCATTGCGCGCCGCAACGATCTGATCATCGGCCTCGTCACGGATCCCTTCGCAGACAACATGCCGCCGAACCAGCGCCTCGTCGTCTCCGACGGCGTGCTGCAGGCGGAGGTCAATACGGTTGACCGGACACAGCACAAAAGCCTGCGCGAGCTGGCGCACGGGCGCCTGGCGGAAGTGCTCGACTGGCAGCGCCGCTATGGCATGCCGGTCCTGCCCGTCAGCGCAGCCGAAGAGACGCTTCCGCAATTGCGTCGCCTGATGGGGCTGGCGCCGTCATGAACGAAGACGCCAATCCTGAAACGACCGAAAACCTGGTCGACCTGATCGGCAAACTCGCCGAACCGGGAGAGCCGCCGGCGGTGTCGATGCTTCCGCAGACATTTGGATGGGTGGTGCTCGTAATCGTGGTTCTGGGCCTTTTGACCTGGCTTGCTTTCGCGAGCTGGCGAAAATGGCGCGCCAACGCCTATCGCAGGGCCGCGCTGGCCGAACTCGATGCGGCGGGGGGCGACGCCGCCGCCATCGCCGCCGTCTTGAGGCGGTGCGCGCTCGTCGCCTGGCCGCGCGAACAGGTGGCGGGTCTCGTCGGCGCCGACTGGATCGGCTTCCTTGACGAAACCGGAGGGAACGGGCAATTCGCGAGCGAGGCTTGCCGGGACATGCTGCTTGCACCATACCGGCAGGATATCACAGCCTCGCCGCCCGAGTTTCGCCAGGCCGTCGCACGCTGGATCCGCACGCACAAGGTCCGTCCGGTGGAGACAGCGGCATGATCTCCCTCGGTTTCGCCTGGGCGTTTCTCCTGCTGCCGCTGCCGTGGTTCGTCTGGCGCTTCGCGCCGCCGCATCGCAAACAGGTCCCTGCCCTGCGATTTCCTTTCTTTCGCAAGATCGTCGAGACGATAGGCGTTGCGCCGCGTTCGGGCGCCATCGTGCTGACGCGAAGCAGACTGCAAATGCTCGCGGCAATCGTCTGCTGGTGTCTCGTCGTTCTGGCGATGGCGCGGCCGGAACGGGTCGGCGAACCGATCGAGATCACCAAGTCCGCCCGCGACGTCGTGCTTGCCATCGATATTTCCGGTTCGATGGACACGCGCGACTTCATTGCGCCCGACGGCGCGCGCAAACAGCGTCTCGAGGCGGTGCGCGACGTAGTGCGCAGTTTCGTGGAGCGCCGCGAGGGCGACCGCATGGCGCTGATCGTCTTCGGCTCGAAAGCCTATGTTCAGGCTCCGCTCACCGAAGATCTGGACACGGTGACCAGTCTGCTCGACATCACCGAGGTCGGCATGGCCGGCCCTCATACGGCGCTCGGCGACTCCATAGGCCTCTCGATCAGAACATTCGAGGCCAGCGACATCGAACAGCGTCTCTTGATCCTGCTGTCGGACGGCAGCGACACCTCGAGCTCAATGAGCCCGATCAACGCTGCGGAAATCGCCGCCGGTCACGGGGTCGAAATCTACACCGTCGGCGTCGGCGACCCCAATGCGACGGGTGAAGCCCGGGTGGATCTCGACGCGCTGCAAAACATCGCTTCGCGAACAGGCGGCGAGTTCTTCTTCGCGGAAGACGAAACGGACCTGAACGCCGTCTACGACCGCATCGATGAGCTGGCGCCGCGCCAGGTTGAGGTGCTGTCTTACCGACCGCGTCAGCCGCTCGCTTATATCCCGCTCGCGCTTGCGGCGCTCATCGGTCTTGGAACGGTTGTCCTGCTGCATGCCGGCTCCCGTCAAAGGGCGGCCGCATGAACGCCTTCCTCGTATTGCTTGAAGCATTTCATTTCATCAGACCGCTCCTGCTTATATTGATCCCGGTGGTGATCGTGATCTGGTGGCCGGTGCGTCGTTCCGCCTACAGCCGGGACATACCCGCGGACGGACTTGCGCCGCATCTGCGCGCGGCGCTGGTTCTCGGCGCAGATGAGCGGCGGCGCCTGCAGCCGATCGACGGGGTCGCCGCCGCGCTCATCCTGCTTGCGATCGGCGCCGCGGGGCCGACCTGGTCGCGCACGCCCGACCCCTTCGTCGCGCAATCGGCGCCCGTGGTCGTGGCCCTCAAGGTCACGCCGTCGATGGAGGACAAGGACATCGCCCCGTCGCGCCTCGAAAGAGGCAAACAGAAGATCCGCGATCTGCTGAAACTGCGCGCCGGCGCCAGGACTGCGCTCGTCGCCTATGCGGGCAGCGCCCATCTGGTCGTTCCGATGACTGAAGATCCGTCGGTCATGACGCCTTATCTCGAAGGGCTCGATCCGCAGATCATGCCCCAGGAGGGCGAACGCGTGGGGTTCGCCCTGCAGCTTGGCCTCGACCTGCTGGCGAGCGAAGAGACGCCCGGAGGCATCCTCTTCGTCGCCGACGGCCTCGATCCCGCCGACGCCGCCGCCATCAACGACGCCGGTCAACCGGTCGTCTTCCTGGCGATGCTTCGTGAGGACCGCAGGGATCGCGGCCTGGACCAGCTCACCGTTCCGGTCGTCAGCGTCACGCCCGACGCCGCCGATATCGACAGGCTGGACCGGCTTCTCAACGCCGCCTACCGTCAGGCGCTGCTGGAAAACACCGAACAGCCCTGGGAAGACCGGGGGTACTGGCTGGCATGGCCGGTTGCCTTCCTGATCCTGTTCTGGTTCCGTCAGGGCTGGACAATGCGCTGGGCCGTCATCGCCGCCATTGCGATACCGGGTCTTTTTCATTCTGCCCCGGCGCGCGCCGATGGCGTCGCCGACTGGTTTCTGACGCCGGATCAGCAGGGACGCATCGCCTTTCAAAACAGGAACTTCGACAAGGCGGCAGACCTCTTCGCCGATCCCCTGTGGCGTGGCTATGCGCAATATCGCAGCGGCCAGTACGAGGAATCGGTCATAACGCTCGACCGCGTCGACACCGCCGAAGCGGCGTTTATCCAGGGAATGGCGCATATCAAGTCCCGCTCCTACCGCAACGGCGTGCGCGCCTTCGAAACCGCTCTGCAACGGGATCCGGACTATCCCCACGCCGAGGAAAATCTCGAAACGGCGCGCGAGATCGTCGACTACGTGGAAAGGGTTCGCGAGCAGTCCGACACCGGCGAAAGCGGCGGCATCGGCGCCGACGAGGTCGTCTTCGACAATGAAGGCAATCGTGGCGTCGAGACCAGAATGGAAGCGCCTCGCGAAGACGGCGTCGGCTTGATGACCGCCGATCAGTGGATGAACACCGTCGACACGCGAACCGGCGACTTCCTGCGTCAGAGATTTGCAATCGAAGCGGCGAGATCCGGCAAACCGGAGGCGAGCCAGTGAGATTACTCATCGCCCTCCTCTTCCTTTTCGCCGCGCTTATACAGGCGACCGCCCAGCAGCAAGGCGCTGACGACAAGCCGTTTCTCGAAGTCCAGTTCGACGATACCGAAGCCGTGCCCGGCGAGATGTTGATCCTGCGCATGACGGTCATGGTGCCGACATTCATGCCGAAACCGCCCGTATGGCCGAGCCTTGATATGCCGAATCTGCTCGTGCGGCTGACCGAACGCTCGACCAACCCGACAAGCGACCGGATCAACGGAGAAACCTGGTCGGGACTGACGAGAACCTGGCGTATTTCCCCCATGATCGCCGGGCGGTTCACCATACCGCCGCAACCGATCCTGGTGACCTATTCCGATCCGGACACGAGGGAGGCGACGCAAGTCAGGCTCGATACGCCGACGATAACCCTGACCGGCGTCATTCCGGAAGGCGCGGAAAGCCTCGATCCATTCATTTCCGCCGAAAATCTGAAGCTTGAGGCGATCGTCGAAGGCGATCCGGGAACCATGAAACCCGGCGACGGCGTCGTCGTCACGATGAAAGCCGGGATCACCGGCAATTCACCGATGTTCCTGCCAAGCCTATTGCCGGATCACACAATTGCGGGCATCGCGATATACGAAGACGAACCGGCCGTAGACGAAAAGCAGGACCGCGGCGTCTACAGCGGAAGCCGGACGGAGCGCGCAACCCTGCTGGCAGAGGGCGGCGCGACCGGCGAATGGCCGTCGGTCTCGATCGACTGGTACAATCTGTCGTCGCGTCGCGTCGAAACCGCGACGGTTGACGGTTTCTCCATCCATGTCGACGGTCCGCCGCCCTCGTCTGCCGCAAAGCGCGACTGGCGCGCGATCGCGGCTCTGGCTCTTGCGGGCGTCGTGACGATAGCGGTTCTGACGTTGCTGCTGCGATGGCTGATCCCGTTGACTGTCGATATTCTCCGCGATCGCCGCCGGCGCCTGCTGGAATCCGAACAACACGCCTTCAAAATAGTTGAAAAGGCGGCGCGCGACCGGGACCTCTCGCGCCTTCTGTCATCGCTCGATCTCTGGGCCGAGAAGATCGCCGGCGCCGATCCGCGGCTCGATCCACGCCTTCGCAACGCATTGACGGCTATCGGTGCCGCGCGTTTCGGCGCGTCTCCATCAACGCCGGACGCCGCCGCATGGCGGCGATTACGCTCCGTTTTCGAGGTAGTTCGGCGCGAGGCTCTGCAGAAGGATAAAGCCATCGCGCTGCCGCCACTCAATCCCGTCGTCGACCATGGCCCCTCCTGACAATCCGCCCCCTTTTAGGATAGACTTGGACTTCCTGATTCAGCCAGCGCAGCCCGCAGCCACCCGGAAAAAGCCTTTGTTTGCAGCTTTCAAATCACTCACAACAGCACTCGCAATCGCCCTGCCCGCGGTTCTGGCCAGCGCCATCTCCGCTCCGGCGCAGGACGATGCCGGGTTCGTCGGCAGCGAGGTCTGCTCCGATTGCCACCATGGCGAAGCGGAGCTCTGGCGCGGGTCGCACCATGCGCACGCCATGCTGGAAGCCGACAGCGATAGTGTGCTTGCGCCCTTTGACGGGGAGACATTCTCGAAAGACGGCGTCACGACCACCTTCTTCCAACGCGACGGCAAGTATTTCATCAACACGGACGGCCCCGACGGCGATCTGCAGGATTTCGAGATCGACTACACTTTCGGCGTCACGCCGCTGCAGCAATATCTGATCGCGCTGCCCAGGGGCCGCTATCAGGCGCTGGGAATAGCCTGGGATTCCAGACCCGAAGCGGAAGGCGGACAGCGGTGGTTCCATCTTTACCCGGATATGAAGGTCGCGGCGGGCAATCCGATTCACTGGACGGGGATCGACCAGAACTGGAACTATCAGTGCGCCTGGTGCCACTCTACGAATCTTGAAAAGAACTACGATCCCGAAACGGATCTGTTTTCGACGACGTGGTCCGAAATCAATATCGGCTGCGAGGCCTGCCACGGACCGGGCAAAAACCACCTCCTGTGGTTGGAAACGGCCGAAGACGACCGTCCACCCATGTCGCAAGGCGCCGGTTTCGCGCTGCGGTTCGATGAGCGGGAGGACGTGTTCTGGGAACCGGGCGACGCGGGGACAGCCCTCCGATCGACTCCGCGCACGACCATGAAAGAGATCAATCTGTGCGCCGGTTGCCATGCGCGGCGGGGCCAGTTCTCGGACGATCCGCATCACGCCGCCGAATTTCTCTCGGCCTTCCGACCGTCTCTTTTGTCCCCCGGCCTTTACCACTCCGACGGCCAGCAACTCGACGAGGTCTACAAATACGGCTCCTTCCTGCAGTCGAAGATGCACGCCGAAGGCGTCACCTGTTCGGACTGCCATGAACCCCATTCCGGCAAGGTCCTTCTCGAGGGCAATGCCTTGTGCGGTCAATGTCACGAGCCGGAAGTCTTCGACACGGCCGAACATCATCACCACGCGTCCGAAACCGAAGCGGCGCAATGCGCGTCATGCCATATGCCGACCACCAACTACATGATCGTTGACGCCCGTCACGATCATTCGCTGCGTATTCCCCGACCCGACCTCACGATCAGCACAGGGGTTCCCAATGCCTGCAACCGCTGCCACGAAACGCAGAACGCGCAATGGGCGGTGGATCGGCTGGTCGAGTGGTTCGGCGAACCGGCCAGAGGACACCAGGATTTCGCAGAGTTGTTTCACGCAAGCGACCGCGGCGCGCCTGGCTCCCGCGAAGCGCTGATCGCCTGGCTCGACGAAGCCGAAAAACCGCCGATCGTGACCGCCAGCGCGCTCGCCCGCATCGCGGCCGACCCGACGCCCGATGCGGTGCGCCTGGCCCGCGAAAAACTCTCCGACAGCGATCCCCTCGTGCGTTCCGCCGCAATTCCGACGGTCAGTCGGGCCGATACGATGACCGCGCTCAACACTCTGACGCCACTGCTCGACGATGAAAGCATGCTGGTGCGCATGGACGCCGCCCGCGCTATGGTGGGCGAGTCCGAGGCGATGATGAGTGAGGCGACGCGCGAAAAGTTCGAAAGCGCCCTCGCCGAATATGTCGACGGACAGCTCTTCAACGCCGAACGCCCGGAAGCGAACGCCAATCTCGCCCTCCTAAACATGGAACAAGGCAACCTCGCCGAGGCGGAACGCTACTATGAGACCGCCTTGAAGCGGGATCCCACCTTCGCCCCGGCCGCCATCGGCCTTGTGGAGCTCTACCGCGCCCGCGGTGACGAGCAGGCGGCGGAAACCCTGTTGCGCGACATGCTCGAGGCCAATGCGAATTCGGCCGATCTCGCGCATGCGCTCGGGCTGGTGCTGGTGCGCCAACGAAATATTCCGGAAGCCATGTCATGGTTGCGTCAAGCAGCCGAAGGCGCGGTCGACAATCCCCGCTACGCCTATGTCTACGCCGTCGCGCTTCATGACACCGGCAATGCGCAGGGCGCGATCGCGCAGTTGACGAGAGCGCTGCAGCGCCATCCGTATGATCAGGCGATTCTCGAGGCTCTGATCAGCTACGAACTCCAGGCCGGCAATCTGCGATCAGCGCTGGCCCGGTTGGAAACTCTTGACCGTCTACAGCCGAACGACCCGCAAATTCAGCAGTTGATCATGCAATTGCGGCAAAGACTTCAATAGTCAGCGAAATTCAGAACGAGAACAGAAATCCGATCACCGGTCCGTGCTGGATGGTGTCGTAGACGAAACCGTCATCCGAATAATCGACACCCAGCGCGCGATAGCCGACCCGCGTGGAGAACATGTCCGTCCATTTGTAACCGACGGCGCCGAGCAGGTCCCAGGTGATTTCCGATCCGGCGCCGAAGCCGCCGATCATGCCCCATCCGCTGAGATTCCATTTTGGAGTGAGATCGATGCGTCCCCTGACGCCGATCATCGGGTCGACCCATGTTGCGCCGTCGCTCCCGCTGAGGCCGCCAATGGGTGCTCCGCCTGCTGCAAGAGTTGCGCTGATATCGTTGTTGACGCTCCAGACGCGGGCGCCGGCCATCAGATCCACGATGTAGTTGGGCTGCGAGACAACGCGATACTCGCCCATCACGGTGGCTGTGAACGTGGTCGCTTCGAGACCGAGCCTGAGTTCAGCCGGCGTGTTCTGCACTGTGCCCGTAACTCTTTCGCTCGTTGACAGTTGCACATAGACCAGGTCAGCCAGCACGCCCCACTGACCGTTGTGGAGCTCGCCAACGATCATCCCGGTCATATCAAGATTATCAAGCACTTCGCCAAAGGTCAGGTCGACTTCGGTCGGATCCAGCCCGAAGACGCCGACATCGCCGGTCAGACCGGCGCCCCAGATGTAGGGAGCGATGGTGAAGGTCCATTCCTTGGTTTCGACAGGCGGCGGCGCAACTGGCGCAGGTTCGTAGACCATGTCTGCGGAAAACGCCTGGCTGCTCACGCCCATGGCCAGGGTCATCGCTGTAAAGACCAGTTTGCGCATCGTTTTTTTCCTTCCCACGATAGAGACCCTGATGCTTCCCTCAGAAGCCGGTGTTGATAAGCCGCGTCTGCCTGTTGGCCTCCGCATCCCGTTCGGCCGGCGCTCCCCGCCCGTTCGACGCTGTCCGTCGAGCGCGCCGTAAAGAACTAAGCTGCAGAAATTCTATTCCTCAACGCGGCAAATCGCCTATTTTCGCCATTCCAGTTTCAACTCGGTGCTATAACCGGGAAAATCGACGCGTTTCGATAAGGAACCCTGCCTTCGGCCAGAACTTATTCCTGCTATTCCGTAACCGAACTAGTAGCACAAGTTTCTTTTCCATGAAGCGAAAATTGAAATTTCTGCGTGGATTCGGAGATAAATTCAGTAACGTTACTTGTCTTGCTTTTTACATCCAAAGGTCGGATAAATACTCAGTGCTAGGATCGGAAACACTTTTGCAATCGGTGATTGTAAACCGGTTTTGGATAACTCAGCAATGTACCTCATGCAGGGAGGAGTATATTCCCGATGAAATCGCTCGTTGCAGCGGTGTTCGCCGCCAGTCTTGGCTCCGCGACACCGATATTCGCTCAGTCCACCGACATTGAAACCCAGGCTACGGAAATTGTCCTCAACAGCGCGAAATTTATCGCCTCTCAACCGGCATTTTCATTTTCCTGGTTTGTCACATTCGATGAAGTGACGGATGATCAGAAAATCACCTACATACGCAGCGGCGATACGCTGATGGTTCGAGACTCCGGTTTTTACTCCCGGACCGAACGTGAAGACACGTTGCGTGACTACTATTGGGATGGATCGGAACTCACGATCTTTTCTCCCAATGAAGACTTCTACGTCAGCACCGAATTCTCCGGCAGTTTTGACGATCTGGTCGAGGCGGTGCGGGAAAAGACCGGCACCGTGTTGCCCATGTGGTCGATCCTCAGCGAGAGCTTTCCCGACGATCTTTTGAGCGATGTCGAGGCGGCGGCCTATCTCGGAACCACCCTGATCGCCGGCCAGGAAGCGCATCATATCGTCTTCCGGGAAGCCGAGGAGGACTGGCAGGTTTGGATCTCCGCCGACGAAGAATCGCCTTGGCCCCTGATGCTGTTCGGCACGCGTCGCAACGATCCGGAAGACCCGCAGTACCGGGTGTTCATGTCCGACTGGGACACCGAACCGGACACCGATCCGGCGCAGTTCAAATTCGAACCGGACGAAGGCGCATTGCGGCTGTATTTTCCGCAGCTTTCGGCCATGACCAAATCCTCGTCGGATCAGTAAGGAGCAAAGACTATGAGAAAGTTCCTTCTAGTATCAGCCCTGGCTGCTTTCGCGCTCGGCAATCCGCCGGAAAAGCTGTTCGTTCCGAACGATTACACGCCGGATCAGGCTCAGGCCCGTCCCGGCGGTCATGGCGGCGGATTCCACGGTGCTCCAAAGGCGCGTCCGCGTGGGGCTGGCGTCTCGCGCGGACATTCTGCGCGGCCTAGGACCCCTAGCGCCAACCGGCCGTCGTCCCGCCCATCTTCCAGGCCTTCAGCGCGTCCATCGTCGAGACCTGCTTCCAGGCCGTCTTCAAGACCGGCGTCTCGGCCATCATCCAAGCCGGCGTCACGGCCGTCCAGCCGCCCATCGGCAAGTCAGAACAGGCCGTCGAGACCGCCGTCCACACGTCCGCCAGGATCACGGCCTCCCGGCGCGCGGCCTCCGGGCGGTCGCCCAGGCGCAGGACCGGGTCGTCCGCCGTCCACGCGGCCGCCAGGAACCAGGCCGCCGGGGGCTCGCCCGCCGCATGGCCGGCCGCCCATCGCCGGACGTCCGCCCGGCTATCGTCCGCCCGGTTACCGGCCGCCCAACTGGCGCCCGCCCTATTATCGCCCGCCTTATGTTCGCCCGCCGCACTATCGCTGGGGCAACTACTACTGGAACCCCGGTTGGGGCTGGTACAATACGGCGATTGTCGCCGGCGCGACGCTGGCCTTCGTATCGGCGCTGCCGGACAACGGAAGCGATTGCCAGGAGTATGTCGACCAGGGTGATACGGTGTACGCATGCAACGGCGTCATCTATCGGCCGACCTACTACCAGGACGAACAGGTCTACGAGATCGTTTCGTCCGACGAGGACACGCCGAAGCCCAGCACCCAGGCGAGCAACGACAGCGATATCGAGCTCAGCCTTCAGTCGCCCTACATCAGGGGCGATCGGGTTCGCACGCTGCAGAATGCGCTGATTGCAATAGGCTTCAGTGTTGGCGGCGGCGCAGACGGTGTCTTCGGCAAGGGAACCGACGACGCCGTGCGCGCCTTCCAGGACTGGTACGGACTGCCCGTCACGGGCGTCGTGGATACTGAAACGGCCAATGCGATCGCCGCCGAATACACGGCGACGCTTGCGCCCGAACAGCCTCCCGCGCCCGCTGCGGAACCCGCGACCACCGGTCAGGAAACGCAAAGCGCGCCGGCGGATGCTGCGGACGGCTCCTCTGAGGAGGCAGTTCCTGCCGCAGACGAACCCGCAGCGGATGCGCCCGCCGAACCGGAAGCGGCCGCCACGGACGGAGCATCGGATAGTGAACCGGCGGCCGAAGACAGCAGTGACGGTTCTTCTTCGAGCGAGAGTTCGAACTGACCCTCCGCCGGGCGGGCCTGAAGGTCCGCCCGGTTTCTTGTCTAGCGTAAAATTCTTCTGCGGCCAGTCACATTAAGGCCGGTTGATCTGGCTGCCATGAAACATATGAAACTGCTGCAAATACTGCTTCCGGCGCTCGTTCTCGGCATCGTGTTGAACGGCTGCTCCGGACCTCCGGACAATATCATTGGTCTTGCCGCGCCGGCTCAGGCAGTCAACGCCTACGGCGTCAAGAAGCGCGACGTCTATGTGATGACGACACGCGCGGCGTCGGATGATCCCTCCTTGATGTATTCGGGAGAACGCAGCGAGGGCCTTGGCCTTGCCCGCGTCACCGTCACCATCCCGCCTGATCACCAGACGGGCGAAATCGAAAGGTCTGACAAAGGCCCGCCGGATCCGCGTAAGAACTTCACCATCATCGATCCGGTCATCTTCAACGACGCAAAACAGTTTCAGGCAAGCATCGGCGGCGAACTCGCCGAACTGCCGAATTCTGACAAACGCATCCTGCTCTTCGTCCATGGTTACAACACCACGATGACCGCGGCTATTTTGCGCACGGCGCAATTGGCCAACGACATGAATTTCCAAGGAATCCCGGTTGTGTTCAGTTGGGCCTCCCGCGGCAAGACATGGAACTACGTCTACGATATGAACAGCGCTCTCTCGGCCCGCGACAGGCTGATCGAAGGCGCAACGCTTCTCGCCCAGGCAGGTCCAGTCGAGTTCGATATCATGGCGCACTCCATGGGCAACCTCTTGACCGTCGAAGCGATACGGCAAGCCCATCTTCAGGGCAGGTACGACACATCGGGCCGTGTAAAGAACATCATCCTGGCGTCGCCGGATATCGATATGGATCTGTTTACGACCCAGCTTGACGACTTGCCGGCAGACAGGCGGCAGTTCTGGGTCATGATATCGGAAAATGACCGCGCCCTGTCCGTATCCCAGAGAATCGCAGGCGGGATCAACCGCGTCGGCAACGCCGATTCCCAGAGGCTCGCGGAGCTTGGGGTCGCGGTTGTCGACCTGTCGCAGATCGATGACAAAACCAGTCTGCACCACACCAAATTCGCCGATGCGCCGGAAGTCGTTCAACTGATCGGAAGGCGGCTGGAATCACAGGGAAGCATCGCCAACGACGCCGACAACGACCTAACCTTCAAGCGGCTTGCAACGGATCTGGCCAGCGCACCCATCATACTGCTTGGTCAGGGCCCATTGCTGCTGAACCAGTGAGGCCGCGGAAACCCTTGCCATGAAGAGATCCGCTCACAGATCGGCTCTGCTGGCTCTTGCCGCCGCCAGCGTCTGGCATGGCGTAGCGCACGCAGACGATCCCGTGACGCTCTCGACCGAGGATCTGGTCGACGACGAAGCCGTCGTCACACAGGGCGCCAGACCGCGTCGATTGTTGCAGGAAGCCGGTTTCTCGCTGCGCTTCTACGGACATTTGAACAAGGCGTTGCTTTCTTACGACGACGGCGCGTCGACCCGCTCCTATTTTCCGGTCGACAATTGGGGATCGGAATCGCGGTTCGGCTTCCAGTTGAAATCGCCGCAGTACGACGATTGGCAGTGGACCGGCAAAGTCGAGTTTGGATGGGCGCCTTATTCCACCAAGGTGGTCAATCAGAATGACAATCCGATCGATTGGGAAACCAATCTCCGCAAGGCGGAGTTTTATGTGGTCAGCGAAACCTACGGAACCGTCTGGCTCGGTCAGGGAAGCATGGCGTCGGATGGATCGGCCGAAGTCGACCTCTCCAACACCGCATTGGCGGGCCAGTCGCGGGTGGAAAGGATCGCCGGCGGACAATTATACCGGCTCGCCGACGGGTCATTGTCCGACATCGAGGTGAGAAACACCTTCGAGAACATGGACGGTTTCGGGCGGCGGTTGCGCTTTCGCTACGACACGCCAA
Organism: Hoeflea sp. CAU 1731; assembly: GCF_039888615.1. Taxonomy (NCBI): domain Bacteria; kingdom Pseudomonadati; phylum Pseudomonadota; class Alphaproteobacteria; order Hyphomicrobiales; family Rhizobiaceae; genus Hoeflea; species Hoeflea sp. CAU 1731. The sequence continues at coordinate 76,977 of NZ_JBDQQS010000002.1, read as the reverse complement.
GCTGGAACGGCTTTATCCTGTCGGGATCCATCGGAGAAACGATCGTACCGGATCGAAAGGACAATCTCGGCTGGGACGTTTCGTTGCGTTATGCGCAGAAGCTTGGCCAGGTCAGACTATCGGGGGCGGTCGCCTGGTCGCAAACCTTTGCGGGCGACGAGACGATCATCGACGGCTCGGTGTCCGCGCTCCACGATCCAAGCGGATTAAGCCTGACCCTCGCAGCCGCAGAGCGCCAGGAATCCGGGCAGACCAGCCGCTACGCCTACGGCAAGCTCGGCTATCAGGTCGACTGGTTCGAATTTGGAAAGACAGCCTTCTCCGTCGACGCCTATCTCGGAGATTCGATCAATTCCGACGACGACGTCAGCCGATCCTGGGGATTTCAATTCGTCCAGGACGTGAAGGATTGGGAGACGAAATTCTATATCGGCGTCCGCAGCTATCGCTACGAGGCGACGGACGCCTCCTATCGCGACGGCCTCGCGATCATCTCCGGCGCCTTCGTCAAGTTCTGAGCCTTAAGACTCCCGCAACCCGGCCTGCTGCTCGATCCAGAACGCCATGCGATCGTGCAGCAGGCGCGCGGCGTCATCCAGACCGTCCGGCGGAACGAAGGCGCCGTCCTGGTTGAAGAGCGAGCCGACGAATGGAATATGCACATTTTCCAGCACCAACGGCATCTGGAAACAGGCGAGAACCGGCTTCAACGCCTGGACGGCGCGCGTGCCCGCGGCGACGCCGCCGTAGCTCACGAAACCCGCCGGTTTGAATTTCCATTCCTGGCTGAGATAGTCGATTGCGTTTTTCAGCGCCGGTGGAAAGCTGTGATTGTATTCGGGCGTCACGAATACAAAGCCGTCTGCCCGCGCGACGGTCTCGCTCCAGGCTTTCGTGTGATCATGTACATAATTGGCGAATCGCGGGTGGTTCGGTTCGTCGAACAGCGGGAGATTGACCTCCTTGAGATCGACCAGTTCGAGCTCGAAGTCATCCCTGCCGGCTCCGGTTTCCATGAACCAGTCGGCAACCTTCCGGCCTATGCGTTTTTCCCTGACGCTTCCGACGACGATTTGCACCAGTGCCATATGTATTCCCTTCAAGCTCGAACGATGTTCACAATCGACAACATCCGCTGCCGCCAGCCGCCCGAAATGCGGCTGATCGCGAATGAACTCGGCCATCCTTTTAGAGAGGATTGCCGCGATATTCGAGCCCTTTCCTAAAATTTGCGCCCGTCAAGTTCGTCGAGGGGCCTCGACCTATTTGAGGGTCGGGTCGAACAGGTCGCGCATCCAGTCGCCGACGATCGAAATGGAAAGCGTCGTCAGCACGATAGCAACACTCGGCGCGAGCATGATCCACGGGGCCGACTGGATGTAGTCGCGTCCATAGCCGACCATGTTGCCGAGCGATGTCATCGGCGGCTGGATGCCAAGTCCCAGAAAGGACAATCCGGATTCCAGCAGAATGACCTCTGGAAAATTCAGCGTCATGGAGACGATCAGCGTCGAGGCTATATTCGGCAGGATATGACGCGAATAGATGCGCCAGGGCGAGGCGCCGAGGTCGCGCACGGCCGTCGCATACCCTTGCTCGTTTGCAGAAATAGCGAGCCCGCGCGCAATGCGGGCGATCCTCTCCCATCCGTAGAAACCCATCAGGATCACGAAAAGGGTCAGCGAGTTGCCGAGAAAGGCGAGCACGGCGAGCGCGATGATCATGAACGGCATCGAAGCCTGTGCGTCGATGAGGATCAGGATCAGTTGCTCCACCCTGCCCCGGAAATAGGCGGCGAGAAAGCCAAGCGTCACGCCAAGCGTCGCCGCGATCAGGGTGGAAAGAAACGCGATCACGACGGAAATGCGGATCGAGATGATCAACCGCGAAAGCACGTCGCGACCCAGTTCGTCCGTTCCAAGCGGGTGCGTCCACACGCCGCCGAAGAAAACCGGCGGGGTCAGGCGCGACGGCAGATCCATCGCCATGAAGTCGTACGGCGCGATCAGCGGCGCAAACGCCACGACGACGGCGCAGAGCGCAATCCAGAACAGCGCGAAAAGCACCAGCGGCGGCCAGGTTTCGAAAAACGCGGTCAGCCTGTCCTTGGCGGTGAATACGCTGCCCGAGCCGCTGTCCTCGGCGAGGCTCTTGGGATCGTTGAGTTCGAGTGTCATTGCGCCTAGCTCCCCGCCTGAAGCTGTTTCGTTCTGAGCCTCGGGTCGACCCAGCCATAAAGGAGATCGACCGTGAGATTGGCGAACACCATGGTGAAGCCGATAAAGAGCAGAATCACCTGCACGACCGCCAGGTCGCGATTGGCGACGGCCGTCACCAGCAATCGTCCAACACCGGGCCAGGAAAACACGCTTTCGACGACGACGGCGCCGGCGACGAGCGAGCCGACCATGAAACCGACGATGGTCAGCGTCGGAATGGCGGCGTTCGGCAAGGCGTGCGACGTCACGACGTCGCGCCAGACCAGTCCCTTTGCCGAAGCGGCGCGGATATAGGGTTGCCCGAGCACTTCCAGCATGGCCGAACGCGTGAAGCGCGCGATAACGGCGGCGCCGATCAGACCCATGGTCAGGATGGGCAGAATGGCGTGCTGCCAGGTGCCGGACCCGCCGGACGGCAGCCAGCCCAGTTTCACCGCGAAAATCAGGGCCAGCACCAGTCCGAGAACGAAGCTCGGCACGGTAAAGCCCATCACGGACACGGTCATGATCAACCGGTCGATATAGGTGTTGCGATAGAGCGCCGCGCAAATGCCGGCGGGTAGTCCGATGAGGATCTTCAGGAAAAGCGCGGGAATGGTGATCGCCAGGGTCAGCGGCACCCGTTCGCCAACCACCTGCAGGGCGGAGCGGCCGTCACGCATCGAATTGCCGAGATCACCCTGCGACACCGCGCCGAAAAATTTCAGGTACTGGATCCAGATCGGCTGATCGAGCCCCCAGTTGGAGCGAAACGCCGCATAGGCTTCTGGCGGCGCTTCCGGTCCGAGAATGATGATCGCCGGATCGCCGGACATCCGCAGGATGACAAAGGCGAGCGAAACGATCAGGGTAACGGTGATGAGCGCGCGAAAGATGCGCAGGAATGTGTAACGCAGCATGACTACTCCGCCGCAATGCCGGCGCCGGCCGGCGCGTTGTTGACAAGATGACAGGCGACCTTGTGCCCGGCGGTCTCAAGCAGCGCCGGAACCTCCGATTTGCATTGCGCAATGGCGGCGGGACACCGCGTATGGAAGGGACATCCCGATGGCGCGTTGACCGGATTCGGCGGATCGCCCTTGAGCACGATGCGGTTTGAGACAGCGCTGCGCCGGATTGTCGGGATCGCCGACACCAGCGCTTGCGTGTAGGGGTGCTGCGGCCTGCGAAAGACTTCTTCCGGAGCGCCCGATTCCACGATCCGGCCGAGATACATCACGGCGACGCGGTCCGACATCTGCCGCACCACCTTCAGGTCGTGGCTGATGAACAGCGCGGTAAAACCGGTGCTCTGTCGAAGATCGTCGAGCAGGTTCAGGACCTGCGCCTGGATGGAGACATCCAGGGCGGACACCGGCTCGTCGCCCACCAGCAGATCGGGTTTCAGGGAAAGCGCCCTTGCAATGACCACACGCTGGCGCTGCCCGCCCGACAATTCGTGCGGAAACCGGTCCGCCATGTCGCGGCGCAATCCGACGTTGGCCATCAGAGAGGCGACCCGTTCGTCCCTCTCGGCCTTCGGCGTTTCCGGCGCGTGGATCTGGATGGGCTCGCCGATCTGGTCGGCGACGCTCAGCCGGCGGTCGAGCGCGCCCAGCGGATCCTGATAGATCATCTGCATGCGCCGCCGCATTGCGCGCCATTGCGCATTGTGGTTCGCCGTCACCGTTTCGCCGTCGAAGCGTATCTCTCCGGCGGTGACGGGGATATGTCCGAGCACCAGCTTTGCGGTCGTCGACTTGCCGCAACCGGATTCCCCCACAAGGCCAAGCGTCTTGCCTTTCATGATTTCGAACGAAATCCCGTCCACCGCCTTCAGCGTGGCCGGCGTTCCGAACAATCCTCCGGGCAGTCGCACATCATAGTGCCGCTTGAGGTTGGTCACAGAAAGCAGCGGTTTGTCTGCAGCGTTCATGCCCGTTCCATTTCATTGCTGGCTGCCTCGCGCATGGCGGTCATCGCCAGCTCGGTAGCGTGCAGGCAGGAAACGTCGTGACCTTGGCCTCCGATTCCTGCGAGTTCGGGCTGACTGTCCCTGCAAGCCTGGTCGGCTCTGGCGCACCGTGGCGCGAAACTGCAGCCGGGCGGAAGCCTGTCCGGCGGCGGCACCGTTCCGGGGATCGACGCCAGGCGCCGTTTCGGTCCGACGATATCCGGCAGCGCCGCGATCAGGCCGCGCGTATAGGGATGGACCGGCCGCGAAAACAGGGCGTCGGTCGCAGCCTGCTCGATGATCCGGCCGCAATACATCACCGCCACCCGTTCCGTCATGTCGGCGACGACGCCGAGATCGTGCGAAATCAAAACCAGCGCCATTTCGTTGTCTGCGCTCAGTTCACGCAACAGATCGAGGATCTGCGCCTGGATCGTCACGTCGAGCGCCGTCGTCGGCTCGTCGGCGATCAGGACTTCCGGCTCGCCCGCGAGCGCCATCGCGATCATAACGCGCTGGTTCATGCCGCCGGAGAGTTCGTGCGGATATTCGTTCAGCCGCTGGGCGGCGTTGGATATGCCGACGCGGTCAAGCAAGCGCTTGGCCTCCGCCTTTGCCGCGCCGCCGCGCAGGCCGCGATGCAGACGCAGCGCCTCGCCGATCTGGCGACCGATCCGGTGCACCGGATTGAGCGAACTCGACGGATCCTGGAAGATCATCGCGATCTTGCCGCCGCGAATATCGGCAAGGCCGTTTTCGTCCAGATCAAGGAGAGACTTGCTGCCCATCATGACCCGACCGCCGACGCGCGCGCGCTTTCCGAGAAGCCCGAGCGCCGCAAGCCAGGTGATTGACTTGCCGCATCCTGATTCCCCGACGATCCCGACGGTTTCGCCGCGTCCAACGTCCAGTGAAATGCCGTGCAGCGCACGGACGAAACGGTGGCCCTGATCAAAGTCCACCGTCATGTTGCGTATCGAGACTATCGCGTCCATTCAATTCAACCCTGACTCTCCTCACCTCCCCCAAAAGAACCGGGCCGGAACGATTACGTCCCGGCCCGTTTGCGGAAAGGTCAGTTCGCCAGATTGTTGACCTTGAAGTTGTCGCCGCGGAAGTCCATCGACTGCAAGCCGGACCAGCTCCAGTCGATATTCTTCGGCTTGCCGTAGAAGATCGCGCTCTGATGCAGAACCGTGTAGGCGGGATCTTCACGCTCGGCGATCTCGAGCATCCGCTGGAAAGCCGCGCGGCGCTCCTCCAGATCCGTCGAGGTCTCAAGCTTGATGCAGAGTTCGTTGAACTCCTCGTTCGTCCACTCGCCGACCTGCTGCTGCTGGCCGTTCTGGCAATGCTGGTTGACGATCGAGGAGACCGGATCCGGGAACGGAGCCGAGTTTGACCAGTCGCGAACCATGCGCGGACCGGAACCGGTGTCGAAGATCTGCTGCCAGTTTTCCTTCATTTCCATCTGGATATTCAGGCCGATCTGGCGGAAAGCTTCGGCGTTGATCTGCGCCGTCGACACCTGGTTGGTGTAGTAGTTGTTCAGAACCCGCATGATGATCGGTTCGCCGTTATAGCCGGACTCCTGAACCAGCTTCTTTGCAAGTTCCGGGTCGTATTCAGGAACGGTCCAGTCCGACAGGAACATGTCGCCGTAATATTCCCACTGCAGTCCGGCCGGAACCGCCGTGCGGTCGCCCCACAGGGCGCTGACGATGGTGTCGCGGTCGATTGCGTGCGTCATGGCCTGACGGATTTTCGGGTTCTGCATCGGGCCGTTGTTCTTGTCGAACACCATCAGGCGGTGATTGGTGATCGGGCCGCCGACGACTTCGAACTTGGCGTCGTCCTCAATGGTCTTGATCTGGTCCGGAGGCACGTCGGTGATGAACTGGTACTCGCCGGAAAGCAGACCGTTGACGCGGCTGGCGACTTCCGGAACCACAACGAAGCGAAGCGTCTTGATCGGCGGCTCGCCACCCCAGTATTCGTCATGGGCTTCGAGAACCAGAACATTGTCCGGCTTGAAGTCGACGACCTTGTACGGGCCGGTGCCGACAGGCTTGCGGGCGAAGTCCAGCCAGCTGTCGGCTTCCTGATAGGCGCGCTTGGAAAGGATTTCCGCGCCGTAGCGGGAGATGCGGCCTTCAAGCGTCGGATCCGGAACCGTGGAAACGAAACGCACGGTCATGTCGTCGACTTTCTCGACGCGGTCGAGATTGGGCCATGCGCGATTTGCGACGGCCGCGACTTCCGCCGGCGGAACCTTGCCGACCGAATTGGAGCTGGCGGTGTTCGTGAACAGCGTGTTGCCTTCCTTGCGGGCGGCTTCCTGCTCGTCGAGCTGGCCGAAACGCTCCTTGGAGAAGGTAAAGACAACGTCGTCTGCGGTCATGACGTCGCCATTGTGGAACTTGACGCCGGGACGCAGCTTCAGCTCGACGGTCTTGTCGTCGATGCGCTTCCATTCGGTGGCGAGACCCGGCTTCTGCGGCAGGTCCGGCTGCTGGCGGTCGTAGTCGATCAGGGTTTCGAAGATCGAATAGAAGACGCGGGCGCCCACATTCGACTGCTCGCGCAGCACGTCTAGCGCGCCGGCGTTGACGATCTGCTGCACGGCGACGGTTACGTCCGGACGTTCGTCCGAAAGCGACGGCGAAGTAAAACAGGTCGTAGCGAGAAAAGTTGCGCCAAGAATTAGCGCAGCATGCTTGCGCAGGTAGCTCATTGAGTTGCCCTCGTAAGTGATGTGATGAATTAAACTTTGACGCGTGGGAGGAAAGTTGCGTCAAACCAACAATAGCTAACCAATGTGACCCGATCTTTTCGGTGCGGTGACAGTTTTGTTAAACTGTTCAATACCGATAACTATCGGAACGCCATCGACTTTCAGACTTCTCTTCCACCGCCGAGCACGATGTTCGAACTTTCAAGTTCCACAATGTCGAGCGACTGGCGAAAACCGTTAAACTCCGCTTCGACGCGTTTTCGGATGCTTTCAGGACGCGCCTGCCCGGTCGCGGCGGCGATCGGTTTGCCGGTCATCGTGTCAGGCGCCGCCACGCCCATCATGGCGAGAACCGTTGGCGCAATCGCGGTCAGGTCCGTGGCGTCGTCGATCTGTCCGCAACGCTCGATCCCGGCGCCCCCGAACGCCAGCATGGTGTTGAGTTCGTACGGATTGAGCCCTCCATGCATGCCGCCGCCGACCGGAACGCCCACGCCGCCGGTAAACAGGCCGGTTCCAGGCGCCCCGGAAAGGTCCGGCGCCGCGGAGGATCGGGCGATCCAGAAAAGATCGGGCGCGCGGGGATGATCGATCCCGATCAGGGAATAGGCCAGCGTCCCGGCGATGGCTGCGTCCCCGTTCTCGCCGTCGCGCGAAAACACCATCCCGGTTTGCGGCATGTGCATCAGCGTGGCCGCCAAATCCTGCAGCCGCCTGGCGTCGGGGTTGACGAGGCTCAATCCAGACACCGATCCGTGGGTCGCAAGCACTTCCGCGCCCTCCTCCATACGGTCGCGCGCCTTGAACCCGCGTTCCTTCAGCGCGCCGATCAGGTCGAATTCGCCCGTCATGCTGATCTGGCCGTGATCGCTCATGGCGACGACCAGCGTGTCGGCAGCGTCCGGACCACTGTAGATGGCGTCGAGAATGGAACCGAAGCAGGCGTCGATTTTGCGCGTTACGTCGAGTGAATCCCGGGAGCCGATCTGCCGGTAATGGTAGGATGTGTCCGGCTCCGAGAACCAGATCACCGCGACGTCGGGCTGCAGGCGCGCAAGCACATGGTCCGTCAGCACGCGGGTCGTGTAGTCGGCCTCCAGGAATTTCGGCGCGCCATTGCTGCGCGGCGGCGGTCCGAACCTTTCGACAACCTCGTCCACGGCGCCCGGCGTGCTGGTGAATTCACGGCCATGTATGGAAAAGGTCCACTGACCGTTGTGGGACGCCCGGTGGTTGACCAGATAGGCCGAGCCGGCGGAACCGGAATGGACGACACAATAGCTCTTTCCGGCTTTGGCGAGCGCGCATCCGAGACCGGCTGACTCCACGAACCGCCCCTCATGAAACTTCTCTGCAAGCGCCAGATGATCGGCTCTTGAAGTGTCCAGCGCCGTATCGGCGATCACACAGCGATGAAAAAACGCGTTGTTGACGACGCCGTGCGTCTGCGGCTTCGACCCGGTGGCGAAGCTCGTCGTGGCGACGCGCGTCATTGACGGAAACACCGACCTGGCCTGTCTCAACCAGGCGCCGTCGGCCGCAAATCGCCAGAGGTTTGGCGTCAGCTCCTTGCTGACCATATCAGGCCGCAGGCCGTCGAAAACACAAATTACCGCCTTGCGCGCCTGTATGCTCATGATCGCCGTGTGTAAAATTGCTATGCAGAATGACAGCAAGAGCCTAGGCGCAGTTTGTGACAGTATTTATACCGGCTGATTTCCACCGTCCCGGATCCACAGGTCGCCGCCCACCGGATCATAATTCTGAAATCAAACTGCAATCCGTCTGTCATCGCATTGTGATCATGTGATGGATGCGCCTCTTCAGGCGCATTGTCTGTATCGCGGTCGTTTCTCCGGCCGCCCCTTCCCGTTACGAGGATATCTGATGAGTGAATTACCGATTGTCGGCGCGGCCATGACGCTCGACTACTACGAAATACATCGCGACCTGATGCGGGAGCTTCCCCGCGACCTCGAAATCCAGGATTTCTTCTCCGCCGATCTTCTTGAGGGAGACTGGCAAGCCGCCGCGGCGCGCGCGAAGCGGCTTCTGGACAGCCATGAAGGACGGATCGGAATTCACGGTCCCTTCTGGGGCTTTACCATTGCGTCGCAGGATCAGGACATACGGGCTGTCGTCCGGAAGCGCTTCATGCAGGGTCTCGACGTCTGCGAGACCATTGGCGCAAACCAGATGGTCATTCACTCGCCCTATACGACATGGGACTACAACAATCTCGACAACTACGCCGAAGGGCGCGCGCAGCTCGTCGAGCGGTGTCACGAAACCCTCAGGGACGTCGTCAAGCGCGCTGAAGACATTGGTTGCGTGCTTGTCATCGAGAACATCGAGGACAAGGATCCGCACGCCCGCGTCGAATTGTGCCGCAGCTTCGATTCCGACAGCGTCAGGGTCTCGATCGACACCGGACACGCCTTCTACGCGCACGGCTCAACCGGCGCGCCGCCCGTCGACTACTACGTTCATGCGGCCGGAAACCTGCTCAACCACATCCACCTGCAGGACGCCGACGGCTACGCCGATCGCCACTGGAGCCTGGGCGAAGGAACAATCTGCTGGAAATCCGTCTTCGCGGCCCTCGGGCTCCTGGACTCCAATCCGCGCCTGATCATCGAGATCCGCGACAAGTCGAAAATACCGGATTCCGTCGCCTTCCTGCAGGCACAGGGCCTCGCACGGTAACGACGCCAATTTCCCACCGACCCAGCCCCGCGCCCCGGCGCGGGGTTCCCATGCGCCTCTCTGAAGACGTGCTCAGGTCCTCCCCGCCTTCCCAACTTCCCTCATCCCCATTGGAAAGGGCGCGTATACAGGCTCAAGTCGCCAAGGCGACCGATTGGCCGGACCAATCCTGGAATACGCTGGCAACATGCGCCAGAGCATCGTTTGAAATGCCGTGCTCCAACGCAAACGCTTTCTGCGTTTCACCATCGATTTTCATAAAGAACGACGACACCTGACCGAGAGCTGCATTCTCGCTTTTCAGCGCAACGGCAAGCCCGCCTGCATCCAGCTGATCCTGATATGAAGCGTTTACAGTCGTCAACAGCGCGGTTTGCATATCAAGTGTCATAACATCCCGAATACAAGAGTTCTCGGGATCCCATCAAGTTTGCGATGCATCCGCCGATTCAAAGTCAAAGCCCAACCATCCGGAATTTCAACCTCACGCCGTTTCATCCAGCTCCGGCTCGTAGCGACCCTTGAAACGCTCGAATATGCCGATGGTGCGCCTCGCGATACCCGTCCAGCCGAAGTGACGGCGGGCGAAGCGCGCGCCTTCGACGACGAGCGTGTCGCGAAGCCAGGGATACTGCAAGGCCATATTGATCATGGTCGCGAATTCGGCGGGACGCGTCGGGTCGGCGACAAGCGCGTGCCTGCCGAATTCGATCTGGTCGAAAAGGCCCCCGCGCGTCGTCAGCACCGTCGGCGTGCCGCAGGCCATCGCCTCCACCGCCGTCATGCCGAAGGGTTCGTAGCGCGACGGAAGGGCGAAGACGCCGGCCGCGCGATAATAGTCCGCCAGGTCGTCGTCCTCCACGTAACCGCGCCAGTCCACACTGTCGGCCACGCCGATCTCCTCGGCCTTTTTCATCCAGCGGGTCAAAAGCTTCTTGTCCGCGGCCGAATTGGCGCCGGCGGCGAGCACGAGGCGCGCTTTCGGCTGCAGTTCCTTCAAGGTCGGCAGCGCGTCGATGATCAGGTCATATCCCTTGTTGGTCGCCGCCCGCCCGACGACATAGACGTCGGTCGGTTTCAGGTCGTGTTTCAGGCGGATTTCCTTGAGCTTCTGCGGCGGAACCGGCGTGAACCGCTGCTCGTCAATGCCCGGAGGAATCATCGTGATGTTCTCCCGCGGCATGTCGTACTGTTTCTCGATGAGCTGGACCTGATGTTCGCTCGTCGCAATGATGTGATCGCAATTGCGGTAGAGTACGAATTCCTTCTGGATCCGTTCGTCGAAGCGGTAATCGGCGAAGTCGGCCTCATTGGCGCCCTTCATCGTCTTCGCCTTCCACCAGCCAAGCGAATGGGGCGTGTGGATATGCGGGATCTGCAGTTCCTCGGCGATTTTCTGACCTGACACGCCGGCGTCCCAATAGTGGCTGTTGACGATGTCGTAATGCAGTTTGCGCGCCCGCACCGCCGCCAGAAGATTGCTTACGAAATCGCCGTACCAGTCGTGCATGTCCTCCTTGCGGATAAAGTCCGACCCGCCGAACGGAATGCGCCAGATACGCAAATTGTCGTTGATGCGATCCTCGGCCGGCTGGTCCTCGAATTGACGGGTGACGACGTCGACCCGGTAGCCGAGCCGCGCAAATCGCTTGGCCAGTTCGAGCACGAAAACGACCTGGCCTCCCGTGTCCGGCTTGCCGAGTTCGGGAGAGCCCGCCACGTAACCGTGCAGTGAAATCATCATCAGTGAGCCAAGAGTGTTTTCGGGCATGAAGGGTCCTTTCGATCAAGTGAAAGCGCGGCCCTTTTAAGCTGAAATCACACCGAAATGCCTGAGGCCTTCGAGTACTCCCGCGGCGTGGTTTCGGGTCGCGCGGTAACTGGTGTTAACGGGCATCGCGTCGAGAAGTTCCCTGCGGGCGTTGCCCACTGCAATGGCCCCGGATGCGACCTGGAACATGGCCAGATCGTTCCGAGAGTCACCTGCAACAATAAGACGCTGGGTGGAAATTCCAAGAAAACCGGCGAGAAAAATCGCCGCATTGTCCTTGCCGGCAAGCGACGGGATGATATCGAAATCGTCAGCGCCGGAGGCGATGAACCGGCAATCCGCGCCGGTTTTTGCAAGAATTTCCCGCACCTGGTTTTGCGGCTCTCCGCGCGGCACGGCAAAGCTCACCTTGTAGCGCGTCTGGAATTCCGGCGCATGCGGCCGATGTCCTTCTGCCTCCACAATGCGAAAGATCTCGTCGCGCGGCCAGCCGCTGAACCGCGCGTCCCAATCGCCAAGCAATTCCCCGTCAACGCGGATTTCGGTTCCCATCGCGGTGATGCAGGCGTCCGCTTCAAAGCCCGGCGGAAATTCGGTTTCGATGGTTCTGTCGACGCTCGCCGAGGGTCGGCTGGAATTGAGCGCGAAACGCACGGTGTCGCGGTGCGCGGCGAGTATGTCCGTCAAATCACGAAGCGCCTGCGCGTCTCCGGTCAGCGTGTCGTCAATGTCGCTGACGACCAGAAAGGGCGCGCGCGTCATATCTCGCTGGCCGGACCCGGTCCAATGATCTCCGCGTCGATGGGACGCGTGGCTGTATACACGCTGTCCTGCTCGGTGGTCGGTCGACTGAGCGACTGCATGACGACGTCGCCAAGTTTGAGATTGGCCGATTCCGTATAGAAGCCGACATGCCCCTCGTGGAAACCGTCATCGACGAGGCTCAGCGTCACCTGGCCGTTGATCGACAATTCGAGATACATGCCATGGCAGACGATTTCGATTTCCCAGCCGCCCTGCATGATATTCGAAAGGAAGTATCCGGTCTGCAGCGTCTGGTAGGTGAAGGCGTGCTCGAACTCCGGCGTCGGATTGGCGCCCCAGTGCCTGATCTGCGCAATACCCTTGACGAGGTCGAGCGACAGGTAATAGCCGTCGCCCTCTTCCGAAACGCGTATCACCATGCCGCATTTGCCGAGCCCCGCCAGTTCGATGCGGGCGCGCAGGCGAAAGTCCTGCCGCAGGCCAGGCAGAAGAAACGCCTCGTAGCCGCTCGGACAAAGAATGTGCATGCCGTCGTCCAGTTCCTCAACGCAGGCGTGCGGATTGTCGAAAAGCATGGAGATCTGGCCGGGATCGCTGATCGTTCTGCAATCGCAGACCAGAGCATCAAATCCACTGAAGGATTTCAGATGCAGCCTGCCGTCCTTGCCTGAAACGATCTCCTTCGGCGGCGGCAGCAGCCTCGTGATGATTTCGCGGCCGTAGAGCGTTTCCTGCCGCGAGAAGAAATTGAAGAGCAGGTATTTGCCCTCGTAGCAGCAGATCCTTGCGGCGTAGTTGCCTTCCGGCAGCAACACATTGTCGTAGAAGTTCTCGTAAGGCCCCTCGATCTGGTCCGACCACCAGTAATGAACCTTCGTGTCTTCGCGTATGGATCCAAGCAGGAAGTAGCGGTCCTTGATGCGGATGAGGTTGGGCACTTCGATGTCGTCGTAGAGACCCGGCCGATGCAACGGCTTGTCGAACACGAACACGTCAGGCTCGACCTCCCGCGCAAGCCCCACGCAACCGCGTCGGATGATCGGCCCCTCGTTGATCCGCGCCGACGACAACAGCAACCGTTCGCCGCTTTCCTCGTCGCGATAAAAGAACGGGTCCCGGAAACTCACCCATTTGCGGCCTTCATCCGCGCTGGATTCGTAGTGCCGGCCGTCGATCTCCAGCGGATAATTGCCGTTGTTGCAGCGCTTCCAGTGATAGAGATCGTCCGATCGCGCGAGCCCCACGCGCTGCACCCGGCCAAATTCCGCGCGGGAAAGGCCGGTATAGAACATCCGCCAGGACCCCGGTTTTTCCGGATCGGGAGAGACATGCATCGTCCACAACATATCGTCGTCCCATTCGCCGGGCTCGCCGACGAACAGGGCGTTGCGAACCCGGTTCCACGCCATCCCGTCCTTGCTGACCGCATGGGCGATGAAGTCGTGATTGGGCAGGACGAGATGAAAGAGGTGATAGACGCCCTCATGGCAGACGATATCGACATCGCCGATGTCGGAGCGAAGAAATCCGTGCGAAGCGTACATGTCAGCGATACTGACCCGATTTCCTGAGCCGTGTAAACAACGTGGCGGTTATCGGGCCGGAATTCAGCGCCTTTCTATTCCGGAAAGACCACTGTCTTCGCGCCGTTCATGAAAACCCGGTCCTGCAGATAGTATCGCACCGCGCGCGCAAGCACCCGCCTTTCGATGTCCCGCCCCTTGCGAACCAGGCCCTCGGGCGTGTCGCGGTGACTGATCCGCTCGACGTCCTGTTCGATGATCGGTCCCTCGTCGAGATCTCCGGTGACGAAATGCGCCGTTGCGCCAATCAGTTTCACGCCGCGCTCATGCGCCTGGTGATAGGGCCGCGCGCCCTTGAAACCCGGCAAAAACGAGTGGTGGATATTGATGCATCTGCCCGACAGGCTGCGCGACATCTGGTCCGACAATATCTGCATGTAGCGGGCAAGCACCACCAGTTCTGCGCCGGTTTCCTCGATCAGATCGGTGATCTGCTGCTCCTGCTGCGGCTTGGTTTCCTTGGTGATCGGCAGGTGATGGAACGGAATGTCTCCCATCGTGATCTGCTTGTAGGTGTCTCGCGGATAGTTCGAAATGATGCCGACCACGTCCATTTCGAGGTCGCCGCTACGCCAGCGATAGAGAAGATCGCCCAGACAATGGTCGAAACGCGACGCCAGCAGCAGCACCTTGCGGCGGTGTTCGCGGTCCCGAAGCGTCCACTCCATGTCGAGTTCGCTCATCACCGGCTCCAGAACCGTTCTCACCTCGTCCAGCGTAACCGTGTCGTGGTTGAACACCATGCGCACGAAAAAACGACCGCTCTCTGTATCGTCGAATTGCTGGGAATCGAGGATGTTGCAACCGAGCTCGAATATCGCGGTGGACACGGCCGAAACGATGCCGGGACGGTTGACGCACTGGGCTGCGAGGATAAAGCGCTTGGAATCCATGAAAACCTCTGTCGGGCAAGTGTGCGCCTTGGCGCGCGCAGCGGGGATGTATGCGTCCCGTGCGGCGCGACCGGCCCGGAACGCGTGCATGTATACATCTCAGAGGTGCAATGACAAGGCGTCGGATGGCGGGAGAAACGACAATTAGGGGGAGACGACAATCTCCCCCTTCATGCATGCTTGCGATCAGGCGACGCGCCGTATGAGCCGTATGATCAGGAGCAGGATGACCGCCCCGATGACCGCGGCGATAATCGCCCCGATGATACCGCCGCCAAGCGACAGTCCGAGAGCGGGGAAGAGCCAACCGGCGATCACGGCCCCGACAATTCCGATGATCACATCGCCTACCAGCCCGAAACCGGATCCCTTGACGATCAGACCGGCAAGCCAGCCTGCGATACCGCCAATGATGATCCATATGATGAGGGCCATCAATACGCCCATTCCGGCGCCAACTTCAGATTCCATGGTTAAACCCTTTCTCCCAAGTGCAGGTTTTCAATCGGAAATCCAACGCTTCAACACATACTCGGTTACAAAACGACGCCTGCTGGCTGAAATACAATGCCGACAATGCTTCACTTGCGCCGCCTAAGGCCTTCCGGAGTTCACTCCGGGATACTGCAGACTGCCCCCTTCAGGTGACAGTGTAATTTCAATCGAACGATTTCAGGTATAAGATGATTCCAAAATAATGACTGAAGTTAATGGTTTACCCAAATGGCTGTCAATCGAGCGCCTGATTTAAGTCACTGAATTTTATGGTGCAGGACAGCATAAATGCCGTTTGATCGGCGTCAATGCGCAACAACGGCCACCGCTCTATCCGTAGTTGGGATCAGGGTCCACACAGATGAACGAAGCCGTTTTCAGAACCAGAAACCTGACGAAGATATATCGCACCGGGGATGTCGAGGTCCGCGCTCTGAACGGCGTCGATTCGGAACTGTACGGCGGTGAGCTCGCAGTTCTGCTTGGACCGTCCGGAAGCGGCAAGTCGACATACCTCAACATTGTCGGCGGTCTTGACCGGCCAACGTCCGGTCAGGTGACCTTCAGGGATCAGGACCTGGCGACACTCTCCGATGGAAAGCTGACGCTCTACCGCCGCAACCATGTCGGCTTCGTGTTCCAGTTCTACAATCTCATCCCCAGCCTGACAGCCTGGGAGAACGTCGCCCTTGTCACGGAAGTCGCCGACAATCCCATGCCGCCGGAAGAGGCCCTCGCCATGGTCGATATGGAAAAGCGCATGACCCATTTTCCCGCCCAGCTTTCGGGCGGCGAGCAGCAGCGCGTGGCGATTGCCCGCGCAATCGCCAAGCGCCCGGAAGTGCTACTGTGCGACGAACCGACCGGCGCACTGGATTCCAAGACCGGCGTCATCGTTCTGGAGGCGTTGACCCGCATCAACCGGGAGCTCGGCACGACAACGGCGATCATCACCCACAATGCGGCGATCCGAAACATCGCGCACCGGGTGTTCTCCTTCATCGACGGCAAGATCGCCGAGGTTCAGGTCAATGACCAGCGCATCGAGCCCTCCGAAGTCGTGTGGTGATTATGAATATGCTCGACCGCAAACTCGTGAGAGATTTCGGCCGCCTTTGGGCGCAGTCGCTCGCCATCGCCATGGTGCTCGCCTGCGGCGTCGCGACGCTCATCCTGTCGGTCGGCGCCTATCGCTCGCTCGAAGAAACCCGCGCCACCTTCTATGACCGATACCGCTTCGCCACCGTCTTCGCCTCGGCTGTGCGGGCGCCGCGTCACCTCAAGTCGCGCATCGCCGGCATGCCCGGTGTCCTGTCGAGCGAGTTGCGGATCGCCGAACCGGTGCTCATCGATGTCGAGGGTATGCGAGAGCCCGCCTCGGGCATGGCGATTTCCCTGCCCGAGTTCAGGGATCCGGCGGTCAACCGGGTTTATCTGCGCCGCGGCCGGCTGCCGGAGCCCGAACGCAGCAACGAGGTCGCTATTGTAGAGACATTCGCCGATGCGCACGGCTTTGAGCCCGGCGACAGTTTCGAAGCCATCTTTAACGGGCGCAAGCAGCGGCTGGACATCGTCGGCGTCGTCCTGTCGCCCGAATACATCTATGCAATCGGTCCAGGAGACATGGTTCCGGATCCGCGCCGCTTCGGGATATTCTTCATGCCGGAAAAGGTTATGTCCGGCCTGTTCGACATGGAAGGCGCCTTTAACGACGTCGTGCTCACCACGGCGCGCGACGCCGATACGCGCGTGATCATCGACCGTCTCGACGAGGTCCTCAAACCCTATGGCGGCGGCGGCGCCTATGACCGCGAGGACCAGATTTCGCACGCCTTCCTCGACGCTGAACTGGACCAGCTCAATGCCATGGCGACCGTCATTCCGCCGATTTTCCTGGCGGTCGCTGCGTTTCTCGTCAACATGATACTGTCCCGTCTGATCGCGCTCGACCGCGAGCAGATCGGCCTCTTGAAGGCGCTCGGCTACCGCAATCTGACAGTCGGAATGCACTACGCCAAGCTTGTAATCCTGATTTCGCTGGCAGGCGTCCTCATAGGTTCGGTAACCGGATGGTGGCTGGGCCGCGGGCTCACCCGGCTCTACGCCCAGTTCTATTCGTTCCCGTTCCTGATTTTCCGCCAGAGCGTCGATCTCTACATTCTCGCCGGCGGCGTATCGATCGCCGCGGCCGTCGCCGGAGCGGCGAAATCCATCTGGAGCAGCGTCGCCCTGCCGCCGGCGGTGGCCATGCGTCCGCCCGCGCCAACCACCTATCGCAACACATTTGTCGGCGCCTTGCAGCGGCTTGGCGTTTTTTCTCAACTGTCGATCATGGCGTTCAGACACCTGCTGCGCTGGCCCGTGCGTTCGTTCCTGACCATGCTCGGCACGTCGATGTCCGTCGCCCTGCTGATCACGTCTCTCTTCTCTTACGATTCCATCGACTACATGATCGACGCGATTTTCTTTCGCGCCGACAGGCAGGACGCGACGATAACCTTTTCAGTCGACCGGGGTCCGCAGGCTCTGATCGCCGCAGCGGCGATGCCGGGCGTCATGCGCGCCGAACCCTACCGCATGACGCCAGTCAATCTCAGGCATGGTCATCGCGAATTGCGCATGTCGCTCACCGGAGTTACGCCGGACAGCGACCTGTCGAGAGTTCTGGATCTTGATCTGCATCCAATCGCGACACCGGAAAACGGCGTTATTCTGTCAGAACGGGTAGCCTCCAAACTGAAGCTCGAGCCGGGCATGACGATGGAGGTCGAGTTGCTCGAGCGCGACAAGCGGCTTGAGGAAGTCACCGTCGTCGGCGTGGCGCAAAGCTATATCGGCCTCAACGCCTATATGCATCTCGACGCGCTGGACCGTCTCTTGCGGGACGGGCGTCAGATCTCCGGCGCCCGCATATCGGTGGACGAAGCGATGCTTGACGAGCTCTACGACGTCATCAAGTCCACGCCTGTCATCGCCTCGATTGCGCTGCAAGGCGTCTCGCGGGATCGTTTTCGCGCAACGATCGAGGAAAACATCACGACCATGTCCACCATCTATGTGATGCTGGCGGTGATCATCACCTTCGGCGTGATCTACAATTCGGCGCGTATCCAGCTGTCCGAGCGCGCGCGCGAACTTGCCAGTCTCAGGGTCTTCGGTTTTACGAAAGCCGAAGTCTCCAGCGTCCTGATCATCGAACTCGCGCTGATCGTTCTCGCAGCCCAGCCGGTCGGCTGGCTGATCGGGTACGGGCTGTCGTGGTCAGTAATGCAGGGGCTTCAGAGCGACCTGTTTCGCGTGCCGCTGATTATCTATGCGTCGACCTATGCAACCGCCAGCCTGGTCGTCATTGCGGCGGCTGTGGCCACTGTCCTTATTGTCCGGCGGAGGGTGGATCATCTCGACCTCATCCGCGTATTGAAAACCAGAGAGTGACGCCATGCGTGTTTGGTTCAAACGGCTTGGAATATTACTGATCGCAATCGCCGTCATCGGCGGCTTTTACCTGGCCTTCCACGAACGTCCGGTTCCCGTGGACGCCGCCATGGTCGAGCGCGGCTATATGGAGGTCACAATCGTCGAAGAAGGCGTGACCCGCGTCAAGGACGTCTATGCGGTCTCCTCTCCGATCGCCGGCTATCTCGACCGCCCCACGCTCGACGAAGGCGAACCGGTCGAGGCGGATTCGACCGTGATAGCGTCGATCCATCCCCAGGAGCCACCGTTTCTGGACGACCGCACACGCGCTGAACTGAGAGCGGCCGCCGAGGCCGCGCGCACCGCCATCGCCCTTGCTGAAGTCGAGAAGAAGCGGGCCGAGACAGCCTATAATCTCGCGCAGTCCAACTATCGGCGGGCCGAACAACTGGCGAAGAGCAAAACCATTTCAACCAGCCAGCTGGAACATTCCTTCAGCGAAATGGAGTTGCAAAGGGCGCAGGTCGAAAGCTCCGATGCGGCGATCAGGTTGCGCAAGGCGGAACTGGAATCTGCGCTGGCGCGGCTGAAACAGCCGAGCAACATCGATGAAGCCGAGGAACCGGAAAACTGCTGCGTCAACATCACCGCTCCCATCGACGGCGTCGTGCTGCAGATCCTCACACGCAGCGAACAGGCAGTCATTCCGGGCACACAGATCGCCGAAATCGGCGATCCCGCAAACCTCGAGATCGTTGTCGATCTGCTGTCAAGCGACGCGGCGCGCATCCGGCCCGGAGCCAGCGTCCGCATCACGGACTGGGGCGGCGAAGAAGCGATCGAGGGAACGGTCAAAACCGTGGAACCGGCGGCCTTCACCAAGATTTCGTCCCTGGGCATTGAAGAGCAGCGCGTCAATATCATCATCGACATCGACACGGTTCCGGAAAATCTCGGTCACGGCTACCGGATTCTCGCCCATTTGCGCGTCTGGGAAAGAGAGGACGTTCTCACAGTTCCGATCGCCGCGATTTTCCGTTCGGGAGGATCGTGGTCTGTCTTCGTGATTGACGACGACCAGGCAAAACTCGAGACGGTCGAACTCGGTCGCATGAACGATACCGTGGCCGAGGTTCTCGGCGGTCTCGAGGCGGGCGAAATGGTCGTGCTCTACCCCAGCGACGTCCTGGAAGACGGGAAGCTTGTCGAAATCAGACAGGACGCCCGCTGACTGCGACAAGATCACACTGACCACACAGGGTTTTGGAGCTGCCGTTCGCGGCGGCGCGCCATGGTCGCACACTTGCTCGTTTTGAGCACGCCGGGAGACTGCAGGGTATCCTTTCATCAACCGGCAGGCGTTCCTGCAGATGACATTCGACATTCCGCATTTGATCTCTGCGGCAGTGATCATCTTCGTGGAGTTGTGGGGTCTCGGACAAATGACGCTTTACGAAAGCATGTCAAAGGGCCGAACAGCGTCTGTCACTTTTGTCGTTCTGTTCGTGGCGCTCATGACCCTCAACTTCGTTTGGCCGTACGGATCCGGCGCGTGACAACAGTTCGATCAGCTTTTGCGTTCCCATGGCGGGATTGCAAACGCATCTTTCTCATCCTGGCTGCCCGGCTCCATGAAGTCGTGCATGGAATCGTCTTTGAAATAGCGCCAGAACTCTGCTTCGAGCGATTCATCGATAAAAGAGAAATCGCCGGCGCTCTGGCGTGTTTCGAGAAACCGCCGATATGCGTCCAGCGGTTCCGGGCCCAGTTGCTGGTAGATGATGCGGCCGCCAAATTCTTCATGTAGCGCCCTGTTGATTTTCCACTGGCGGATCATCGAGCGCGCCATCTGCTCGCGCATGGCGGCGGCCTGTTCGGCTTCCTCCGCCGTGAGATCGTTCTCAGCCGTCAGACCTTT
Organism: Hoeflea sp. CAU 1731; assembly: GCF_039888615.1. Taxonomy (NCBI): domain Bacteria; kingdom Pseudomonadati; phylum Pseudomonadota; class Alphaproteobacteria; order Hyphomicrobiales; family Rhizobiaceae; genus Hoeflea; species Hoeflea sp. CAU 1731. The sequence continues at coordinate 56,543 of NZ_JBDQQS010000002.1, read as the reverse complement.
TTCCGCCATGTCCTGACGCATTTGTTCAACGAAGGATTCGACTTCATCCGGAGTGGCTTCGATCGCATTTTCAGTGGCGTAGCTGTCGAAAAGCCGCGTCAGGATCTCCGACTGCAATTCCCCCGCATCGGCAATGCGGATATCGTCACCGAGCACCCTTGCCGTTGGGTCTTCCATCGGCTCGAACTCGATAATCGAACCGTCGGCCATGGTCGCCAGAAACAGATGGCCGTCTTTCATGACGTAGCTGCGCACCCATTGAAACTGCGCAAGATATTTTTCCGAGATGGAGCCCGGCGGACACATGGCTTTCGTCGAGGCGATCGGGCCGAATACCAGTTGGCCGCCATCATCTGTCCACGCGCCGGCGCCACGGTTGCAATCGGCCTCGATGGCGACCCTGCCGTCTGCCTGAAACTCCAGCGTATAGCGCGACGGGTTCTCGGGACGATCGACCGTATCGTTCATCGATTGGATTTCAACCAGCCGCCAGGACGTGCCGGCAAGCTCCGCTGCGTTGGCTATGCCCTGCGGAACAGCAAGCGCGATCAACACCAGGCCAATGCGGAATACAGCCAAATCAGCCTCCCTCGATCGCAGCCAACGGGATTTCGTAGATTTCCTTCCCGTTAATCGTCACTGTCCAGAGATCCCCGTCGAGGACCGCTTCCGCCTCTCTATTGGTGGCGTTGACGTAATCGGTCATGAAATTGATCGTGAACTGCTCGCCGTCCGGGCTTTGAACGACGATCGACGCCTGCCGGTTCTCCATGCGAAGGACGCCGGCCGGACAATTGCCGAATTCTGCTTCACCGACGGCGCGGCAGCGCAATATTGTCGTCGCGTCATAATCGTCCGTCGTGAATGGCGCAGTCGGATTGTCGGGATCGGCGGGGTTGAGGCCGGCTGTGCTCCAATAGACAAAAACGCTCTCTTCGGGAAAGCGGAAGATCAAACCCTGATCTCCAAGGCCGCTGTTGCGATAGACGGCGTTGGCGTTCTGGTCGCGGAAATTGCCAGCCGCTTCGCCGGTGGGTTCCAGGTCGTGGACAACGCCGTCTTCGCGCGTGATCGTGATGTATCCCTGCCTTTGGCTGAAGGTACAGGGAATCGTCGCTTCCACCGTATCCGAGCCGGCCGGGTAAATGTCGCAGCGGGCCTGAGTGGTGTCGGCCAGCGAAGGCGTGACCCACGCGCCGGCCACGACCAGTGGCAGTATCAAACGGAACATTCCAATGTCCTCCCGATGCGTTTCCCGTCAACAGCAGCATCGCGGCGCATGACTGCGGCATAATTGTGTCGACCGGCAAATAACGACGGCCGAACGTCGGAAAACAGCGCTGTTGTTGCCCGGACCAGTCACTCTTGCAGGATGCTTTTTTCCAGGACGCCGCTCAGGGCGACCGATATCGCCAGAAGCACCGATCCTGCGAAGTTTCCCACATAAACGAGCGTCCAGTAGCCTGTCAGGGCAGTCGGTGAAATTAGCCGACTGGACATCGGCATGATCATCAGGACGTTGCCCGTAGAAAGTTCCGCGCCTGCCTGGCGCACTAATTCTGCGATTCCTCCCGGTTTCAAAGCGTTCAGCGCGGCGACTTTTAATTCGGACACCTTCCTGTCTCCCATCCAAAAATGCGGATTGCAGGAATTGCCGAATTGATCTGCCGCAATGCACAATCGATAGCATCCACATAATATCGAACAAACTTTTATATGGAGGTATTCATGAAAGTTTCCGCAAAACCGGTTTTTCCGTCTGCAGCCCTTTTCGCCGGAGTTATGGTCATTTCGCCTGCCCTGTCGCAGTCGTCCGACCCGGCCTGGGTCGACGATCTCCGCTGGCAACTGCAGGCAGAACAGCAGTGCGAAGTCAATTATTTCATAAACATGCGCGAAGGGCAGTTGGGCGCGCACGCCACGTTCGAGGCGCGCGTTCAGTGCACCGACGGAAGAATGTTCGACGCGAGCAAGACGGAACCGGCGGAGGCGTTCACCATCACGGCCTGCGGCACAGAGATTTGCTGACTTCCATGCCTCTGATCGGAAAGGCTCTCATCAGTTCATTCGAAACAGGGCCTTCACCAGAGTAAACAAGTCCACCTCCGGAAAGGTCACCGACGCTGCGCGACCGACCGGGCATATCTTTCGTTCGTCGTCATGCAAAAACTTGACGATGACCTGGGCCGTTTTCTCGTCATGCCCCGACGCCCCGGCGGCCAGTTCCCTGTCGGTCAGTTTTGCACCGGCCCACGGGTGAACAGGACGGCGCCTTCGTGGATCTTGCTCTCCCCCTCGATGAGAATTTGCGCCGGCATGCCCTCGCCCAGAAGCCCGGCCAAAACGTTGGAAGCCGGCACGTCCACCAGCAACGATCCACAATCCACCCATTCGATTATGGGCGAACCGACATTGACCACCTCCCCCTGATTGGCGACTCTTACCCAAACGGTCGAACCGGGCGGCGCCAGTCACCAGGAAATACAGTTTGTCCGCCGGATCGCCGGCGCGAAACAGCACCTCTCCGGCCGTGATCTTGCGCGGTTTCATCAGCGGCAGGATTGGCTTGATGGAAAAGTCGCCGACGACCGCCGCCCCGATTTCGCGCAATCGCGCCCTCAGTTGACTGAGACGCACCAGGTTGAGCGGCAGGAGCGCGCTGTGCAGAACCAGGATCGGCAGAAGACCTTCTATCGAGGCATAGGTGATGAACGCGATATTGCTCAGGATGCCCGCAATGCGAAGCGGCATCATGGTCTTCATGTAGAAGGTCGCAAACACCAGAACGGATGCTACGTAGCCTGCGATCTCGCCGACAGTCACCGGACCCTCTCCCGCTGTTCGACCGCCTGCGGACAAGACAGCAGTCTTGCCGCATGAAATGGTTCCGGCCGGTTATCTCTTTACCGAAAAACTACCGGTGGATGAAAACTTCATCCTGGAGACCACCCTGGATCAACCTGGTCTGAATAGAAACAGACTGCTTGTGAGCAACAGCTTCATTCGGATCAGTGCGCCATGAGAAGCGGGATTTTAGCCTTCTCCAGCATGGTCCGCGTCGTGCCTCCCAGCAGCCATTCGCGCAGACGCGAGCGGCCATAGGCGCCCATCACGATCAGGTCGGCTTCCTTGTCCATCGCGTGCTGAAGGAGAACGTCGGACACATCCCTTCCCGCGCTGGCGATCACATCCACGGTCACCTTGAGCCCGCGCCTTGCAAGAAAAAGCGCCATGGCGTCGCCGGGATTGACCGTTGTCCCGCCGCCGTCCGGATCCACCAGAACCAGATGGACCTCCTCCATCGTCTCCAGCATCGGCAAGGCAAGATGGATCGCGCTGGCCGCTTCCGGCTCACCGTTCCACGCCATGAGCACGCGACGGGCATGAGTGAACGGCGTCGACGAGCGGCCCAGCACCACCACCGGCTGGCCGGACTCGAAGATGACCCCGTTGAACGCTTCGGTCGCCAGCGCGTCTTCCGGAACGCCGCCATTGGCAAGCACGGTGACGTCGGCTGTCATCGCGTAACGCGACACCGCATGCCCCACCATGCCGCGGCTGCAGCACTCGATCGTCACCGAGGCGGAGACGCCGCTTTGCGCGATCATGGCGTCGAGAGCCTTTGCCCTTTCGTCGGCGCTCTTTATGATGCGGCTGTATTCATCCGCCATCGAATAGTCCGGCAGGCCGGGATAGCTCGCCGTAGGGATCGACTTGACGACGCCGAGAACGATAACATCGAGATGTGCGCCGATATCGCCCGCCAGCGCAACAAACGGCTGGATGGCGTCCGCCGCTTCGTCGATCGAGTGAATGGTAAGCAGGGTTGTCACGTTCATCGTTCAGCCTTTCGCTAACAGATTGAACTCGAACGCAGATTATACCAAGACCCGCGCCTTGACGTTGCGTTAGATCAATCGATGAAAGAACCGACCAATACAAAACGCGCTCCGATTGATGAATATCAAGGGAGAAAAGGCTCCCGCATGCAATGATGTTCGAAAGGCAACGCCTGTGAGGTCATTGATGTTCAGGAATGCAGTCAATCTGTTCGAGGTGCTCGGTTTCAAAGTCAGGGTGGATCCCAGTTGGCTGTTGATCGCGGCGCTGATCGTCTGGAGCCTGTCGGCGGCCTATTTTCCCGACGCCCTGCCCGGATACTCCCGCTCGGCTTATGTCGTCCTGTCGGTGATCGCGATGCTCGGTCTGTTCGCCTCGCTGATCCTCCATGAATTGTCGCATTCCGTCGTCGCCCGGCGTTTTGGCCTCAGTGTCGGCGGCATAACGCTTTTCGTCTTCGGCGGCGTTGCAGAACTGGAACAGGAGCCGGCGAGCCCGCAATCCGAATTCTGGATCGCAATCGCCGGTCCGATCATGAGTTTTGCGCTCGCCGGCCTGTTCTTTCTCCTGTCACTCTTGGTTTCGGGCGGCGAAACAACATCCTGGCTTCACGCGCTTTTCGCCTATCTTGCCCTGATCAACCTGATACTGGCTGTTTTCAATCTTGCCCCGGCCTTTCCGCTGGACGGCGGCCGCGTGCTGCGCGCCGTGCTTTGGCATTACCGCAAGAATCTGCTTTCGGCGACGCGCATCGCCAGCGCATTCGGCACGGGGTTCGGCGTCTTCCTCATCGCAACCGGAGTTCTGGCCGTGTTTTCAGCCAGTTCGGCGGCCGGCCTGTGGCAGATCCTGATCGGCTTCTTTATCATCAGCGCCTCGCGCGGAAGTTATCGCCAACTTGTCGTCAAGGCGGCCATGAAAGACAAGACGGTGCGGTCCCTGATGAGCAGCCCTGCGATCGCAGCGCAACTTGAAGACACGATCCAGCACGCGGTCGAAGAGACGATGATGCGCAAAAAGGTCAGCTTCGTGCCCGTTCTCGAGGGCGACAGGCTTGCCGGCTACATCGACACGGCCCTCGTGCACGGCGTCGACCGCGAGAAATGGGCGACAACCAGGCTTATCTCGATCGTCGCGCCCGTTTCGGACGAGAACACCGTGTCTCCGGACGCTGCGATGGAAGACCTATTCCAGCACATGACGCAAACCGGCCGGCGCAAGATGCTTGTCGTCGAAGACAATCGCCTGGTCGGCGTCATTTCGCTCTCGGACCTGATGTCCTGGCTGGCGATCAGGCAGGAGCTTGGCGGCCTGGAAAGCGGCGTAAACCCGCGCCGCAGCTGAACGGCGCCGTCAGACCGCCAGCACATCCTCGAAATGCGCCGGCAGATCCTTGACCGGAATAGGCACAAGGTCCTTGTCCAGTTCGGAAGAAACGAGGGCTGTCAGTTCGCCCGGAATTTCCCTGCGCAACGCCCCGAGCATCGACGGCGGAGCGCACAGAATGAGCCGGTCGAACTTTTTCTTCCGGCTATCTTCCAAAAGATCCTGGACCAGTTTCCTGGAAAAATCGGCCTCGTCGCCACCGCCATGATGGGGCTCCATCTTGTGGCGTCCGGCGCCATGACTGTCGAAGGAGCGCCCGGGCTCGTGGGAGGAGACCGGGCCTGGCTCCCACGACCAGGTCCTGCTCATCACCCGGTGCAAGCCGTGACCGGGCCCGACGTTTTCCAGAATGTATCCTTCTCGACTGTTGGCGATCAGTATCCAGGTTATCTTCGGCTTCATGATGTCCTTTCTCTGGTTCACACACGCGACAAAGACCAAACTTCCTTAATCAGGGTATCCCAACGCGCAGACTGATTTGTTGATCAAAATCAAGCTTTCAGCGTCGAACAGGACTATACTGAAAGAACGGCCAACCCGCCGCGACGGAGGAAGACATGATCGATACCGAACACTATAGCAAACGCCTGACTGCCCGGCGCGCCGAGTTGGTCGCCCGCATGAACCGACTGGAAGATTGGCTCGACGATACGCCAAGCCCGGACACGGAGGAGCGCGCGACCGAACGCGAGCAGGACGAGGTTTTCGAAGCCCAGGGCAACGAAGACCAAAAAGAGGTTCGGGCGATCGACGCCGCTCTCCAGCGGATCGAGAACGGCGTGTTCGGCGTCTGCATGGAGTGCGGCGAGGAAATTTCGAAGGAGCGCCTCGACGCCGTTCCCTACACCACGCGGTGCCGCAACTGCATGACGTGACGGCCCGTTCGGTCAGACCTGTTCAGTCGCCGGAAAAAACCGGCAGTGATACGGTGACGCGCGCGCACCCGTTCGCGCCGGAATCAAGCGCGACGCCGCCGCCCTGCGCTTCACAAAGGGTGCGAACGACGGACAGGCCCAGACCGGCGCCGCCGGTGTCGCGGCTGCGGGACTGCTCAAGCCGGCTGAAAGGCTCCAGCATGACGTCGCGCTGTTCTTCCGGAATGCCCTCGCCTTCGTCCTCGAAGACAAGATGGACAGTGTCCGCGTCCACCGTCATGCCGACCCGGGACGCAGTTCCGTATTTCACGCCATTGTCGACCAGATTGGAGAGAATGCGCCGCAGCGCCAGCCGGTCCACCAGCACCAGCACCTCGTGATCCGATTGCGGTCGCCATACAACCGGAATGTCCTTTGCGCGCAAATCGGCGATTTCATCGCCAACCAGCTCGTGAATGTCGATCAGCTCCTGCGACAATTCTCCAGCGCCCGCGCGCACGGACAGCAACGCGTCGTCGAGCATGGTGATCATGTCCTCGATATCGGCGATGGCGCGGCTTCGCTCGCTCTCTTCCGGAATAAGCTCGACGCGCAGTCTCAGGCGCGTGGCAAATGTGCGCACGTCATGGGAGATGCCGCCGACATAGGCCATGCGCGCGCGCAACATGCTCCACAGCCGTTTCTGGAGACGATTGAACGCATCGGCGACGGCGCGAATTTCCGGAGAGTTGCGACGCACATCCGGCAATTCCACATAATCGGAATCAAAATCGATTTGATCGACCGCCTCGGCGAGTTTCGCCAGCGGTTTGGTCTCCCGAAACATCAGAAATATCGCGATCACGGCGGCGAGCGTGCCAAGCAGCCCGGCTCCAAGCCCCACCGGCAGGCCGGTCCGCGTCAACGCCAGCACGTTGCGCGTCCTGATCACAAGCGTGTCGCCGTTGCTCAGACCAATCCTGAACTCCATCATGCTGCGCGTTGACGGATGGTCGCCGAACAGCAGCGAGCGAACCGGATAATAGGACAGAACCCTGATCTCGAGCGGACGCGGACCAAGCGCCGCCTGATAGAGCGCCAGCGTTTCAATGTCCGCAAGACGTTCGATTTGTGCGTCCGGCGCATCCCCGTCCTTCACAATGCTCGGTCGGAAAATCACGTCGGAAGCAGCCTCCAGCAGCAATTCGCGCTGATCCGGCGGCGCCGCGTCGGCGAGCCTGACGAGCGCCGCAACGCGTTCCGGCGGCGGAAGATCCGTCTTCAGCCGGTCGCCCTGGTGGATATAGATCGCCGCCGCCATGGTCACCGCCAGCGCCATCAGGCTTATCCCGGCGAAGATGGTCAGCCTCGCCATGCGTCGCGGCCACCGCATTACGGAATCCGCGCGACCGGCGACGTCAGCAGATATCCGCCATTGCGGATCGTCCTGATCAGGTCGGTTCCCGGAGCCGCCGCCCGCAATTTCTTGCGCAGGCGAGACACAAGCATGTCGACGGACCGGTCGAAGGGTTCGATCTGGCGGCCGTGCAGGCGATCGAGAATATGGTCGCGCGACAACACCCGTCGCGGCCGCAGGACAAAACAGGCGAGCATGTCGAACTCGGCGCTGGTCAGGTCGATCTCGCGCCTGTCGTTGGAGAGCAGAAGCAGGCGCGCGTCCAGATCCACAACAAACCGGTCGAAGGCGTAGCGGCGGTTGTCGGCCATCGGCAACACGCCCTGCGCCCTGCGCAACAGCGCCCTGACGCGCGCCAGCAACTCACGCGGGCCGAATGGTTTGCTGAGATAGTCGTCCGCGCCCATCTCCAGCCCGATCACCCGGTCCACCTCTTCGCTTTTCGCGGTTAGCATCAGGATCGGAACCGTGTTCGTCATCCTCAGTCGACGGCAGATGGACAGCCCGTCCTCCCCCGGCAGCATAAGATCCAGAATTATAAGGTCCGGCTGCACGCCCTGCATGACGACGTCCATCTTGGGGCCGTCGGAGGCGACCTCAACGCGATACCCTTCATGCTGCATCATCGTGCTGACAAGCCGGCGAATTTCCGGATCGTCCTCGACCAGCAGGATCGTGGCGCTGTCGGCGTTCATTACGCCAGTTAGCAACAAAGCGGGAAACGCCGCAAGCGCAACCGCCATGCTGTTACAAATGGTTACAAGCCACTGACATTAATAGAATAATCGTTTCCGTTCAAAGAAACTCCCAACACAATGATGGTGGATATTGCAAGTCAGATCATCGCAACCCGGCGCTGATCGGCAATCAAGGAGATTGTCATGTCGAGAATAACGCCGCCACTCAAGACGATCTGCCGGAGAATTCAATGCGCCTTGTCAGAACATCGCTCCTCGTCCTCTCGTTTGCACTGCTTTGCGCAGGACAGACGACAGCGCAAAACCTGAACCCGGAACAACGCAAAATGGCGCGCGCCATGATGAAGACCTGTCGACCGGACTACACACGATTGTGCAGCAATGTGGAGGCCGGCGGCGGCCGAATTCTCGCCTGCATGGAAACCAATCTCGATGCGCTGTCGCCGGACTGCCGGAAAAGCGTTCAGTTGATCCAGGCCAAAAGACAGGCTGGGTCCGACTGAGAGGGTAAATCAGGGCTTCCAGCGTCTGATCGTCAGCGCCCTGGGCGGACCGTCCATCGCCAGGGCCGCGTAGACCGGCCCTTGCGAGAAATCGGCGACCCACCAGCTGCGCGCGCCCTCAAAATGGGGTTCGTACAATGGCTGGAAAGGATCGACGCGGCGCCCCGTTCCCACGAAGAAACCGTTCAGATCCATCTGCAATCCGCTTCCAACGGCCTTGACCACAGCCTCTTTGCGGGTCCAGCAGCGGAAGAAGGCTTCCAGCTTGTCGCCGGGCGGTTCGGTTGCGGCGACGCTGGCGGCCTCCTTGGCGTGGAAACTGCCCCTGGCGATGGAATCGGCGTCCCGCATCGGCTTTTCCAGTTCGACGTCGACCCCGATCCGCCGATCGGTCGCAACCGCCAGGACTACGATTTCTTCGCTGTTCGACATGTTGAAATCGATGGCCTGGCCGCCAATCTCGTTCGCCGCAAGCGAGGGGCGCCCGTGTATGGCCGTCTCAAACCGGATTTTATCGGGATCCATACCGAGGTAATTGCCGAGAATGATCCTGCGCATGATCCGCCCGCGCCTGAAGCGCCGCGCGTGGACCGGAAAATAGAAACGCTCTGCGCGGGCCTTCTCCTCCATGTCGATGAATGCGAGGTCATCGGTCCACCCCGCATCGTCAAGCGCCGCCACCCAGACATGGATTTCGCCCGGTTCCGGAATGTCAACGCGCCGGTGACCCGAGATGATTTCGGCCTTGTCGATCGAGCCGATGGTTTTCAGCCGCAGAGCCCTCCTCAACCTTTCGCCGAGATGAAGACCGGATGTTCGAGCAATTCGTCGGCCGGCCTGTCGATCACCAGCGCCGTCAGCTTCCTTCCGAAGCCCGCGCCAGTGTCGATGGCAATCCGGTTGGGAAGCACTTCAGGCTCCTCGACCGGCGTGTGTCCGTGCACCACCAGATGGCCAAAATCCTTCTTGGACTTGAGAAAGGGCTCCCTGATCCAGAGCAGGTCCTGCTCGCGCTGTTTTTCCAGTTTGACGCCAGGCCGCACCCCGGCGTGCACGAAAAGGAAATCGGCGTGGACGTAGGTCTGGCGCAACGACGACAACCAGTCGATCCTTTCTTCCCCGACGCACTGCCGCAGGAAATCACGGTCAATCCCCTTCGGCCCGATCGGATAGTCGAACGAATTGAGCGTCTCCTCGCCGCCATTGGTGACCCATTGCAACCAGGCCTCCCGTGCGTCCACCTCAAGGCAACGCATCATCATCACCTCGTGATTGCCTCTCAGGAACACCGAACTGAAGCCGGGCAACCCCTCGCGCACGCAATCGATCACGCCGCGGCTGGACGGTCCCCGGTCGATGTAATCGCCGATATAGACGAGCCCGCCGCGCCATCCGCCGTAGTATTGCCTGTGGTATCTCAGGATTTTTTGATGAAGCTCCCGCAGCATTTCAAGCTGGCCGTGAATGTCGCCGATTGCGTAGAGGACTAGAGGCTCTTCGGTTTCAGCCATATCACGCCTCAAAGGCCACAAGTCCGATGGTCGGAACATTTGCGACAGGATGCTGCCGAAGAGAAGAAGATTTATCTGTTAAATAGAGTTGTTTCGAGTGTCGCCGCCGCAAGATCATTCTCTGGACTTTCAATGCCGTCGCCTGCATCAATAACCAACATGCGCCATTTTTTTCAAAATGGCGAGTTGGAATTGCTCAGGCGTTCTAGATATGAATCCGGACAGCTGAGTCAACGGTGTGGAGGGATGCAATGCACAACAATCAATCCAAGATTGCGATCGTTACAGGAGCCGGCTCGGGGATTGGCCGCGCCGCGGCGACCGCCTTGCTCGACAACGGTTATCGCGTCGGTCTGATCGGCCGGCGCCTTGCAGCGCTTGAAGAGACCGCGGCGGGAAACCCGGACGCGCTGCCGCTCTCATGCGACGTCACGGATCCGGCGGCGGTCGATGCGGCCTTTTCCAGCGTCAAACGGGAATGGGGTCGGCTTGACGTCCTGTTCAACAACGCCGGCATGAGCAAGCCCCCTCGGCTGATCGACGACATGCCGCTCGAAGACTGGTATGAAGTGCTGGCCGTCAATCTCACCGGGTCGGTCATCTGCGCCCGCGCGGCCTTCGCAATCATGCGCGGACAGTCGCCGCAGGGCGGGCGGATCATCAATAACGGATCGATCTCGGCCTATGTGCCGCGTCCAGGCTCCGTTCCCTACAGCGTCACCAAGCACGGGATCACCGGACTGACGCGCACCCTGTCCCTGGATGGCCGCCCCTTCAACATCGCCTGCGGCCAGATCGACATCGGCAACGCCTCGACGGACATGGTCGACGCCATGCGCAAGGGTATCATCCAGGCCGACGGCTCGACCCGCGTCGAGCCGGTGATGGATGTGCAGCAGGTCGCCGACGCCGTCGTCCATATGGCCAGCCTCCCGCTGGAAGCCAACATTCAGTTCATGACCATCATGGCGACCAACATGCCCTTTATCGGACGGGGATAGTCACAGCTCAGAAATTCAGCGAGATGTCGCGGTGATCGGCCTGGCAGGCTGCAACGAACAGGGCCTGCGCGCGCGTCATGTCCTCCTGCTGACGAATGCCGATCGTTGTCTTGATTGAATCGACATAGGTCTGCAGACCCGGCCGCAGCGCGGTATTCGCCTCCGTGCGCCACGCAAGTTGCGTATCGTACTCGGCGACTGCAGCGTCGATTTCCTCCGCCGCCTTCGCCTTGTCGATCGAGTTTCCGCGCAAGGCCCGACGCGCGTCCGAAACCGCGGAGCGGATGTCGTCCGCGCCGCCAATCTCGCCGAACTTGCTCGCCAGTTCGCCAAGCGGATCTTCCATCGCTTCCGGCGCGCTGTCGGCGATACGCTGAGGCATGGCCTTCAACTCGTCTTCCAGCGCCACGAAGGCGTCATAGGCGTCCAGGCTCGCCAGCGCCATCGCCACCGGCTCGAAGGCCTGGCGCGAGGCTTGCTGGTATTGACGCCGCAGCTTGGTTTCACCGTTCACCAGAGCCCGGAACTCGTCAAAGGCCGGTTCCCAGGTCTCCGGAATCTTGCCTTCGAGCGCGTCGCGATCTGCCGTCAGCACCTCGACCCGCCGCTCCAGTTTTGCCTTCCGCTCCGCCTGGCTCGGATCGCGCAACCGCCTGATCTGTGTTTCCAGGTCATCGATGCGGCCTTCAATGCCGCGAATATCGCGCTCGACGCCCCTCACCTCGATATGCAGCGGCTTGTAGCCGCCGCTTTCCCGCTCGACAGTCGCGGCGGCCTCGTTCGCCTCGTCCAGCGAAGCGATCGCCACTTCCACCTTGTCGAAACTGTCCTCGATGGATTTCGCCATGCGCTGCGGCAGAATGCTCCAGTCGAGTTGGCGCGCCGTCTCGACACTGTCGAGAATTTCGCCGCGTCGACCCGCCAGTTCTTCCGTGACGTAATTGTCCACGCAATAGGTCAGACGCGGGTTGCGCGGCGGCGGCGCGGTTTCCGAAAGCAGCGAAACGCGTCCGGGCAGATAGTTCACCAGTTGCGGCGTCATGCCGACGACGACGAGGGCGACCAGCTGGATGCAGATGAACGGAATGACCCCCTTGTAAATCTGCAGCGTCTTGACCGCGGCCGGCGCCACGCCGCGCAGGTAGAACAGCGCGAAGCCGAAGGGCGGCGTCAGGAAGGAGGTCTGGATATTGAGGCCGATCATCACGCCCAGCCACACCGCCGTGACGTTCGCAGACGGGTCGGCGAGCAGGATCGGCGCTACGATCGGCACGACGACGACGGCGATCTCGATGAAGTCGAGGAAGAAGCCGAGAACGAAGATCACCGCCATGACGATAACGAACTTGGTCCAGAAGCCGCCGGGCAGCCCCTCCAGGAAGTCACGGACGAGGTGCTCGCCGCCAAACGCGCGGAACGCCGCCGTGAGGATCGCGGCGCCCAGCAGAATGATGAAGACGAGAGACGTCGTCTTTGCGGTTTCGATCATCACGCTTTGCAGCGTGTTTTCGATCTTCAGCGCGCGCCATCCGCTCCATATCAGAGCGACGATGAGGCCTGCCACGGCGACGATGGCGAAGCGAACGCCCCAAACGCTCGCCGAGCTGCTTTTGATATTGGTGTCGAAGTTTGCAAGCACAAAGCCGATAACCGCGAGACAGATCAGCGCAAGGATCGCAGGGTAGTAGGCGTCGCGTGAGCCGTCGCGCAATCGGTAGCCGGCCATGATCAGCGCTCCGCCGGCGCCGATCGCGCCGGCCTGGTTCACGGTGGCGATGCCGGCGATGATCGATCCGAGCACCAGGAAGATCAGCGCCAGCGGCGGCGTCAGGGTCATCAAAACCTTCAGCGCGAAGCGGAGATCATACTTGCCCTCGTAATGCACCGGCGGCGCAAGCTTCGGCCGGATCATGGCGACGATCAGGATGAACGCCATGTACAGGCCGACAAGCACCAGGCCCGGCAGCACGGCGCCGAGGAACATTTCTCCGGCGCTGGTCGATCCGACGTCGAAGATCGACGGCATGGTCAATTCGCCGGTCGAATCCTTGTAGAGCGCCTTGCGCGCGGTTCCGGCCTGGTCGGCGGCGCTCGACAGCTGGTCTGCAAGGATAATCAGCACGATTGAGGGCGGAATGATCTGTCCCAGCGTGCCGGACGCGGCGATCGTGCCGGTGGCGAGCGGCGTGGAATAATTGTTGCGCATCATGGCGGGCAGCGAAATCAGCCCCATCGCCACCACGGTCGCGCCGACGATGCCGGTCGTTGCGGCCAGCAGCGCGCCCACGAAGATCACGGAAATGCCAAGGCCGCCCGGTATCGGTCCGAACAGCTGAGCCATCGTGATCAGCAGGTCTTCCGCGATCTTCGAGCGCTGCAGCATGATGCCCATGAATATGAACAGCGGAATCGCTATCAGCGTGTCGCGTTCAGGTTCCCAGTAGACCCCGCGCAAGTTGGTCACGCCCGCGCTCAGCCATTCCGATGGCCCGCCCTGCCCGAAAAACGCGTCGATATTGCCGAAGAACAGAAGACCGCAGCCGGCTGCGATCAGGATCGTGATGATCGAGGACCCGGGAAGCGCGAAGGCGACCGGATAGCCGGAGCCGAGCGCAAGCGCCATCAGGACGACGAGGAGAAAGAGGAAATAGAGTTCCATGATCAGCCCCTACTGCCCCATGTTTTCACCGGGCTGATATTTGCCCGGCTCGCCGCGATAGTCGGCGATGGCGTCCATCAGATAGGCGACGAACTGGATCATCATGGATATGGCGAAGACGCCGAGGAAACCAGCCATCATGTATTTCACGTACATGCCGAAACCGGACTGGGTCACTTCGAAGTTCAGCATCGGACTGTTGATGATGGAGCTCTTCTGCCCCATGCCGACGATCAGGATGGTCCAGCAGAATGTCAGCCCCATCAGCAATGTGCAGACGGCGTTGACCACCGCCTTCGTCTTGTCGGTAAATGCGGCGTAGAACACGTCGACGCGGACATGCCCCTCCTCCAGCAGCGTATAGGCGCTGGCGAAGAGAAACAGCGCGCCGTACCAAAAGCGCACGAGATCGGACATGAAGGCTTGTTCGTATGAGAAAATGAAGCGCAGTAACACGATCGCCAGTTCCGCCGCCACGATCAGCAGCGCCAGCCACTGAAAGCCGAGGGTTCTCGTGAACATCGCCAGGATGACGCCGACGCCGAGCAAAGGCAGATGGACGTACACCCCGCGGAATTTCGAGCGGCCGAGATCCTGGGCGACATCCGCGCTCACGAAGGCCTCAAGCAATCCCTCGACCCTGAGGAACGACAGCGTCATGTCGGCGACGCCGACAATCAGCACGCTCCAGAAAGCCGCTCGAATGAAAAAGGTGTTGATGGCCGTGACCCGGGCCGCGTCCTGTCGCAGGCTGGTGGCCGAACTCCGCGCGACGTAGAAGATCGCAAGGATCACTCCGAGCGGATAAAGTAGCGTCTGCAGCAGGCCCGTGGCGCCGGCGTCGCCATGGAAAACAGCGTTCGCGCCCGGCCACCCGCCAGCGAAAGTCAGGAAATTGTTGACGAGGTACGCCAGCATGACGGCCAAGACCGACCATCCAAACCAGCGCACGACATTCGGAAACGACATCGCTGCCGTCGGTTGGCCCGATTGCCAATTGGACATGTCTTCCCCCGAAGAGCTTCCCGCTTATGGCTGTTTGGGGCTTTTTCGCGCCGCCTGCTTTTGTCGCAGGCTTGTCGCCGCCGCTTTCCACAACCGCTCTGTTGCGGCAAGGCGAATGACCGCCTTGCCGCGATTTCGTGGATCGATGGCGATCAGCGACCGATAACCCGGTTACGCTTCTGCACGTAGGCCATGTCCGACAGAGCCGTCCATGCGCCGATCTCGTCACGCTTTTCGAGAACCGAGTCGTAGATCCGCTTCGAAAGGTCGTCGTAGTCGCGCGCTTCCTCGATGACTTCCGCCGACGCCGAACCGAACGCGTCGTAGACGTCGTCGTTGAACTCGCGCAGCTCAACGCCGTGATCGTTGATCAGACGGTTCAGATAGGCGCCGTTATTGGCGTTGGTTTCGGAAAGCGTCAGGTTGTTTTCTTCCGTACACGCGGCCTTGATGATTGCCTGTTCGGTCTTCGGAAGGCTGTTGTACCAGCTCTTGTTCAGACCCATGGCCAGCATCGAACCCGGCTCGTGCATGCCCGGCCAGTAGTAGTACTTGGCCGCTTCATAAAACTTCATGAAGTAGTCGTTGTACGGGCCAACCCACTCCGTTGCGTCGATCGCGCCGGACACCAGGTTTTCATAGATCTGGCCGCCGGGCAGAGACACCGGAGACGCGCCGAGCTTGGCCATGACGTCGCCGCCGAGGCCCGGAATGCGCATCTTCAGACCTTTCAGGTCGTCAGGCGAATTGATTTCCTTGTTGAACCAGCCGCCCATCTGGACGCCGGTGTTGCCGGCTGCGAAGTTTTGCAGTCCGAACTGGTCCGCGAGTTCGTCCCACAGTTCCTGTCCACCGCCGAATTTCGTCCAGGCGTCGATTTCGGTGCTGGTCATGCCGAATGGAATGGCCGTGAACGGCACCCAGCCGGGGTGCTTGCCCTTCCAGTAATAGTCGGCGCCGATATAGGCCTGCGCATTGCCTGACGCGACTTCGTCGAAAGCGTCGAACGCGCCGACGCGCTCGCCGGCTGCGTAATATTGCACGTCGAGACGGCCGTCCGTCAGTTCGCCGATACGAGCCGCCAGGCGCTGGGCGGGAAGCCCGAGACCCGGAAAGTCGCGCGGCCAGGTCGAGACGATAACCATCTCGGTGGTGGACTGGGCGACCGCCGGAGCGGCAAGCGTTGTAGCGGCGCCCGCAAGCGCTGCGCTTTTAAGAAATGTACGTCGTTCCATTAAGATCCTCCCATAGGGTGATGACACGACCAAAGTTCCCTTCTCGGTCGTTGAGGCTCCATATGGACTTTATCTTCCAAAGTCCAGAGCGCCCGTTTCCAATCAAACACCAACTTTAGTGTAAGGTCTAGCTGGAAGATCAGACACACACGGGCATAGAATGTACGCCAGCCTCACCGTTCCCGCTCAGCCCGCCAGACCTCGCCCTGACGTTCGCATGTGACGCCGCGAATATGTTGTCCATTTGTTGACGGACCGGAATTCCGGTCCGGCGAATTCAGATCCAACGCGCCCACTTTTCTATTTTGGCAACAAAGAACTTCGACAGGCTGGCAATCAAACCGAACATTGTAGGATCCGCAAACGAAGCACAACATGTTGACCAGTTGGTCAGAATTTGATTTCATCCGTATTGCGCTGTTACGGCTACGACAGAAGCTGCGCGCGTCCCGCATCGTCGTGAATCAACGGATTCTCATGGCCAAACCAGACAAGACTGAAGTGCCGATCGCGATCATCGGCGGAGGGGCCGCAGGTGTGTGGCAGGCCGCTGCGCTCTCCATGATTGGCGCGCTTGATCTCACGATCGTGGAACCCAGCGAAGCACTCGGTCGGGGGCTTGCCTACTCAACCTCAAATCCCGGCCATTTGCTCAATGTCACCGCCGACAAGCTCGACGCGCATCCGCTGGAGGGATTTGAACGCTTCATTCCCTGGCTTGAGCGCCACGGCATGACAGCGGGGGAGACCTATTTTCCGCGCAAGGTTTATGGCGACTACATGGACGAAGTCGTCTCGGCGATCCGCGACCGCGCCCGCCTTTCGCACCATGTCGCGCGCGCCAGATCGCTCACGCCTGTACCCGGCGGCTTTCGCGTGGTGCTCGATAATGGTAACGAATTGCGCGCAGAACAGGTCGTGCTGGCGCTGGGAAACCTGAAGCCTCGCCGCCTTGCGCCCATTGAAATGCCCGGACTTGCAGAAGACCCCTGGAACATTCCGCAAGCCGCCATGGTTGGAGCCGACGAAGTGGTGATCGCCGGCACGGGCCTGACAGCCATCGACGCGGTCCTTTCCGTCGCAAATGTCTCTCCGAACGCAAGATTCACCCTGGCTGCAAACCGGCCTTTCATGCCGCCGAGCGACGCCAACAACGTCAGCTGGCCAGGCGTCGCGGATCTGACATGCGACCGACCGTCAAGACTTTGGCGCTCAGTCATCGCCGGGATCCGGAGCAATCCGGAACGCGACTGGATTGCTGTTGTCGAGGCGTTGAAAACACGAACCGCCGAATTCTGGCAGAGCTGGTCTCCCCGCGACCGCGCCACTTTTGCGCGCCATGGCTTGCGCCATTGGCTCCATCACCGCCATCGAACGCCGCCGCCATCCCACAGAATGATTGCCCAATTGATCGCCAACGGCAGGTTGATGCTTTGTCGAGGACGCATTTCCAATATTCGCAAAGCGCCGTCGGGACTGGCGTTGCGTGTCGGTGACCGGGAGATGACGGCCGATCTCGTGATCAACGCGACCGGCCCGAGCGTCGATCCGCGCGATGAACCGCTCCTGTCCTCGGCGCTGGATGACGGCCTGGTTACACCTGACCCTTTTGGCCTGGGATTGAAGGTCGATCTTTCGGGACAAAGCGAAACTGCAGACGGATCGCCTGTGAAGGGGCTTTATATTCTTGGCGCCTGGACGCGCGGCGTGTTTTTCGAGGTTGTCCCGATTCCAATGCTGCGCAAACATGCGGTGAATATTGCTGCAGACGCTTCGCGCCATGCTTCATGGCGATCCGGGTAACTTATTTTTAAAGCTTTTTTGATCCGCAGCATTTGATGGGAGCCATATGGTTGAGAAGAAGCAGATCAGAAAGTCGGCGCATCGGATAGGCAATCGCAGCGTCCGAATGCGAAATACGTTGAAGATCCTCTCCGCCGCCGAGAAGGTCTTTGCGGAAAAGGGGTTCGACGGCGCGACGACTCAACAGATCGCCGATATTGCAAAGCTCCCGAAGTCGAACGTGCACTACTATTTCAAGACCAAGCGCGATATCTACCTGGCCCTCATGCAATCGATCATGGCGCCATGGCTGGAATCGTTTCAGGCCATCAGCGTGGACGATGATCCCGGCGACGCTCTGACCGGGTATGTCAAACGCAAGGTCATGTTGTCTCGTGAGCGCCCCCTGGCTTCGAGAATATTCGCGAACGAGATGATCAGGGGCGCGCCGGTCCTGTCGGATTTCCTGCGCAACGAATTGCGCAAGTGGGTCGAGGAAAAGACCCAGATCGTCAAGCAATGGTCCGAAAAAGGAAAAATGGACGACGTCTCGGCGGCGCATCTTTTCATAATCATTTGGGCCGCGACCCAGACCTATGCGGATTTCGAAGTCCAGATTAAATCCGTTCTCGGGCGCCAGAATCTCGAAACCGATGATTATGACGCCGCTGCGGAGCTGATCACGCGCATGGTGCTACGCGGATGCGGTATTCATGGCGATCACAAAGTAAATCAGACATAGCCCAACAACACTCAACTGCACTTGACCAATTGGTCAAGTAAAGCTACGAATCGCACCCGGTTCTGGATGTTGTTTTTATGCGTAAATTCATCCAGCTTTGAGGAACCAGAAGACCGGTAACATCCGGCATGTTACCAACAGTTGTGAAAGCGGCGTTGGACAACAAGTAAAACAGGCAAAAGCGCCGACTGACATCATGGGTAGGAAACGCCTGCGAACAAAAATCTCAAACGCAGGAGTGTTTCGTAATGGTTCTCAAGTTAGACCGCCGTCGGTTCATCGGAACGGCGCTTGGCGGCACGGCCGCATTGGCGATGTCAAATCGCTTTGCATCAGCGCAAACCTATGATGTCTCCATCGCCTATGGCAGCGATGGCTACACTTGGTCTGTCCCTTATGTCGCTGACGGAATTGGCGCTTGGGCGAACCATGGACTGAACGTGACCGCAGCGACCTTCGCCTCCGGTCGCGAGTCTCTGGAATCTGCTCTCACCGAGGATTCCGATTTCGGCACCTCCACCGATTCGCCCTACCTGTTCGCCGCGCTTCGCGGACTGAAACCGATCGTATTCGCAAACTACCAGCGATATTCCAAGGACATGAAAATCGTCATGCGCACCGAACGCGGCGCAGTACAGGACGACCCCTCCTCCCTTAAGGGCAAATCCATTGCGACCCGGATCGGCACCAGCGGCCATTACATGCTTCACCGCTATCTGGAGATGGCGGGGCTCACCAAGGACGATGTAACTGTCGTCAACATGACGCCCGGCGATGCAATCAACGCAGTTGTGCGGGGCGACGTGGACGGAATTTCCTGGACCAGCCGGGCAGCTTTTGTGGTGCAGGATGCGATCAAGGACGACGCCTTCATCATGACGCAGGATGGTCTGGAGGAGTATTTCTCGAGCCATCAGCTCATGTGCACGAACACGTCGATAGTCAGTGAAAGACCCGAAATCCTCAAACCTGGCGTCGCGGCCATGCTCGAGGCGGAGAAATTCATAGCAGAAGACCTGAAATGGTCGGAAATCGTCGCCGAACGCACGAAGACGACGCCGGATGCGGTCATTTCGGAAACCGTCGATTTCGAGTTCGCCCTGCGCTTCGACGACAAGTTCCTCGAGGATCTGGTCAAGGCCGCTGAATGGGCAATCGCCGAAAATCTTATCAAGGCGCCGGACAAACCTCTCAAGGATATCTTCCTCGAAACCTTCTACACCGAAGCTCTCGAAGAACTGGCGCCGGATCGCGTAACACTGAGCGCGTAGGAAAAACCGATACTGTCGCAGCCGTCTCGGGAAGCCTCCCGAGGCGGCGTCTTACATGGTGGAACGAGCAATAGCGGCTACGCATGACTGCATTAATAGAAATCAAGAACGTATCGAAAATCTACGCGACGTCCGACGACAGCGCGACATGGGCCTTGCAAGGCGTGTCGGTGAACATCGAACAAGGCGAATTCATCTGCGCGATCGGCCCCTCGGGTTGTGGCAAGACGACGCTTCTCAATATCATCGGCGGCTTCATTTCTCCGACGGAGGGCGACGCCCTGCTCAACGGAAATGCAATCCAGGGACCCGGCCCCGACCGAGGCGTCGTTTTCCAGGAATACGCTCTCTTTTCATGGCTTACCTCCCGCGAAAACATCGAGTTTCCCATGCGACTAAAGGGCGTATCTAAAGCGGATCGACGCGCGATGTCAGACAAATACCTGGAGATGATCAACCTGACCCACGCCGCGGACCGCTATCCAGGTGAATTGTCTGGCGGGATGCGCCAGCGCGTCGCCGTCGCGAGAGCGCTGGTCAACGAGCCCCAACTCCTCCTGATGGACGAGCCCTTCGCCGCCGTCGACGCGATGACCCGCGCAAGTCTTCAGGAAGAGGTGCTGCGGCTCTGGGAGAAGCTGAAATTCAGCGTCCTGTTCATCACGCACAATATCGAGGAAGCCGTTTTCCTTTCGAGCAAGATCATCATCATGTCTCCCCATCCAGGGCGGATCAAGGAGATCGTGCCGGTCGACCTTCCCTACCCGCGTGATCGCGCGTCTCCGGAGTTCGGCGCGCTCTATGCGAAAGTAAACGAGGCATTCCACACATGAGCGTTCAGACGACGTCGAAGCAAGACAGTGACGGCCCGGAAGCGGCGGTAAGCCCATTCCATTGGCAGGAACAGGAGCAGGCGTTCCTGCGTAAGCTCAATGCGGAGAAACGCAAGAAGACCATATCGCAGCTGACGCTCAATCTTCTTGGGGTCGTGCTGTTTCTTCTGCTCTGGGAAGCGACGCCGCACGTGATTCCCTGGATGAATATTCTGCTGTTCCCGCCCCCGTCGGACGTTGTCGGCACCCTGGTCGAACTGGTCGAATCGGGCGAGCTTCTCGAGAATATTGCGATAAGCATGCAGCGCGTGCTGCTCGGCTTCGCCTTAGCCGCTGTACTCGGCATCGTCGCCGGCCTGTTTACCGGTCGCATCGCCCTCGTGCAGCACCTGAGTGATCCGGTCCTGCACGGAATGCGGTCGATACCCGCCATTGCGCTCGTACCGCTTTCGCTGCTCTGGTTCGGCATCGGCGAGGCTTCCAAGGTCGCCCTGATCTCCTGGGGGGCGTTCTTTCCCATCTGGCTTAACACGTTTACCGGCGTGCGGGATGTGCCTCCAGTACTGGTCCGGTCCGCCAAGAGCCTTGGCGCGACGCCTTACCAGACGATGTTCAACGTGATCCTACCCGCTTCTCTGCCTTTCATTCTCGTCGGTTTGCGGCAGGGGATCGGCATCGCCTTGATCGTTCTCGTGGCCGCCGAATTGGCGGGAGCAAGTTCTGGCGTCGGTTACATGGTGGCGACGTCCCATCAGTTGTTCAGGGTCGACATCATGTTCATCGGCATCGCGACGCTTGGTTTCCTGGGGTATATGGTGGATCGCCTGTTCACCTTTTTGCAGAGCCGGATATTCCCCTGGTATTCCTCCAAATAGCGAGACACGACCTCAATGCCTCCTTCTGATACGCCCGCCGCGAACACTATTTTTCTCGGCGGGCGCGTAAGAACGCTGGATGCGCGGGGAACCTGCACTGAAGCGATCGCCGTCGCCGGAAACCGTATCGCAGCCGTCGGATCCAATGATGATATTCGCGCGCTCGTCGGGCCGTCCACGAAGGTCATCGAACTGGATGGCGCCACCGTCATTCCGGGATTCAACGACACGCACGCCCACATGGACCGCGAGGGTCTGAAATCGATCAGACCCACCCTCAAAGGCGCGAAATCCATCGCCGATGTCCTGAACAGGATCAGGACAGCGGCCGCAAACACGCCTGCGGGAGAATGGATTGTCACCATGCCGGTGGGCGAGCCTCCATACTACTTCGGCGGACCTGACACACTCGCCGAAAAACGCATGCCGGATCGGAACGAGCTGGATCTTGCGGCTCCCGACCATCCAGTGTGCATCTCCGCTGTTTTCGCCAATTGGGGACAGCCTCCCGGCTACACGGCCCTCAATTCGCGCGCACTTCGCCTTAACGGAATAGACCGAGAAACCAAACCCTCATGTGATGGCGTCGAGATCATGCGAGACCGGTTCGGCGATCCGACCGGAGTTATCGTGGAGGGTAATCCACGGCCGACGGTTGACAATGACCTGTTGCCGGCTGTCCCGCGCTTTACCTTTTCGCAACGCAGAGATGCACTCGTTCGCTCCATGCAATTGTACAACGCGGCTGGAACGACCAGCGTTTATGAGGGCCACGGCCTTTCCGAGAGAACGATCGACGCCTATCGCGAACTGTGGCGGCAGGATTTGCTCACGACACGGCTTGGATTCGTGCTGAGCCCCGCCTGGGAGAGTTTCCGGGAAGCGCGCGCCGCGCTGAACGATTGGGCGTCGGAGGCCAGAGGCGAGACGAATGACGATTCCTGGTTTAGAACCTGCGGACTTCATGTCGCCTTTGGCGGAAATTCCGTGTCTGCGGCGTTGTCGAGAAAGTCATTGCCGGACACCGGATGGGCCGGTTTTGTCGAACAGGCGAATGACGAATCCGACTTCCTGGAGTACTGTATGCTTTGCGCAGACAATGACATCCGCATGCATACGATCGCATTGGACAATCTTCACCGAATTGTTCCAATCCTCGAGAAAGTCGCCGAACGCTTTGACATAAGAGGCAGGCGTTGGGTGGTCGAACACATTGCGCGAAGCCGTCAGGAAGATCTCGACAAGCTCAGACAGATGGATATTCTGGTGACGACCATTCCGGTCTATTTCGTCTGGAAGGGCGGCGCCCGCTATTTCGCCGACGCCGATCGAGGAGAATCGGTCGTCCCTATACGCTCGATGCTCGACAGCGGTATGTACGTCGCCGCAGGAACGGACAACATTCCCTATGATCCGGCGTTCACCTTGTGGAACATGGTCACGCGCCAAGAGCGCACCACCGGAAAGGCTCTCGGTCCGGGCCAGGCTGTGACCTCGGAAGAAGCGCTGCGACTCATGACTGTGGCGGGCGCCATGCTGACAGGCGATGAAAAGGAAAAAGGCCCCCTGACGCCGGGCAATCTCGCCGATCTTGCGGTTCTGGCTCAGGATCCTGTGACGCTCGCGCCTGAAAAACTGACCGAACTTGAATGCCTCTTCACCATGGTCGACGGGCGCCTTGTTCACCAAATGACGTGATTACGCGTTCATCACGGGATAGCTGTAGGGGTTCATCTCGTCAGCCGTTCTGCCTAAGGGGTCCCAGTCCTGCAATCCGGCCCAGAGGCCCTGCGCCATCTTGTCGGCCGAAGCGCGCAACTGTGCCAGATCGACGCCCTCCACGACGCGGTTTTCCATTCTGACAGAGCCGTTGATCATCACCGTCGAAATGTCATCCGCTATTCCGCATTCGACCATGGCCCGTATCGGGTCGCGCACCGGCCCTACGCGCAGGCCCTGATTTCCGGTCATGTCCACAACGGCGATATCGGCCTTCGCTCCGACGGCCAGCCGGCCGATGTCATCGCGCCCGAGCGACCGGGCAGGCCCGATTGTCGCCGCGTCGAAAACGTCTGCGGCACTCGCCGAATAGAGATCCCGGGAAATTACTTTTCCGAAGTAGGACGCCATGCGCATTTGCATGAACATGTCGCGCGGATAGGTGTCGGTTCCAAGGGCCAGGTTGGCGCCTGATTCGCTGTAGCGTTTCCAGCTATCGAGGTAACGCGCCCTGCGCGCAAGATTGACGGGACAATGCGAGACGGTGCAGCTATGGCTGCCGATCAGATGCAGGTCATTGCTGCCCGAATAATGCAGCGGGGCCAGGTCCCCGACAAAATTGCAATGACCGAAGTTGAGCAACGGCCCCAGCTCGGTCAGCCCGATTTCCGCCAGGAACTCAATCGGCGTTTTGCCTTCGCGCACGGCGATGTCGTAGAATTCGTGAATGTTGTAAGCAGCGTGGATGGCGACCGGCATCTTTCTTTCGCGTGCGATCTCCAGGCCCCGCTGCAACGCGCCGGGCGTGCAGGTGTCGCTGAAACGCGGCGTCAAGGCGCCGCGAATGCGGTCATCGGCGCTCCCCTGCACGGACTCGATGAATTTCAGACCCTTGGCCAGTTCCTCGTCGCCCGCAGCTTCGTCCCAGAGGAACTTCGGCATGCCCTTGTCGTTACAGCTCCAGGTTCCCGACTCGAAGCCCGCCGCAAGGTATGCCCGGTTACCCATTCGGGCGACGGATCGCGCCAGCGCCTCCTGCATCGGCTGCTTCGCGCCGAACTCAAGGAAAGTCGTGATGCCTGCGGTGATCAGTTCACACGTGGTGAAGTCCGCCTCCAGTTGCGTTCGTTCGGCAGCCGTCATGCCGCTGATCTCGTCGACCGTCTTGCCTCCCGACCACACGGCCCCTGGCCTGCCGATCGCCACTTCCAGAAAGGGCTGTCCGAACAGTTCCGGACGCCCGCTATCGGAAAAGAGTCGATGCAGCGCCCGCGAACCGGCGTGAACGTGGACGTCGATGAAACCGGGGATCACCGCCGCGCCAGAACCACCGATGATCCGTTCCGGCGCTCCGTCGTATGACGTTCCGACATGGACGATGCTGTCGCCCTCCACGACCACGACGCCATTGGGAATCAGGACATGACGATCGCCGTCATTGGCGACGACCCAGTCACCGGTAAAAAGTGTTGCCATTTCAGGGACTCATCGGTTGGAGGACGGAGACAGAATGTCATCCGCCGACTGGAGTGGCAACCTTCGCAGCCGATAAACGACAGTCAATCGACCGCCGGGCCTATATCCACCTTGATGATGCGATTGGTGCTGCTTTGATGGATCAGGAGTCCCCCGTCCCGGGCCGGCCGCATGTGTCGCACGATTCCGGCGTAAACCTCACCGGATGGAATGGCCCAGCTCTGGAACTGCTCCGTCGCCGGATCGAACCGGACGAGCGCGTCCGGCCTTCGCCGCGATTCATTGTACCAGACAATCCCGTCGACCACCGCCAGCGCGTAAGGATGCGAATCCGGCCCGCTCGGCGAAGGCCATTCCGTGATCTCGCCGGTTTCCGGCTCCAGCCGCCCGATTCGTCCAAGAGACGAATTGACGAACCAGATATTGCCGTATGCGTCGATATCCAGGCGCCGGACCTTGGTCTTCGGG
Source organism: Hoeflea sp. CAU 1731 (assembly GCF_039888615.1). Taxonomy (NCBI): domain Bacteria; kingdom Pseudomonadati; phylum Pseudomonadota; class Alphaproteobacteria; order Hyphomicrobiales; family Rhizobiaceae; genus Hoeflea; species Hoeflea sp. CAU 1731. The sequence goes on along the minus strand of NZ_JBDQQS010000002.1, from coordinate 31,268 downwards.
TCGGGCAGTTTGACCTCCGTCAGCGCCATCGTTTCCGGGTCGACCCTGACCAGGCAATTGCTGCCGTTGCAGGCGATCCAGGGAGACCCCCCGGCGTCGATCTTTACGCCATATGGCCGCGCCCCCGGCGTCTTCATCCTGACGAGCCTGATGTCGCCCGATCGCGGATCGAGACGCCCGACCATGTTGCTCTGCTGAAGCGTAAACCAGAGAATTCCGTTCCCGTCGAAGATTGCCGTGTGCGGATCGCGCGCCTCGGGATCCGGCATTTCGAAAACCGTGATCTCTTCCGTGGCCGGATCGAATTTGCCGATGGTCCCGTTCTTGTTGCCTGTGTACCAGACATTGCCCGATGCATCGAGCGTCACCGAATGCGGCATGGAGCCAGGAGGCAGAAAATACTCTGTCATCTCGCCGGTTTCGGGATTGATGCGCCCGATCAGGTTTCCCCACTGCCCGGCCCACCAGATGGATCCGTCCTCCGCCTCGATCGGGTCGCGGGAGCGCTGTCCAAGTGTGGGCGTGACCCACTCCGTGAACCTGATCAGGGCGTCGCCCGGCCTTAATTCCGGAGCCCGATCCCGGTTGGGCGGGAAATGCAGGGCCAGGTACTCCATGGCCTGCGCTCTTTCTTCGGGAACGCCGGACAGATCGATCATCGTGCTCGTAAGATCCAGCCAACCTTGCGCGTCGTAGCCGGAACTGCTGGTTATCGTGCTTGCGCCATGACAACCCGTGCACACGCCTTCCACGAATTCAAGCGCCTCCCCGTCAGGAAACTCTCCCGCCGAAGCCGGCGCGCCGGCCATCGCGGACATGAGGGCCGCCGATACGATATGCAGAAAAACGCGCCAACCGTTCGCCATGACCCGACCTCCCGTTGCAGGCCTGTCCGCTATCACGCTGTAATGGTCAGGATGGGGTCAACCCATGCTTAACGCCACCGGCTTCAGAAAGCGACAGCGGCGACCATGCGCGACATGACAGGGTTGAATTATAGCTTTTCGCCAGGAGTTGCGGAAGTGGTTTGATGCGACCGGCATGCAATCCGGTAAAGCGGCTTTCCGTATTCCGTCAAAACCGGAAAAGGACGCCCGCCCAGGCGCCCTTCCCCGTTCTTGTGCTTACTTCGGAAACACCAAAGCCGGCGGTTCCATCATCGGCGTCAGCGGCGCCTTGACCGCGTCCTTGGCGTCCAGATCGAAACTCATCAGGTCGACGCTGCGCAGAACCTGGTCCTTGTAGCTCTTCACGTAGTAGCGCCGGTTCTTGAGATCTGCGATGGCCGACCACTGCGTGTAGTCGGGCGACTCCTTGGAGTCATTTGGCTTCACAAAGCCGATCGGGATATCGAAATTGTTGATGATGTGTTCGGCCAGCCGCACGCTCTCTATGCCGGAAGGCACGCGCTCGGCCGACGCCGTGTAGCCCAGTGCGCGGATGAACCGCGACGGCGGGGTCGGATCGCCAGGAATGCCAAGAAGGCCGGATCCTTGGCCGAAGCTGTCGACCTTGTCGCCGAAGATTTCCATCGAGTCGACATTGACCGGCGATATCTTCACATAGTTGCTGAGGTTGGTCAGATGCCAGTCGAACCCGGGCGAGTTGGTCATGACGCCGACAGGGTTGTCGTAGATCTTCAGCTTGCCGTCGACCGGCTCGACCACCAGCGACGCGCCGCTCTCGTCGTGAAAAACATAGTGGAACGGCGGCACCGCGCCGAGCGAGGATTCGACGACGCCGACCACGGAAATGTCGGCGATCGCCGCTTTCACCTCGGCGACGGTCGTGTACTGGGTCAAAGCCCAGGTCAGCACTTCCCACGGCGCAAGGCCGCTCTTTGCGTCAATATCCTTTGCGTCGGCGTAACCGGCGTATCCCGGAAAATAGAGGATGCCTCCGGCGAGACCCTTTTCATTGACCCCGTCAACCACCTCCGGAAGGTCGAAGGCGTTCAGCCCGACAACGCCATATTTGCCGGTCCAGTCAATGCCTTTGCCGTCCGTCACGACGCTGGTGAAGGAATATCCGCGCGGCACGACCATCATCTCGGAATCCAGTTCGAAACCAAATTCCATCGTCCGTCCGTAGACGCTTTCACCGTCGGAGGTCGGCAGCAGGAAGCTCGTGCAGGCGGCTGCGGGCTGCACCGCCACCATTGCGGCGGTAACGGCGGCCGTGAGCGCCGTTCCCGCGCGACGTTTCAGGTGTTTCGTAGTTTGCATGGAAAAATCCTTCATCGGTAAAATCATTACGAACGGTGATCCCGTTTGGCTGGTTGCGCCTTTGGACGGCGCGACAATGGCTCACGGGTAGAGGACGATGCGCCCGGCTCTTCAGGATGTCTCGACATATGCAGGTCTGTTTGTTGTCGCCATCACGGTTTGCAAGCAGAATCTCTTCGAGTTGAAGAGTTCCGAAAGCATCGGATGTGTCATATAATCACCGCGACCTTGCAAATTTATTACGATTATCGATCGGCTTTGTCGTTTTACGAAGTTTAACTGGTTTTTCTGCGTTTTAGCGCAAGTTCCGGTTCCGCAACCATGTATAACAAACGTTGCACAAGCGCTTATTCTTTAACTTGAGAAATCGCGCCGCACTATGCCGCAGAGGCGCCCTGCACAACCCTTGGCAATTCCTTGCGCAGAAACCGGATCAGCGCCTCCACCTGCGGCGGCGCGCCTTTGCGGGAGGGCGTAAGCAGGCTCAGTTCCGGCAGGCCTGCGGTCCAGTCTGGCAACACCCGGCGCAACTGACCGGCGACGACTTCCTCGCGACAGACATAGTCCGGCAGAGCGACAACGCCCAGCCCTTCGGCGGCCGCCCGCTTGAGCGTCACCATATCGTCGCTGCGCAGACGCACGTCGCAGGGAATGGTCGCGGTCGCCCCCCCGGCGTCCTGCAGCAACCAGCAATCGCCGCCGGGCCGCCATCCCAGCGCCAGGGCTTCACACCCCTTGAGGTCGGCGGGCGCTTCGGGAGCACGGGTCTCCAGATAGCCCGGTGACGCAAAGAGGCTCCAGGGCGCCACCGCCAGCCGCCGCTGTACCAGCCGTGAATCCGGTAACTGCCTGGCGTGTCCACGTATCGCAACATCGACCCCCTCCTCGATCAGATCAGCGAACGCATTGGTTACCTGCAGGCGCACCACGACCCGCGGGTTTTCGGCGAGGAACACGGGCAGAAGGCCGCTTACGGCGAATTGCGCCACGCCGACCGAACAGGACAGCGTGACCGATCCCTCAAGAAAATCCTGTTTTCGCCGCACCGCCGCGTCGGCCGCGCCTATGCAATCCAGCGCCTCTCTGGCGTGCTGAAAGTAGGCCCTTCCCGCCTCAGTCAGCGTCAGGCGTCGCGGATCCCGATGCAACAGTTTTGCTTCCAGCGCATCCTCCAGTTGCCTGACATGACGGCTGATCCGCGATTTGGGAATGCCGAGCGCCCGCGCGGCGGCCGAGAAACCGTTCTTTTCTACGACATTCACAAAGTAGAAGGCGTGGTTGAGATCCATGACGTCCCGCGTTTGCTGCAGTTGCCGTTCCATTTATGGAACGAAAAGTTCCGTTTTCAACGGATTTTCCCGAAATCGCGCTGTCTCTAGGTTCAAATCCACACGAAACGAGAAAGGAAAGTCCAATGACCATCATCAATCCCGAACCCATGACGCAGGACGACGCCGCGCTAGTTCTGATCGACCACCAGGTTGGCCTGATGACCGGCGTCCGCGATTACTCTGTAGCGGAGCTCAAGCACAATGTCGTGGGGCTGGCCAAGGCTGCGAAGGCGCTCGGCCTGCCCATCGTGGCGACCACCACCTCGGCCAGCACGCTCTGGGGACCCGCATTTCCGGAACTGGTCGAAGCGCTGCCGGGTCAGACGGTAATCGACCGCACCTCGGTCAACGCCTGGGACGACCCACGCGTCGCTCGCGCAATCGAGGAGACGGGCCGCAAAAACCTTGTCTTCGCCGGCGTCTCGCTTGAAGTCTGCGCCGCCTTTCCGGCAATGACCGCGCAACGCAGGGGCTACAATGCATATGTGGCGATGGACGCATCCGGAACCTTCAACGCAACGAAACGCGAAACCGGCCTGTTGCGGCTTTCCCGGGCAGGCGTGGTGGTCGCCGACGGCGCCAGCCTGATGGTCGAGATTTTGGGCGATAATGCCCGCAATGTCGCAGGCGAGGTCTATGCCGCGCTGGATATGGACTGGGCCAACCTCGTCGGCCAGGTGCGCACTAGCGCCGCGTGAAACCGTCGCGAAGCCGCTGCCCTCCCCTTTCCCGCACCGCTTGTGTTCAACATGATCGGCGGGAAATGGAAACTATCGATTCTTCAGATCCTGATCTTTCGGGGAACAAGACGATTCGGAGAGTTGCGTCGAGAGATTGACGGCGTCGCCCAGACAACGCTGACCAGTCTGCTTAGTGTGCCTGAAAAGCACGGGCTGTTCTCAATGAAGGTCTATCCGGAGGCGCCGCCCCGTGTGGAGTATTCTGCGACGCCGGACGCCATGGCGTTGCAGCCGGCGCTTCACGCGATGCACAAGTGGCGAGCGGATCGGGATGAAAGCCACAGCACGCGACGCAGCCAGCGCTAGTGCCCCGAATCTGAAGTTCGTTACATCCTGCAGCGCGCATTTCTCGAACTTCAGATTCGATATGGGCACTAGCAAGATAATGATTCTAGTGTGGTTTATGGATTTGAAGTTCCGGTATGAGACAGTTGCTACAATGTAAGGAAATTCAATTCCACCACACTAGCTGCAGTAACCTGTGGCAATGCCGTCATTCTTTCATGAAGAGCAGATGGCGACATCGCGCGCATCGCCGCAATCCGGTTGCTTTCCACCCGACAATTGCGGCGAAGACCTTTATTTCCGCCAATACAGAACAAAATAAGAACAATTCCTTGCAATTTCAGGCTATCCGTGCTATACTCCCTGCCCAAAATCTCGATAAGGCGTCGCCGTGAATTCCAGCCATCAGACCATTTCACTCTGGGCATTTAACGCTGATCCCGGCGCGCTGTGACGGCGGATCACATCGTCCGCCGCAACCGCGCAAACGCCGGCAAAAGCACCGGCCCGAGAACGCCGGCCGGCAAGGCGGCCGCTGCGGGAAACGCCCGCAGGCACGGCGCGACCGCCCGGCCCGAGCGGTCGCGCGTCGGCCTGTGGCTTCGCATCATCCTCGGCCGCCCCAACCTGACGCTTGCCGATTTCATCCCCTGCGACGAGCGCAGCTTCCGCGCGCTGGCGCTCGCCGAAGCCGAGGCCCGGCTCGAGACCTGCGAACGCGCGCTGCGCGATTTCGAGGCCGGCGCAAACATGGCCGCGCCCTATCCGGACCACTGCAACGATGCGGAATTGATGACGCGCGCGCTTGCCGGCGAAACCCTCACGCCGTCTGAAGACCGCAGGGTGATGCGCCTGTTCACCGCGCTCCTCGACCCCCGCGCCGCGCGCCGGATGGAAGATCCCGACCGCCTGCTTCGACGCTACCGCAACGAGGCCCGCGCCCGGCGCAAGAAAGCCTTCGCCGCCTGGATCAAATGTCCTGCTGAAGCCGAAACCCCGCCGCCGGACACGCCCGACGAACCGGAGAATCCCGGTTTCCCGAAACAAGGCCAGATTGCCAAAGCGCCGAAAAAAGCAGATTCCCGAAACGAAGCCAGATCTGCAGAATTTCGTACATTATATAATGGCTACAATAGCTTGAACCAAAGTCTCGATTCAATCCCACACGGGAACCCGCACTTAGTCAGCGCGTTACCACAGGAGAAACGCTTTTCCGGGCCATCGCCCGGCTAGTATTGCGCGGTCTGTTGTCATGCCTTTTGTTTGCAAATAGAAACGACACCCAAATGACAGCCGATCAAATCTTCCTGTTCTCACTTTTTGTCGCCGTCTTCGGCCTGATGCTCTGGGGCCGGTTTCGCTACGACGTTGTTGCGTTCTCAGCCCTTTTGATCGCCGTGGTCTTTGGCGTTGTGACGAAGGACGACGCCTTTTCCGGCTTCGGGCATCCGGCGACGATCATCGTCGCGCTGGTCCTCGTCGTCTCGCGCGGGCTCATCAATTCAGGCGCGATCGATCTCGTCATGCGGCTTCTCGCCCATGGCGGCCAGTCCGTCGGTCGCCACATCCTCAAGCTCGCCGGCATCGGCGCCGTCATGTCGGCCTTCATGAACAATGTCGCGGCGCTGGCCCTGCTGATGCCCGTCGACATCCAGGCGGCGGCGCGCGCCAATCGCAGCCCGGCGATCACCCTGATGCCGCTGTCCTTCGCGACCATTCTCGGCGGCCTCATCACCTTGATCGGCACCCCGCCCAACATCATCATCGCCTCCTTCCGGCAACGCGAATTCGGCGAGAGTTTCCAGATGTTCGACTTCGCTCCGGTCGGCGTTGTCTGCGCCGTCGTCGGGGTCGCCTTCGTCGCCACTATCGGCTGGCGCCTGCTGCCGGCATCGGTGAAAAACCGAAACGCCGCCTCCGAGCTGAAAGACATGCATGGCTATGTGGCGGAACTGGTGGTCAAGGAGGAGTCGCCGGCGATCGGGAAGAAGGTCGCCGATCTCGACGAGGACGCCGCCGGCTTGGAGGTCGCCGTCCTCGGCCTCGTCCGCAACGGCCGGCGGCTGCCAGGCGCTGCAAGGCGCGAGGAAATCAGGCAGGGCGACCTGATCGTCGTCGACGCCACCCCGGACGCGATCGACTCCTTTGTCGGTCAGCTGAAACTGGGGTTCATCGGCGAGGAGAAGCACCGTGAGGAGGCCGGCTCCGACCTGAAGGTCATCGAGGTCGTCGTGCCGCGCGATTCCCGCATCCAGGGCCGCTCCGCCGACGATGTCCGCCTGCTCCGGCGCTACAACGTGACGCTGCTCGGCATATCCCGGCGCGGCAAGAGGTTCCGCGAGCGGGTGCGCCGACAGCCGATCGCCGCCGGTGACATTCTACTGTTGATCGGGCCGGCGGGCCGCGTCGAGGATGCCGCAAACCGCATCGGCGCCCTGCCGCTGGCCGAGCGCGGCCTGCAGGTCACCCAGCACGGGCGCGCAGGCCTGGCGGCAGGCGTGTTCGCCGCAGCCGTGGCGCTCGCGAGCTTCGGCGTCGTCTATCTGCCGGTCGCGCTGGCCGCCGTCGTCGTGATCTATGTGTTGACCGACATCATTCCCCTGCGCGAGGTCTATGACGATATCGAATGGCCGGTCGTCGTGCTTCTGGGCTCAATGATTCCGCTCGGCGTGGCGCTGGAAAATTCCGGCGGCACGGTGCTGATCGCCGACGCACTGGTCGCCGTCGCCGCCGGCGCGCCGGCCTGGGTGGTGCTCACCCTGTTGATGGTGGTGACCATGACCCTGTCCGACGTGCTCAACAACACCGCAACGGCCGTCATCGCCGCGCCCGTCGCCGTCGACATCGCCGGCAGTCTCGGCGCAAGCCCGGACCCGTTCCTGATGGCAGTGGCCGTGGCCGCCTCTTGCGCCTTCCTCACCCCGATCGGCCACAAGAACAACACGCTGATCCTGGGCCCGGGCGGCTACGCCTTCGGCGATTACTGGCGCATGGGCCTGCCGCTGGAGATCATCGTCATAGCCGTCGCCGTTCCGATGATCATGATCGTCTGGCCGTTCTGACGGCTGGGGAAAAAGGATTAGTCCCCATCATGATCGTCAACGATCCGGCTGGAAAGCCATTGATAGACGCCGAGACTGACCAGAGAGATGGTCGCGGCGAGAAACAGCGCGGCCGGGTAAATCGCGAACTGGATACCTTCGCGCGTCGCCTGGAACACCATGACGAGCGCCTCCAGGCTGGCCGCGATCACGATGATTGTAATGAATTTCGTGATCGAGCGACGCGATTCGCGGGTCGATCGCAGCTCCCGGCTGCGAAGCACCTCTTCCTCGGCGATGAATTTGGCGGTTTCAATGACTGCGAAGCCGATGATCAAAAGGCTTATGCTGGACAGCGCCGTGCTGGCGGCGTCCGCGCCTTGCGTGATCTGCCACATTTCCCACAGCGCCGTGCCGAGGAGGAAAAACGCCAGCGCCATGAGCACCGTCGTGGCCACGACAAAATAGACAAGCGATATCTTGGAATAGAATTCCTGCACGTTGCGGGCCCCCAAATGACTGATTGAGAACATCAACGCCGGAACAAGGTCATCGGTTCCGTGACAATCCAGATTTGGTTCAATGGTCGGGTTTTCCGGCAGATCAGGCGAACAAGGACATGCCTCAATGCACCCTGCACGTATCGCACAGACCGCGGAGCTCGATGGTCGAATGGCTTACCGAAAAGCCGTTGTTTCTTGCAAGACTGGCGAGATGACCGGCCATCGCTGCGTCGTTGATCTCGATGACGCGGTTGCAGCTCTCGCAAATCGCAAAGGCGGCCATTTCGTGCGTCCCGCAATCCGGATGGCGGCAGGCGACAAAGGAATTGATGCTTTCCAGACGATGGATCAATCCGAATTCGATAAGCTTTTCGAGCGCGCGATAGACCTGCAATGGCGCCCGGAATCCCTCGTCCCGCAATTGATCGAGGATCGAGTAGGCGCTCAAGGGTTCTTCAGCGGATTTCAGCGTCCTGTAAACCAGGGTCTGGTTCTTGGTAAGCTTCAGTGCTTCGGCGGGTGCGGTCATTTGACTATGTCCTTCCTGCGGGCGAAAACGGAAAACAGCGGCGTGAGGCTGACGATGAACAGCAGCATGGCGGCGACCACGATGGACGGTCCGGACGGCGTGTCCCATTGCAGGGAGCCGAAAAGTCCGAGGATAACAGCTGCGATTCCGGACAGCGCCGCCAAAACCGCCATGACTTCCGGGCCGTTTGCCAGGCGCCGGGCGGTTGCAGCCGGAATGATCAACAGCGCAGTGATGAGCAGGACGCCGACGATTTTCATTGCAATCGCGATGACGATCGCCATGAGGAGCATGAAGACAATATTGGTTTTCTCTGGCGCCATGCCTTCGGCCGCCGCCAGTTCCCGGTTGACGGTCGATGCAAACAGAGGCCGCCAAATCCACGCCAGGATCGCAAGGACGACTGCTCCCCCGCCATAGATTAAAGCGATGTCAGTTTTCGAGACGGCGAGGATATCGCCGAACAGCAGGCCCATGAGATCGACGCGAACCCAGGTCATGAAAGCCAGTACCACCAGACCAAGCGCCAGCGATGAATGGGCGAGCAAACCGAGTAATGAATCAGACGACAGGGACGCACGCTGTTGCAAGGCGACCAGCGCAAGCGCCACCAGAGCACAGACAATGAAAACTGCGAACACCACGTCGATCTGGAAAAACAGGGCCAGGGCCACGCCCAGAAGGGCGGCGTGGGACAAGGTGTCCCCGAAATAGGCGAGTCGGCGCCAGACAACGAAACAACCCAACGGAGCAGCCACGATGGCGACGCCGACACCAGCGACAATCGCGCGAACGAAGAAATCATCCAGCATTGTGCGCCTCCGCCTGTTCCCTTTCATTTCCGTGGTGATGCCCGTCGTCAGCGTGGCAATGGTCGGTTACGCTCCCGTCCGAATGGCGCACGGTTCCATCCGGCAGGTGCTCATGGTCGTGATCGTGTTGATAGAGAGCCAGAGCGGACGCCCTTTCGCCGAACAGCCTGCGGTACTCGTCGCTTTTGGCGACGATTTGCGGCGTTCCCTTGCAGCAAACATGTCCGTTGAGGCAGACGACCTGATCGGTCGCGGCCATGACCACGTGAAGATCATGGGAAATCAGCAGAATGCCGCATCGGAGGGTATCGCGTATCTTGCCGATGAGTTCGTACAGTTCGATTTCACCGGAATAGTCGACGCCCTGAACAGGCTCGTCGAGAACGAGAAAATCCGGTTTGCGGGCAATCGCGCGCGCCATCATGACGCGTTGAAACTCGCCGCCGGACAGATCGCCGACTTCCGCTTTCTCAAGATGCTGAACCCCGGTGGATTGCAGGGCGGCGCGCATGTCGGAATCATCCAGGGTCTCGGTCAACCGCATGAAGCGCCCGACAGTCAGAGGCAAGGTCCAGTCGACGGCGATCTTTTGCGGCACATAGGCGATCTTCAAAGATTTGGTCTGGGTCGATGTCCCCTCGTCCGGTTTGAGAAGTCCCAGCGCCATCCTGGCCGTTGTCGATTTGCCGGATCCGTTCGGTCCGATAAGCGTGACAATTTCACCACGCGAGACGCTCAGATCAACGCCTCGAACGAGCCACCGGCCGGACCGATAAACCCCGGCATTCTTGAGATCAACCAATGATTCGGATGGACTCAACACGCAATTATCCAGTGCTCTTGTCGCTTCTTTTCTACTTCACACCCGTTACGATGGACCATGAAGTATTGGATTCTGGTCACCGCTTGCACTGATCTATGCCAGACGTTATAGCGTTACGCAACGCACGTAATAACATAACATATTGGAGATCACCATGAGCGCTCGATTTGCCTTTCCTGTTCTCGCCGCAGCCGGATTATTGTCCACCACGGCTCTGGCCGACGTGAAAGTCGTCGCGTCGATAAAGCCGGTTCATTCGCTGGTCGCTTCGATCATGGAAGGCGCGAGAACGCCGGAAATTCTGGTCGACGGCGCCGCCTCCCCGCACACATACAGCCTGAAACCCTCCCAGGCGCGCAGCCTGGCCGACGCCGAAATTGTCTTCTGGGTTGGCCCGTCGCTCGAACCGTTCCTTGAAAAGCCGCTCGAAACCATCGCTGGAGGATCGACGTCGGTTGCGCTCGACGACGCGCCCGGACTGACGCTTCTCGATATCCGCGAGGGAGGGACGTTCGAAGAGCACGACCATGAAGGTCATGATGATCACGCTGACCACGATGATCATGATCACGAAGCTCATGATGGGCACGACGACCATGACGGCGATCATGACCACGGATTCAATCCGCATATCTGGCTTGATCCCGCAAATGCCGCAGCCATGGCGGACGCAATCGCCGCGACCCTGCAGAAGGCCGATCCGGACAACGCTGTTCTCTACGCGGAAAATCTGGCCAATGTGAAAACCCGACTGACGGCCTTGACCGAGGGGGTCGCGCCGGTTGTGGAGCCCGTGAAAGATAAACCCTTTATCGTCTTTCACGACGCCTATCACTATTTCGAGAATCGCTTCGGACTTGCCGCCGCAGGCAGCATCACCATCAGCCCTGAAGTCTCTCCGGGCGCCGCCCGCATTTCCGAAATCCGTGAGAAGGTCGAAGATCTCAAGGCGGTTTGCGTGTTTTCCGAGCCTCAGTTCGAATCCTCGATCGTCAGCACGATCATCGAGGGAACCGATGCAAAAACGGCGGTTCTCGATCCGCTCGGCGCAGAACTCGCCAACGGTCCGGACCTCTATTTCTCACTGATTGGAAACCTGGCCGACTCCATGGCTGATTGCCTCGGCTGACCGGATTCCGGCAGATTCAGGCTCCCGGCCCAATTCGGCCGCATCGTTGCCCTTGCTTGCAGTTTCGCATGCGTTAGGTATTGGTCTGGCCAGGACCGGGAGTTTTTCATGTTTCAGCGCTGCCTTTTCGGCAACCGATCTCGATGGCTGAACGCGCAATGGCTGCGCGCCGCCCTCCTCGTTCTGGCGATCTGCTTTGCGCCAACGCATCTTCAGGCGCAGACAAATCCCCCGGCCGGAGACGAGAGAGAGGCGACTCCGCAGGCTGCGGCGCTCGATCCGGTCTACGAAACATGGGACGAGACCGCAAAAGAGGCCGAAGAAATACTTGAGGACGGCGTCGCAGACATCCAGACGCTGGAACAGTTGCGCGCGACCATCGCCGGTCAGCGTGACGAAGCCTTCAAGCGAACCCAGGCGGGCAGCGTCAATGTGCGCGCCTTGCAGGCGCAACTCGATGCGCTCGGCCCCGCCCCGGCCGAGGGCGCGGAGGAGCCCGCAGGGATAGCGACGGAACGTTCCAGACTGCGTGAGGCGATCGCGGCGGCGAACCGGCCGATTCTCGCCGCCCAGCAATCCTTCACCCGGGCGGAATTGCTCATTCGCGAAATCGACTCGCAGATCCGCGCCCAGCAGACGCGACAGCTTCTGACGCTCTACCCCTCGCCGCTTCTCGTTCAGAACTGGGCGCCCGCATTCGAGGAGCTTGGCGACGACTTCTTTGAAATTCGCGCGCAGTTTCGCGACGTCATGGACGATCCGGACTATGCGCTAGGCATCCAGAACAGCCTGCCGCTCATTCTGTTCCTCGGCCTTCTCGCGCTCCTGCTGCTGACGCTTTCGGAGCGTTTCTTCGCACAGCGGATGGAGCGTCTCGCCGAAAAGACCAGAGGTCGCCGGCGCAGTTCGCTGATCGTGATCGCCAACCTGTCGCGGCTCGCGCTGCCGCTGGCCGGCTTCCTGCTCTTCGTGGTCATTTTGCGCATTCTCGGCATCGAGATGGATTCGGCGAGTAACATTCCCTCGCTCGTCTTCGTCATCGGCGTCTTTCTGATCGTCGCGCACTGGATCGGGCATACGCTGTTTGCTCCGCGCAATCCGGAATTCCGGATACTCGGCCTGGACGACGCCCATGCCTGGCAGGGGCTGCGGCTCGCCCAGGGCCTGGGCGTCGTCTTGTGCTTCGATCTGGTGCTCCTGCACCTGGAGAGCGAATACGGCTTCACGCCCGCCACAAAGGCCGTCCTTTCCGCGCCGATCGTCATTGCCGGAAGCCTGCTTCTGTGGCGCTTTGCAAGCCTGTTGCGGATTGGCGGCGACACCGGACCCGACGCCGACCATGACGAGGAGACCGAGACACGACTGAGCTCCGGCTTCCTGGGCTTCGTGGCGCGCGTGGTGCAGGTGTCCGCGGTGCTTTCGGTTCTCTGCGTGCTGATCGGCTATGTGGATCTTGCCCGCTACGCCATGGAGCCGGTAATCCAGACGCTCGCTCTGCTGGGCTTCGGACTTATCGTCTACACGCTTCTGATCAACTTGATCGAGGACCTGATCGGAAGGGATCAACAGACCGAGGATCGGTTGTCTTTGTTCCCGATCGGCCTGATCATCCTGATTTCTGCGGGCCTGCTGCCGCTGCTGGCGCTCGTCTGGGGCGCGCGGCCAACCGATATCGCCGAGGCCTGGCGCTATCTGACCGTCGGCGCCCAGATCGGCGATACGCGCATCTCGATCAACGTGATCCTGACGCTGCTCGTCGTCTTCAGCATCGGGGTGCTCATCACGCGCTGGCTCCAGCGCGTCCTTCGCGTCTCGGTGCTGCCGCGGGCGCATATGGATCAGGGCGCGCGCTCGGCGCTCGTCACCGTCGTCGGCTATGCCGGTCTGACGGTCGCGGCGCTGATCGCGGTTTCGATGGCCGGCATCAATCTGACAAGCCTCGCCTTCATCGCCGGCGCGCTTTCGCTTGGCATCGGCTTCGGTCTGCAGACCATCGTCGGCAATTTCGTCTCCGGCATCATCCTGTTGGCCGAACGGCCGATCAAGGAGGGCGACTGGATCGAGGTCGGCGGCAATATGGGGCTGGTCAAAAAGGTCTCGGTTCGCTCCACCCGCATCGAGACCTTCGACCGGCACGATGTCATCATTCCGAACCAGGATCTTATCGCCGGCACGGTCAAGAACATGACGCACTCAAGCCGCATCGGCCGGCTGGTGGTCCCTGTGGGGGTCGCCTATGGCAGCGACGTTGAGAAGGTTCGCGACATTCTGATGGAACAGGCCAAGGCGAATCAGTATGCGCTCAGCGTACCCGAACCACAGGTCATCTTCGTCGGTCTTGGCGACAGCTCGCTCGACTTCGAGATACGCCTTTTCCTGCGCGAGATCTTCACGATCCCCCACGCCCAGTCACAGCTTCTGATCGATATCTACAAGGCGCTGGGCGGAGCCGGCATAGAGATCCCCTTCCCGCAACGCGATATCCATCTGCGCGATATCGACCGGCTTGTGGAAGCGATGGAAAAGCGGCCTCAAAAGGCGCCGGAAGGATAAATTCACTGGGCGACGCACAACAGTTTCGACGGCTTGTGGAGCCTGATCGATGACCTTGGCAACCGACACCGGCTGAGTCGCACAGACGGTCCTGATCGCCTGCGTTGACGCATATTACCGGAAGGTGTCTTGGTTCCGGTGAAGACTAAAAGAAGAAGAGCGATGCAATGAAATAGAGCACGGCCAACATGGAGAGGACGGGTATAACAACCCAAATCCATGAGACATCGTAAGACATGTAGTTCCTCGCTCCCAATACGACGCCCTAATTAATTCGCTACATTTATATTAAGTATTAGTCAAACAACATTGGGAAATTATGCACAACAATTGGACAAATCATCTGCATATTGCGCAACATGGAAAGCGGGCGCACTACGCCGTTTGATACTTTTTTGAAAACAACCCCATGCACAGTAGAGAATTTGGGGCAATCGCAGACTGATCGGCCGCATTGATCGTAGTCCTTCAGCGTCCGAATTGGGTTCGGTCGTGTCCTGTCTGTTTCTGATGTGCGAGATCATGCAGCGGCGTCCGACCGCGTTTCAGGCAGAGGCAAATGACAATCCATGAATGGTAATTTGGACTCGGGTGGACCGGTCATCGGGAGATTGACCAATGTTTTCTTTCGCTGCCAGTGGCAGATAGGAGCAGTACCGATTAGTCGTTCGAGTTCAGCCTTACTCCGGGTCCACCTGCCTGATCTTCAAAGATGAAAATCACTCCTGCCTTTTCGAACAACGTTTTGATCTCTTGCAGAGATTGTGAACGGCTAGGTGGGATTCCATCACTCATTTCTAATCGATTTATTGTGTTTCTGGACATGCCGACTCGAGTTGCGAGTTCGACTGCGCTCCAGTTGAGTAGACCTCGTGCAGCGCGAATCTGACTTCCCGTAATCACAATTTTGCCATATTTCTAGTGCTTTTTGCACTATATTACGTTTATTTTGCACAATAGGTTGAGCATATGACCCAAAGAGCCCTATCAAATCTGAACTTACCAGATTCACGGCGCTGCGTCGCCAAATAATTGAATCTGATCCAGAAATTGATGAGACGACGCTTCTCGATACGCTGGAAGGCGCAACCGATTTGAACGAGGCGATTGCAGCCGTTGTGCGATCAGCATTGGACGACGAGTGTTTGGTAACGGGGATAAAGGCACGCCTCAGCGAACTGAAGGAGAGGCTCGATCGGATCCAGATCCGGATCGAAAAGAAACGCCAGCTGGCTCTTTCAACAATGGAAGAAGCCGGCATCGAAAAGATCCTCGAGCCGGATTTCACGCTGTCGCTGCGCACGGCGCCGCCGAGTGTTCTGGTTACGGATGAAACAATTATCCCCGAATGGTTCTGGGTCCCGCAACCTGCAAAGCTCGACAAACGCGCCCTGCTCGACACGCTGAAGGCTGGAACCGCCATCACAGGCGCTGAACTTGCCAATACCCGCCGTTCACTCGGCGTGAGGAAGAAGTAATGGTATTCGGTCCAAAGCAGGTTCGCCAGTTGAGAGCAAAACTCAAGCCAGCGAACATCAAGACGCGTATGGAAAACGGCGTTGCGCTTCATTATGTCGAAGGTTGGCATGTCATTTCCGAGGCAAACCGTATTTTCGGCTTTGATGGATGGAGCCGTGAAACAGTTGATGCGCAGTGTGTCTACACCAAACACAATGGCGCGCGATACGACGCGGTCTACACCACGCGCGTCCGCGTTGTCGTCGATGCCGATGGCGCCAGGATTGTCAGGGAGGGATCAGGAACCGGCGAAGCAAGCGCCCAGACACCAGGTCAGGCCCATGAATTCGCGTTGAAGGCAGCTGAAACGGACGCCACCAAACGCGCCCTGATGACCTTTGGGAACGCTTTTGGTTTATCGCTGTACAACGCGGCAAAGGCAAATGGCGTTGAGACCGACAGGAAACAATCTGAAATCAACGGAGCCCCTGCCCTTCAGGGCTCGACGTCGATAGAAAGCAACGAGACTATTACTCCTACAAATGGCGCCAACGTTTCGCTGTCTTATAAGAGGCCCCAAAACAACGGGTTCATCCAAAAGTCGCTGACACGCGCCAAAAGTCCGATCGACAAATCTGCGCTGACCTTTGGCGAGCCGAAACGCATTCGTGATCCCGATCACCTGAAATTCGTCGCCACGCATCGATGCATCGTCTGCGGGCGAAACCGCACACAGGCGCATCATCTCACATTTGCACAGCCCAACGCTCTGGGACGCAAGGTCTCTGATGAGTTTGTCGTGCCGTTGTGCTCAACCCATCATCAGGAACTCCATCAGTACGGCGACGAAAAGGGCTGGTGGCTTGACAAGGCAATCGACCCCGTCCCACTGGCCAAAGAGTTATGGAAGAAGCGCAATCCAAGAGAGAAAAAAGATACAACTTTAGGCGAATAATCACCCATAAAGCGGCTGTTAATACTATCTTTGGTGTTTGCGGCTCGGGAGCGCCAGGCCCATATTCCTTCCAGTTCAATCATGAAATGGAGGAAAAAATGAAACATGGTTCCGACGAAGGTTTCGTTCTGGATCTTGATGGTGAGGAAACCCAACAAGGGACTGAAGCAACGGAAGCTCCAATTGCGCCCGTAGACGTTGAATTTGAAAACGCTCTCACGATGTGGAAGGCGACCAGGAGCAACGACGCCGACATCCAGAATATGAAACTGGCTGAGCTGCGCCAACTATTCAACTCCCTAGATCCCGACAACGTTGAGCATAAGGTTTGGGCTGCGGTGGACGACCTCGCTGAGATTCCGATACAGTCACCAATAGAACACAAGATAGCCGTTCAGCAGATTGTCTTTGACGAAGTCGCGCAGCATTTGATGCGAAAAGCCATGCGTCCTGAAATGCCTTTGGGGACGACGACGACCTTGTTACTATCAGCATTGAAGCTTTCGGATCAATTTTTGAAGCTCGAATATGCACGCGCGAAAAAACAACGAAATAGGCAATAGTCGACATCTCCAGCATGACCTGAAACGCCGCCCTTTAAGACCATATGAAAAGCCAACTCGAGAATGAAAATTCTCTTCAACCTGACGCTGAAAAGCGTCTAAGGCAATTCAGATGACGACCAGCCACAAGCGGAACACATCCGCGATGCAACAAAGTCCTCGCTGCGGAGCGAAAACTCGCAATGGCGCGCCCTGCCGCTCACCGGCAGTACTTGGTAAGACGCACTGCCGGATGCATGGAGGATCAGTTGGTTCCGGAGCGCCACCAGGCAACAAGAACGCGATCAAACACGGTGGATATACAAGGGAAGTAAAACTTGTCCGCAAATGGGTTCGTGATCGCATTCGAGAGAGCAACGATACTCTCAAGGATTTCGCCAGTTCGTGAAACACCCATATGTTTCACATGAAACCGCGAAACAACAGGGTCTCGTGTCCTGCGAGAGGTCCAAAAAGCGATTTCTGCTCCTGATCCCATCAATTTTGCATTACAGTTGCATTTTCTGGTGTTGTCTGAACCCATGAACTTCCATCATGCGGAGGTCATGGATGACAGGTGCGTCGGTCGAGGCGACGCTTGAACTTTGGGCGTCTTTGCTGGGGGAAGAAACACGCAAGACAGGATGGGATGCGTGCGGAAGCGGCAGGCAACTCGGGCCCCTGTCGGCAACAGGCCATTCTGACGCGCTTTCGAATTTCCAGCTGACCGCAGGTCGGTCATGCGGACAAACCGAAGAACCCAACTATCTCGAGTGCCTGATTTGCGCCATGACTTACTTCGTCATCTTGCGCCATTTCCTGTCGATCGTGCTGTCCCCACGACATTGACCCCACCTGGTTGCGCTGTGTTCGGTTGCATAGTCGTCAAGTTTGTGTTGTCCTGTTCCTTCGAATTCCAAGCGCATCGAATGGGAAAGCGACGGCAAATCGGCATATGCGGTCTCAAACGCAGAGAGCGGAGGCTGAACGGTTGTCGATGCAGGGACCGAATCCTTGAAGCTAGGGATATCGTACTTTCAAGTTTTAGAACCTGAAGTAATACGTAATCTGTACGTCGGCGAGATGAAGAAGAACTTCGTCGACAGGAGTTGACGTCCAAATTGCAATCTTCGAGAAGACAAAAATTCCGTTACCGGTTTGGAAATCACATTCTGCAAACCGAACGTCCGCTCGTCAGTATAAGTGAATCCATCGAGCCGGATTCTTACTCAACCATTTTCATCACCGAAATTTCACATGACGCGGTTACCACAATATCACGCGGTCAGCTTGTATGGATTGACAGCAACGCTTCCTTTTCAGTGTGGTTGTCGGATGGCGCATACTTCATTCAATTTGACGAACTTGCAGGCTTCGAACTTTTGCTCGAACAATCGACTATCAGGATTCACCGCCCCCACGAAACAATGGACGAAACGATAGAGCATTTGCTGCTCGACCAGGTATTGCCGCGTTTCCTCTCGAAGACAGGAGAGATTGTTCTTCATGCAAGCGCAATAGCGCAGAACGGCCTGTCTGTTGCGTTTCTGGGTGAATCCGGCGCCGGAAAATCTACTTTGAGCGCAAGCTTTGCAGGTGAAGCGACGCTGCTTACCGACGATGCGCTTGTTACAATGTGCTCGGGCACAAGTGCAGAGGTGATTCCCACCTACCCAACACTGCGCCTTTGCACCGCATCCATTCAGGGCCTTTTTGAAAATCCTCCGTCAACAATGCAAATGGCTCAATATTCCACCAAAAGGCGATTAACGAGCAAAAGCCATGTCCCGACTGTCCATGGAACGTTCGAACTCGCGTGCTGTTTTCTGATCAACCGAAATCCGGCTGGCTCAAATGTATCAATCGAATCAATCGGTCAGAAACAGGCTTGCATGACGTTCGTGAAAAGCATGTTTCAACTTGATCCGACAAACCGGACTACGATGGAGCATACACTTAATTCTGCCATCAAATTGTCGGAACTTGTCCCGGTTTACCTCTTGAACTACCCCCACGAGTTCGATCGGCTGAGCCAGGTACGGGAGGCCGTGAAGGACTGTCTAGGAAAGAGAGCGAGCCATTATGGCACACAACGATAACGCGAGTTATCAACCAGCCGGTTCAATACTTATTCAGGAAGTGGAGGACGGGGCCGTTCTTCTCGATACTGAAAAGGGATTTTACTATGGGCTGGATGAAATCGGCGTCAGAATATGGTCTCTTGTTGAAAAGGGTAAGACTTTCTCCGAAATTTGTAACGAAATCCAAGCAGCCTACGACGTGACCGGGGAGACAGTCCGAACCGATGTTGCTTCACTAATCCGCGACATGTGCGACAAGAGCATCGTCACCGATGTGTAAAAAACGGCTAGTCTATCTGGAATATGATTGGGTCGCATCCATGTCGTGGGCATCGCATCGCAATTACTTGGTCTATATTAAGTAGAACCATCGATTGTCCGAGAGACGGCTTGATTTGGTATGAAGTTTATAAATTTCTTTCGATTGCCTCCAGCCGGAAAGTCTGTCGTTTTGATTACGGCAATTTATCTCCCCTTCTTCACACTCGGGCTGCGAATGCTCGGTTTCGAAAGCATGGTCAAATTCAGCAGTTCGGGTACAACCCGAAAAATCCATAACGCGCGAACGATCGCCGTAGATACGGGAAGATATGTCGGCCTTTGCACCAACGCTCTGGTTGGCGAAGATAGTTGTCTCGTTCGGTCTTTGATATTGCGCAGAATTTTGAGCCGCAAGGGAATACCGACCGAATTGAAAATCGGCATTAGACGAGACAGCGGCCAACTTGATGCCCACGCCTGGGTGGAGTATGAGCAGTTACCGGTTAATGACCGACCCGACATAGCCCGGTTTTACCGACCGTTCGACACATCTCTCTCTCGATTGTCGACGGTTTGACCGAGACCGGCTAACCACTGTTTAGGTTCCGCCATTGCCGGACAATTCTCTCGAGATGTCTCTTGACCCGCTGCCGGTTTGTCACTGAAAACACTGCACCACGCCAGCGTCCTGGATTTGCGAAAACAGACAGTCCCAGACGCATCCAATCGGCGATGTGATAGACTTTCAGCGTCTCTGGTTTTTCCAGACCTTTCAAAGCTGTCTCAGCCCACAGGGAATGCCGTTTTGAATATTTGACGGCCGGATACCATGAGAAACCTGTCACCTGCTCGCACGCACGTACAAAGGCGAGAAAATGATCCTCAAGTTCCGCTCGGATGAACCGGTCATGCACCACATCCAAATCCGGTTCACCGGACGTACATAACTTTGTAAAATCTACAGCATCGCGCAAGCGGAAGACACGCCGCCGATAGAAATTTGAGCCTAGCTGGGCATGCAAAACGAGATGGATAATCCGGTCGTTGCAGGAAGGAATCAAAAATCTGCCAACCTCGGATTCCATGATTGTGGCGTTTTTTCTCAGCTCTGTCGCATCCAGCAATCCCTGGACAGGCCAGCGCAGACATCGAGTATGAAGTTCAACGCCGGTCGGCCAGCCTTCCTTCATCATTAGGGGATAGTGCTTGTCAATCGAGATGCTGTAATCCGACTGAAGACTACGATACCCGCCCGCCTCAAGGGCATCGACACAACCACGAAGCAAACATTCGTCTACAAGAAAGTCGAAATCGCACATGAAGCGCCAATATTGAGGCTTGAAATCTTCTTCCGCGATAAAGCAGGCGCCCTTCAGCAATAAGGGTTCGCATCTCGTCGTAAGAATGCGCAGGCAGTTTCTCAGTTGTTCTGCAAGCTTGTCTGCATTGTCTTTCGATTGCGTCTTCAGAACCGAAACCACAGATTGGTTTGTTTCCAGTGTGTCTGCTCGACCATGAGCTTTCAAATAACGGTCATCAGCATCCAGAAATGTCCAAAGGATATCCTGTTCGATAGCGAAGGTAAGCAGGGCATTAGAAAACTTTTCGCTCAGTACGGGAAAATTACCAAATCGATCAGGACTGCAAGTCTCGGGAGCAGCCAGCAAACTCGCAGCTCTGGTTAGAAGAATACCATCCTGAACAGAGCCGGATCTGGAAGAATGTTCAACCATGCATCAATCAAGACAGTTTCTCATTGAGAAGCCCTCAACCAGACCAAAAATCAGTGTCCATCCTTCATCGGATCCAACCAAACAACTTCATTCCGTTTGCCGATAACGTTCTGTCAGGGTCGAAAGGTGTTTCAGAACTTCCTGCCAAGAACCGAAGTGATCGGGAAATCGGGCAGCCACCGCTTTCGAAATTTCGCCCATTGAGTTTACTCCATCAACCAGTTCGAGGCAGGCCAAATCGATTTCAGCTTTCGCACCCAGTTGCGGAACGTGATCCGCCGACGTCCGTTCCAGAGCGGATCTTGTCAGCAAATTCGACAGGAAAGTCGATTGCCGTCCGCTTCTCGCCGCTGCTTTATCATCGCGGGATCTTACCTGCCAGTTCCATGAATAGACGTAATCATTGTCGATCAGGTTCGCTTTCATGGAAATCTCGATCTCATCGCCCTTCTGCATCGAAATTGCATCTTCGAAAGGAAAGAACGCCTGGCCGTATATCAGTTCCGGCTGGCCCGGAGCGCTGGAAAAGCCAATGGAGTCCGTCAACTCCGAGTCGAACCAAAGGCAAAACCCATGTGCTGTTCCGTCCCGCTCCGCTTTCAGGCAAAGCTGGTTCATGACATTTGGATCGAGAATTTTATGGTAATCGAGACGAGCAAACCTTTGTGGCAGGGAGAGCAGGTCTTGCTCCTTTAGATTGACCCTGATCCAACTGTTGATCACGTACTTGTATCCCGGAGACAGATCCAGACCGTACTCGTTCGAAATCCAGGGTGACTCGAATTTCTTGAAGGTATCAGGTGCATCAACGATCGCAGCCATGACGGTGTCTGCGCGCGGGATCAGGCAGCCGGACGGTTTTAACAGTCTTTCTCTTGCATCGACGATTGAAGAAATGTGCGACTGAAAGAACGGCAAGACGCCACGAATGTCTGAGACGATTATGTCGGCTTGTGCTTCGGGCTTGAAGTCGGTTGAAAGCCCCTTGTAAAATGTGAAGCGATCCAGATACCCGTTTGCTTGCGCCGTGGTCTTGGCTATTTCAATGGCCGATTGTGGTTCGATTGCAACGACAGCTTTGGCCCCGAACCGACAGGCGAGCAGCGAAAAGATGCCGCTCCCGGCGCCGATATCCAGGACAATCGATTCACTTGTGACAAGGCTTTCAAGCGCTTTCGCATATGGTTCCATGCGCGGTGCATTCGTTACCATCCCGCCATAGCTCAAAAGGCTGTAACCGGTTACCAAATTCTGCGCCAATTCTATTTGATGTATGTGCTAGAAATCCCATACAGGCTGTTCGCAGCAGCCCGAATGGCTCATTGTTGCGCAAAGTCCATTGTCGCGCAGCGACGGACCCTTTCACTGAACGGCTAAACCTCTCCGACACGCGTCAGACGCGCACCCTTAAGATATGTTGCAACCAGTCTACCTCTAGCGCAGGTCATCCGCGCCGGGTACCTTGCGTCCCATGCGCCGCCTCGATACACCGCATCATACCTTCTGCTTATCGGTTTGATCCGCGCCGCCGCCCGAATTCTCGTTCTGCGTACCCGTTCCGGCAGCAGTCAGGGAATTCACGCTTCCATACACAACAAGTTTAGGCGTCGAATACTTCTGTTTCGGTTTTTCCATTTGAACTCTCCTTTGTCTGCTTGATCCTCATTAGCCACAATGCGAAGAAATCCAATTTCCGATTTCCATGGTTTGTAGCCGCAGTAGAAGAATGAAAATGAGCATACGGATATGCTCCTGCGTTTTCAACACCGCATTTATCGAGATCATCCATTTCAGCCCAAAGCGCTTCGGTGAATTTTCCGCCCAAGTGTTCCTTGCCCCGACGCCAGACCACCGATGACGGCAAGTGGTCAATCATTGCGTTGCGCATCACATATTTCGGCCAGCCATCGCGCTCGCGCTGGTCACCGGGAAGGCTGACGCAAAGTTCCACGAGCCGAAGATCGAGGAGCGGATCCCGAGGCTCGATACCCAGTGAGGATGCGACGCGATCGTAGCGCTCCCTGCCAACCGTCAGGTTAGGGTGTACAATCATGTCGGCGAGTTCCGCGCTCGGCGACTTCCAATCTCTGCGAGAGGGCAACCGGCTGTTCCTCAATCGTTCGTCCAAACGATTTCGCCTGACAAACTCGGGATTCAAGCTGGACAGTTCTTTCCTGGCGCCGGATGTGAAATACCATCGCAATTGCTGCTCCGTGTTCAGAAGGAATTCGGGCAAAAACGCCTTTCGCGCACTGCCGATAAACGTCTTCCATGCCGGAAAGGCAGGTCCCCAGAATCGTTGTTCGCCAATGGCGTCGCGCCAGGCCTGGCGCCACCGCCCTTCCCTGAACAAACGCGCGATATGCCTGCCATGATTGAGAACCACATCACCGGCAGCACCGTCCAATACGGTTTTTGCGCCTGCTTTGCGCGCCGCGATATAGACAGCCCTTGGCAAAGTCATCTCTCCATCCCAAGGCTCCTCAATTCTCAGGAGTGTCTCCTTCAAGTCATCCAAATTCGGTTCCAGATGCGCGCAATCGACCAGATATGGATCCAGACCCTTCATCGTCAGTGACGCAAAGATGGATTGCGTCTCCATACAGTCCGTTGCAGCAGAATTGATGGCCGAGAAGGTTTTTAGCGGCGCATGGTCGCTTCGTCTTAGGATATCGCTTGCGACCGCCACAACGGAGCCTGAATCCATACCGCCGCTCAGCATCGCACCCACCGGATCAGGGCTTCGCAAACGGCACCGAACGCTACGTTCCAGGGCATCATAAAAGGCTTCCGCATACGCCTGGTCGGATGACAGGGCCAAGATCGGTCTTGGTTGCAAACGCCAATAAGATTGCACTTTGATAGTTGACCCGTCAGCGACCAGAAAATGGGCAGGCGGCAGACGGCGAATTCCGCAAAAAAAGGTACTGGACGGGTCGTATGCTTCCAAATCAAGCAGATAGTCACCGATCTTGGATTCGTTTAATGATCGGTTCACGCCATCTAAGGCAAGAATCGATGCCGGTTCAGACGCGAAGGCAAAACTATCACGGTGATCTTCCAGATAGACAAGCGGACGCATTCCGAAGTGGTCGCGTGCACAAAATATCTGTTCCTTGGCGGGATCCCAAATGGCGAAGGCAAAATCGCCGACCAGATGATCGAGGCAATTCTTGCCCCATTTCAAATAGGCTAGCAGTATCAGTTCGCCGTCGCCAACGATGGCAATGCCTGCGACTAGCCCCAGGGCTCCGATCAGATCGTCGCGGTTGTCGAGGCGAACGTCGGCTGTGATGACGCAACCGGATGCCCGGTGCTGGAACGGCAGACGCTCCTCAATCGCTTCGGGCGTGGTCGCAAGCAGAGTGTGGCCCAGGCAAACCCTTTCACCCGACCAGTGGCCTGTTCGGTCCGGACCGCGGCGTTCCAGCACGGTAGTCATTCGCTTCACCTGCTTCGGACCGGCGTTCCGACCGAAACGTTCCAGTATGCCGCAAACACCGCTCATCTATCGGCTCCGAGCAGTTCCTCGCTTGAAGCGACCTCTCGAACCTTGCCGCAGGTGACCTGCAAGATCCGATCGGCCAGCGCCAGACTGGCGGGTCGATGCGTGATCAGGATGACAGTTCGATTCTTGAGCCATCTGCAGGATTGCTCAACGAACAAAGCCTCGCCTTCAAGATCGAACATGGAGGTTGCTTCATCGAGGATCAAAATCGGCGGATCCTTTACCAGTGCTCGCGCCAAAGCCAGGCGCTGTGATTGCCCACCCGACAATCGTACGCCATGGTCACCGATCATGGTGTCGTAGCCCTGCGGGAATTCGACAACGAAGTCATGCGCCTGCGCCAGGCGGGCGGCATCCTCTATTTCCTGTTTCGTCGCCGAAGCACGACCATAACCGATATTGTCGCGAATACTGCCGTCAAAAAGAAACGGACGTTGGGGGACTATGGCAATCTGATGTCGCAGATTTTTCAGGTTCAAGGTCGAGATGTCGTGACCATCGAGATACACGGTCCCGGCGTCGGGCTCGAACAAGCGCATCAGCAAAGCGACCAGAGTACTCTTGCCTGAGCCATTGGCTCCAACAAGCGCAATTGTCTCGCCCGGTCGGATCGTCAAACTCGCGCCGCGGAGCGTTTGACCCCGATCGGGATAGGCAAACCAGACGTTGCAAAACCGGATCTCACCGCGTGAGCGCGGTATTACTTTCGTCAGAACATAGCCGGGCTCTGACTGCTCTTCCATCACAGATTGCAGCCTCGCCAGTGTACCCCGTGCATACTGAAACTGACCATAGGTATTGGCCAGAGTTCCGACTGGCCTCGTCAGGAGCGCAGCATATAACATGAAGCTGACAAGTTCAGCCGGGGTCAGCGAACCGGTACTGAGTTTTTGGCCGGCAAACCACAACAAGAGGATGGCCGCCGTACCGGTAACAAATTTTACCGCGGGATCAATTGCGGCGTTAATTCGATCCATGGTCAGATTGAGGCGCATGGCATAGTCGGCCTTGTCGCGAAAGCGAACGGATTCCACCTTTTCGCGTGTGAAAGACTTGATTGCGGGCAACATCTCCAGGTTTTCTTCGCCAGTTGCCAGAAGGTCGGCTTCCGCTTGCTGTGCGCGTCTTGCAATCCCTCGAATATGTCGGCCCACCAGCTTCATCACGATGTAGTAAATTGGAAGAAGCAGTGGGACGAGAAGAGCCAACACCTGATCTATCTGGTACATCAAAACTACGGCTCCCGACGCCGTCAACAGCGCGGGGATAATGCCGGTTAGGGTGCCGGTCAGAAAATTACTCAGTTGGTTGACTTCGTATGATTGCAGGGCAAGCAGATCTCCCCGCTTATGCCTCTGATGAAACAATAGGGGTAATATTTGCAGATGATCATGAATCCGAACGCGTAAGTCAGCGAGCAACGCAAGGGACACCCGGCTCGACAGATAGCGGCTGAAAAATTGAAGAACAAATTGCGTTGCCAACACAGCTATAGTGAGAAGAACGATCCAGGTAACGCCCACGCCATCGCCCAACAGGAGCATTCCGCTGAGTTTCCCTGCAAGAAAGGGAATAGATAGCGTGGTTGTTGAAACGAGCAACAGAAGCGCCGCCACGACCATTAGTTGGTATCGATAGGGGAAGGCATGAAGAAGGAGGGCCTTGAGCGTCATTTATCGCCCGAATGGTCGTGAAGCATTGCAGGCATCTCAATATGTCGCATCGCCTGTACCTGACAGTATCATTAAGGAAATCAAAGAAGACTTCAACGCCAAATTCAGCGCCGTTCCAATATCAGTCCGGCTGAAACCGCAACACGCTCCTATGTGAACAGCGGTCGCGTCCGCGCCTTTACCTCCCGCAACGAAGACGCCCAAGGTTCAAGCCTCGCCTCAACCGATGCACCTGTCATCCATGACGTCCGATTCATGGATATTCACGAGTTCAGATAAAATGCAACTATAACGCTAACTACCGAAGTATAGAGAAGGCATACAAAATGTTAATTACATGTATATTTTCTGTTAATTTGACAATATGCAACAGCTTCATGAACACTATTTTTCACGATGGAAGTAAAACACAATCTGATTCGAAATGCCGGGAGAAAAACTTAAGTTGATGCCTGTAGAAATATTGAACGCGCCGGTAGAACTGACTGAGCGATGGGCAACCCCATGTTTTGATAAACTGAGCAAGTTGGATTGGCCCGCTGCCTGCTGTGTGTCTTCCTTTGGAGCAAATATTGGGCTTCGAGCTTCCGATAACGATCTTCTGCGAAGCATGATCGACCGGCTACCGCCTTATGTAAGGCTCGTTGACCGCGACAAGTGTGACACTGTCATTTCCATGATTCGCGGTGGACGCGAACCTGGATCAAGAACCCGGAAATTCCATCTGGTCTACTCCAATCATTCTTTAATCGGTCGGTCGCATCGAATCGAAGAAATACTCAACCTGTTCGATTTCCAGCTAAACATTATCATCGCAGCCATGTCGCCAAGTCGAGTGTTCGTTCACGCCGGCGCCGTTGCTTGGCGTGGCAGAGCGATTGTTGTGCCTGGCCCTTCAATGAGCGGCAAAAGTTCCCTGATCAAGGAACTGGTCGATGCCGGCGCAAAGTATCTCTCTGATGAATATGCGATTATTGACCAGGACGGGCGCGTAGAGCCACTCGAAAAACCAATTTCATTGCGAGAAAATGGTTCGCGCCATCAAACAGATGTGCCTCTGTCGAGCATGCGCGAAAAGGTCGCCAAACAACCCTATCCAGTGGGTCTGGTCGTCGGCACACGGTATCGCGAAACCGCGAAATGGAAGCCAAAGAAACTGACGCCAGGTCAAGGTCTTCTGCTTATGCTGTCCAATACGCCAGCAGGCCGTATCAATCCACTACGGGTGCTGAGTTCGCTGCGTAATGTTGCAGGTCAGGCATCTTCCATCAGCAGTAATCGCGGTGACGCAAAAACTACAGCTACCAGTATTCTTCAACTAGTAGACGAAATGGCAGTCTAAATTAGAGTACAGAACCGAAAGAGGCGACTATGAGCAAGCATGAAAACCCGAAAGCAAAAGACAAGAACCTTATTCTGCAAAAAATGGGTGATGAGACTATCGTCTATGACACTGCAAGAGATGAGGCGATTTGCTTGAATAAAACTGCTACATCAGTTTGGGAGCGTTGCGATGGCGAAACAAGCGCTCATGAAATCGCCACAGCTTTAGATGATATCGGCGTCGAGGATGTGCAACTGACGCTTGAGCGTTTGTCACGATCAAAGCTATTGGAGGCTGCTTACCGAGCTCCATCTGAAACCTTCCAGACCACAAGCAGACGTGACGTTCTAAGGAAACTGGCCACCGCATCGGCCTTTGGCGCACCACTCATTGCCTCGATAACAGCGCCAACCGCCGCACAGGCGGCGTCATGTATTCCACCCGGTGATTTGTTGAATTTCTGCACCAATCCTAGTCAATGCTGCGATGATTGTGACATAAATCTAAACCTAATAGTCGACTGTGTTGCAGGGTTGTGCATTTGTGTAGATCTCTAGTTCGCAGAGCCACGAAATTTTGTCGCTTCAAACCGATAAAGCGCCATTGTATCAGATCTGGAAAAACAAGGGGGGCTGTTTCAAGATCGCCCTCCTTGATCGCGCTGATGATCTAATTTCCATCGGCGCCGGCTCGCTTATTTGGAACCACTTCCATGAAAACCCAAGATTTTCTCGCACCAAGCAGGGCCAACTTTTTTTTGCCGCAGCAGCAAGAAACGCGATCCGTTTCAACGCACAGCTAACTTTTATCCAGACGCTAAATCGGTCCTTTAAGCAGAGCAATATACCACACGTTTTCATCAAAGGACTTGCGCTCGGAAGCTACTATGCTTCACCCCAATCGCGGCCGGTCGGTGACATTGATCTTTGTTGCGGCGAGGTGCGATATGAAGACGCGGTCAACGAGGTGGCGCGCCTCACCGGAAACAAGATTCTACGGATTGGCGATAAAACAACGACGCTTCACATGCGAGGAGACAGGTTGTCATCCTTTATAAGCGTTGATGTTCATAAGACTTTGAGCGCATATGAACTGGATGATAGCGCTTTGAAAATGGCCAAGAAAGTGTGGATATCCGGGTTGGAATTACCCACACTTTCAGAAGAAGAACATCTTCGGCTCATTTGCCTTCATTTTCTCAAACACGGCGGTTGGCGCCCCATCTGGCTCTGCGACGTTGCGGCGATGGCGGAATCGCTCCCGAGCGATTTTGATTGGGACCGCTGCATGAAGGATGAGCGGACCGCACACTATGTCAGCACGGTGCTCGAGCTCTCTCGCAGAATTCTCGGCGCCGAATTCGAAATACCCGTGAGGTATCAAGCGACAACCCTGCCGGATTGGCTGGCGTCTGAAGTGTTGCGCCAGTGGAGCATGCCGCACAGAGCGCACATGCCAAAATCTCCAATACGCTACACTTTGGCGAATGAGCCGAGAAGGCTTCCCTCCGCTCTCGCTGCAAGATGGCCCAAACCTCTCCACGCAGTTTTCATTGTGGGCGGACGTTTTAGCAATCTTCGCCCACAGGTGTTTCAGTGCGCTGCATTCCTGAAAAAGGGGCTTTCACACGTCTACTGGAACTACATGACAAAAAAAATCATGAAAGCCTGAATGTGACGCAGACATAGCCTCCGACCGCTTGATGATTGCATTGCAACCGCTCACGGTCCCGAGTTGAAAAAACATCCTGCAATCCAAATAATCGATTTGCTCAACTTACAACAGATTTAGGCTTTTGGTAGCACCATCATACCCGTTTTGTCTTCAACGACGACGCTTTTCCGTCAATAATTACATTATCGCAAACTATGTTGATTGGAGACAAATTTTAAACAAACAAACGGTATGGTATACACCAGCGTGACCCTTCACGCGCGATCAGAAACGTAGTATGAAGGTTTTGTATTGCAGTGCAATGGCGCCTTGCAAATACAACAGGATAAAGTAGTATGGGATAAAAGTTCCCGTAAGAATGGAGTTTGGCGATGAAAGTTTTATTGGCGACGACTATAGTATGTAGTTTGTTGGGCGGGATTTCCCTCGTGAATGCCGAGGAGTTGGATTGCACCTGCACGACGAAACAGGCCTCCAATCAGGCCTACCCGGTCGTCGGCAAGATCGCCGATTCGTCCGGCAGCGTGATGTATTCCGGTACCACCGGTTTCATTGAAGGCAAAGCTGGCACAGAAATCACGTCCGGTTCCCAGATCAACGTTGGTCCGAATGGCAAGGCCAGCGTGCATATCGGCTCGACCTGCAATCTTGCGGCGGCTCAGAATACGGAAATCAGCATCCTTCAGCCGGAAGGCAAGGATGGATCGATTTGTGTTAAAGTTACGGAAGCCAATTTCGAAACGGCTACGCTGGGCACTGAATCATCGACTCACTCGCAAGCTAATCCGAATGGTGGCGGTGTCGACCAAAGCGCACTGGTCGCCTTGGGCGCTGCAGCTGGCATCGTCGCAATCACCTGCATTGGCTGGTGTCAGGATGACAACGGACCGCCTCCCGCCAGTCGGTAAACAGGTACCCAATTGAGAGGATATGAGTCCGGGTGTTCTACTCGGGCTTATTTTGCGTGTTCTCGGATTTATTGCTGCTGGAGAGTCCTTCGGTGTCACAAACGAAATCCGTCGAAGTGGGCAAGGTCATATTTTCGAATGACATGCCTTTCGTACTGATTGCCGGGCCGTGTCAGATCGAAAGTCGCGACCATTCGATGAAGATGGCGGAAGCCGTCGTCCGGATCGCCAGCGATCTCCACATACCGCTGGTTTTCAAATCATCATATGACAAGGCCAACCGCTCTTCCGTGTCGGGCGAGCGCGGCGTCGGCATCGATGAAGGCCTGAAGATTCTCGCCGAAATTCGCGACAGTTTCGGGTGCCCCGTCATCACCGACATCCACGAAAGCCCGCAGGCGGCGATCGCCGGCGAGGTTGTCGACATCCTGCAGATACCGGCCTATCTCTGCCGCCAGACCGACCTGCTGCTGGCGGCGGGCGCCACCGGAAAAGCGATCAACGTCAAGAAAGGCCAATTTCTGGCGCCATGGGACATGGCGAATGTCGCGACGAAGATCGCCTCGACCGGCAACGAACGCATTCTTTTGTGCGAACGCGGAACAAGCTTCGGCTACAACACGCTGGTGACGGATTTTCGTTCACTGCCTCAAATGGCCGACACCGGATATCCGGTGGTATTCGACGCCACCCACTCGGTTCAGCAGCCGGGCGGCAAAGGCTCATCGTCAGGCGGCCAGCGCGAGTTCGCGCCGGTTCTGGCGCGCGCGGCGCTCGCCGTCGGCTGCGCGGCGGTTTTCATGGAAACTCACGATAATCCGGACACTGCGCCCTCGGACGGGCCAAACATGATTCCACTTGAAGAAATGCCGGCGATGCTGTCGCGCCTTAAGGCGTTCGACGATCTCGCCAAGGAAGGGGCATGATGCCGCCGGGCACCGATCTCAAGGCTGAAATCCTTAAAGCCGCCCACACGTCCCTTAACGGCGTCGCGGCCACCGTTGACATGCTGGAGGGGCCGCTCGGGGACGCCATCCTGCAGGCTATGGAACTAGTCACCTCCAAAAGAGGCCGAGTGATCGTGACCGGCGTCGGCAAGAGCGGCCATATCGGCGCAAAGGCTGCGGCGTCGCTCGCCTCCACAGGCACGCCGGCGCTCTTCGTACACGCCACGGAGGCA